>JBBIJT010000065.1:0-18419 GCA_037445795.1 Betaproteobacteria bacterium | reverse complement strand
TGGAGAAGCATCCCACCTCGCAGGCGGGCATCACCTGCACCGCGTGCCACGCCGACGTCTCCGCCGACAAGTTCCCGCACGGCGACGTGAAGCCCGTGCAGTGCGCGAGCTGCCACGAGAAGGCCGTCAGCGAGTACGCGACCACGATCCACGGCAAGGCGCGCGCCGAGGGCAGGATGGTCGCCGCCACCTGCGGCGATTGCCACGGCACGCACGACATCAAGGCCACGTCCGACGAGACCGCGAAGACGAGCCGGCTCAACCTCGAGTCCACCTGCGGCGCCTGCCACGGCAACGAGAAGCTCATCAGGGAAGGCAAGGTCCCCGGCGGCAACATCACCGCGATGTACCACGACAGCATCCACGGGAAGCTGCTGCACGGCGACGGCAAGGCGAAGGACAAGGTGCCCGTGTGCACGGACTGCCACGGCACGCACGACATGCGCCCGAAGAAGGACCCCGAGAGCGCCGTCTCGCGCGCCAACATTCCCGAGACCTGCGGCACCTGCCACGGCAAGGTGAAGAAGGTCTGGGCCGGCAGCCAGCACGGCAAGCTCCGCGCGAGCAACGTGCTCCAGGCGCCGGGCTGCACCGATTGCCACGGCACGCACAACATCGTCGACCACAACACTCCCAAGTGGCAGGTCGGCGTCATCAAGGAATGCGGCGGCTGCCACGCGGAGTTCATCAAGACCTACCGCGACACCTACCACGGCCAGGTGACGGACCTCGGCTTCGCCCGCATGGCGACCTGCGCGAGCTGCCACGGGGCCCACGAGGTGCTTCCGAAGAGCAACCCCAACTCCAAGATCTCGGAGCAGCGCATCGTCGCCACGTGCCAGGCCTGCCACCCGAAGGCCAACGCCAACTTCGTCAAGTTCCAGCCGCACGCCAACAAGCACAAGAAGGAAAGCGGCCTGATCCTGTACTACACCACCAAGTTCATGCAGGTGCTGCTCGCGGGCGTCTTCGCCTTCTTCGGGCTGCACACCATCCTGTGGCTCTACCGGTCGCTCGCGGTGATGAAGGCCAGGCGCGCCGGCACGGCCCCCGAAGGGGAGAAGCACTGATGGCCAGCAACGTCCAGACCGTACCCGGCGCCGCGGGCGCCGCGGCGCCCGTCGCGCAGAAGTACTACGAGCGGTTCGACCGCATCGACCGCGTGATGCACGCGTTCCTGATGACGACGTTCATCGGCTGCGCCGTCACGGGGATCCCGCCCCTCTTCTCGGACCACGAGTGGGCGGCAGGCCTCGCGCAGGCGCTCGGCGGCTTCAAGAGCGCCGCCCTAATCCACCGCATCTGCGCGGGCGTGATGATCGTCGTGTGGCTGCTGCACGTCGTGCGGCTCTTCGCCGACGCCATCCGCCGCACGGGCTTCCTCGCGATGGTGTGGGGACCCAACTCGATGGTGCCGCAGCCCCAGGACATCATCGATATCTGGCTTCACTTCAAGTGGTTCGTGGGCAAGGGCCCGCGGCCCCAGTTCGACCGCTGGACCTACTGGGAGAAGTTCGACTACTGGGCGGTCTTCTGGGGCATGGCGATCATCGGCGGCTCGGGGCTGCTCCTGTGGTTCCCGCAGTTCTTCGCGATCTTCCTGCCGGGCTGGGTCTTCAACGTCGCGACGGTCGTCCACGGGGAGGAGGCGCTGCTCGCCGTGGGCTTCATCTTCACCATCCACTTCTTCAACGGGCACATCCGCCCGGAGAAGTTCCCGATGGACACCGTGATCTTCACCGGCCGCATTCCCGAGCACGAGCTGAAGGACGAGCGCCCCAACGAGTACCGGCGGCTCGTGGCCGAGGGCCGGTTGCAGGCCGCGGAGACCACGGCGCCGACGCCCTGGACCCTCACGTTCGGCTACTTTGTGGGCGGCACGGCCGTCATCCTGGGCATCCTCACCGTGATCATCATCGTGCACGGCGTGATCACTTGAGGCGCGGCCGCATTACAATTCGCGCGTCGGGGCCGGCTCGTCCGGCACCGAGGCTATCGTGAAAGGCGCGGGAAGGCGCCGGCAGGGCACAACCGGGAGGAGCGCAAGTCCATGAACATACGAATTGGCCGCAAGACGCTTATGATCGGGTCCGTCACCACGATCGTGCTGGGGCTGGTGGGGCTCGCGGTGGTCGGCGCCGCCGGCATCGCGGGCTGGGAATTCTCCAACAGCAACCAGTTCTGCTCGATCATGTGCCACTCCGTGCACCCGGAGGAGATCCAGGCCCACAAGGTCGGGATGCACGCGCGCGTCAATTGCGTCGAGTGCCACATGGGGCGCAATTCCACGCTCAAGCTGATGGCGCTCAAGCCCACGCACGTGAAGGAGCTCTACGGCATGGTGTTCGGCTACGAGCGCCCGATCACCTCCGGCACGCTGCGGCCTTCCCGCGAGGCCTGCGAGAGCTGCCACTGGCCCTCCGTCGAGCACCGCGACAGCATCGACGTCAAGATCCACTACGGCACCGACCCCGAGAGCAGCGAGACGCGTACGACGCTCGTGCTGCACACGGGCATGGAGGCCATCCGCCAGGGCTACACCAAGGGCATCCACTGGCACATCCAGAACGAGATCACGTTCGCCTCGCCGGACCCGCAGCGCCGCGAGATCCCCTGGGTGCAGGTGAAGAAGGCCGACGGATCGAACGTGACCTACATCGACGCGGGGTCCAAGCTCACCGTGCCGCAGATCGAGAAGCTCGAGAAGCGGGTCATGGCCTGCTATGACTGCCACAACTCGGTCGGCCACCCGTTCACGAACCCGGCGAACATCGTTGACGAGGCGATCCGGTCGGGCAAGATCGACCGGTCGATGCCCGAGACCAAGGCGCGCGCCGTCGCGCTGATCAACGCCCTTCCCGACATCACCGGCGAGCCGAAGGACCGCGAGGCCAAGGTCGACAAGCTGATCGCCGACGCCACGGCCAAGGCCAACACGCCGGCCGAGAACAAGCAGGCCGAGCAGAAGTTCAACAAGGCGATGCGCGACATCCTGATGGCGTCGTCGTTCCAGGAGAAGGGCTTCTCGTGGAAGTCGTTCCCCAACCACACGGGCCACGCCGACACGCCCGGGTGCTTCCGCTGCCACGACGGCAAGCACTACAACGACAAGGGCGAGGCCATCCGCCTGCAGTGCACGCTTTGCCATGCGCTGCCGGAGGTCGCGCGCGAGAAGGGCAAGGGCTCGGTCGCCTCGCTCGTGCCGGACAAGGTGGGCGAGAAGCAGCCCGAGAGCCACCAGCGCCCCAACTTCATGCACACGCACAGCGACGACGTCGGCCCCGAATGCGAGAAGTGCCACGGCACGCCGCTCAAGCAGGGCAAGAACGGCGGCAACTTCTGCGCCAATCCCGCCTGCCACGGCCGCACCTGGCCCGGCATGGACCTCAGCGTCGAGGCGCCGAAGAAGGCCGCGGCCGAGCCGGCCAAGGCCCCCGAGCCGGCCAAGGCGGCCGAGCCCGCGAAGAAGAAGGGATAGACCCCTTTCGAGCCGCGGCGCCGCCGGGGATGGTCCCCGGCGGGCCCGCAGACCAAGGAGATGCCATGAAACGGATGTTGATCGCCCTCGCTGCCGCCGGCCTCGTCGCCGGCACGATGCCCGCCTCCGCCGACGAAGCCGCCTTCAAGGCGAAGGGGTGCGCCAAGTGCCACCAGGCCGAAAAGAAGGGCAAGGGCCCGTCGCTCAAGGACATGGGCGCCAAGTACAAGGGCGACGTCGGCAAGGCGTCGGCCGTGGTGACGGGCAAGGACCACCCCGAGATCGACGTGAAGGGCGACGAGCTGAAGAAGCTCGTCGGCTACGCGGTCGGCGCGAAATAGCCGGACGCGGGACGAAAAAAAACGCCGGCGCGAGCCGGCGTTTTTCATTGCTGGGACCGGGCGCTTACAGCGACAGGATCCACTTCGCGATCGAGTTGGCCACGGCGGTGTCGCCGCCCTTCACGGTCTTGTGGTCCTCTTCCTGGCCGTCGACCTTGATCTTGCCGCCCTTTGCCAGGAAGGTGGTGAGCTTGGCTTCCGCATCGGCCTTGCCCTTGTACTTCTTGGCGACTTCCTTGTAGGCCGGTCCGTCCTTCTTCTTGTCGACGGCGTGGCACTTCAGGCAGCCGTTGGATTTCGCGGCGGCTTCGTCGGCGGCGGCGATGCCGGGCACGGCCAGGGCGGCGGCGACGGCGAGCGGGATCAGCAGCTTCTTCATGGAGTTCTCCTGGATCGGTGGACGGATATCGGCGCGACTCTTTCGGCAACGGCCCCGCGCAAGGGCACGACTACTAACGGCTACGGCACGCGGCCCGTTGACGCCGGAGCCGCCGGAAACGGTGGTGGGCGATACTGGGATCGAACCAGTGACCCCTCCCGTGTGAAGGGAGTGCTCTACCGCTGAGCTAATCGCCCGATTCGGCGCGCATTTTACCCGAAATCCGCTCGCGGATGAGGGCCGGAGGGGGGGCGGAGGCCGTAGAATTGCATCTTTTCCCCGCGCTTCCCCCATGGTCCGCACCCGCTTCGCCCCCAGCCCCACCGGCTACCTGCACATCGGCGGCGCCCGCACGGCGCTCTTCTGCTGGGCGTTCGCCCGGCGCCACGGCGGCAAGTTCGTGCTGCGCGTCGAGGACACGGACCAGGAGCGCTCCACGCAGGACTCGGTGCAGGCCATCCTCGACGGGCTCGCCTGGCTCGGCATCGACTGGGACGAGGGGCCGTACTACCAGATGCAGCGCCTTGCCCGCTACCGGGAGGTCGCCGAGCAGCTCCTGCGGGAGGGCAAGGCGTACCGCTGCTACTGCACGAGGGAGGAGCTGGACGCGATGCGCGAGGCGCAGGCGGCCCGCGGCGAGAAGCCGCGCTACGACCGGCGCTGGCGCGACTCGACCGAGACGCCGCCGCCCGGGCGGCCCGCGGTGATCCGCTTCAAGAACCCGCTCGAAAGCGCCGTCACCTGGGACGACCTCGTGAAGGGGACGGTCACGGTCGCGAACGACGAGCTCGACGACCTCGTGCTGCTGCGCGCCGACGGCGTTCCAACCTACAACTTCGGCGTGGTGGTCGACGACCTCGACATGGCGATGACGCACGTCATCCGCGGCGACGACCACGTGAACAACACGCCGCGCCAGATCAACCTGTACCGGGCCGTGGGGGCGGAGGTTCCGCTCTTCGGGCACGTGCCCATGATCCTGGGCGCCGACGGGCAGCGCCTGTCGAAGCGGCACGGGGCGGTGAGCGTGCTGCAGTACCGCGACGAGGGGTTCCTGCCGGACGCGCTGGTGAACTACCTCGCGAGGCTGGGCTGGTCCCACGGCGACGACGAGATGTTCTCGCGCGCGCAGCTGGTGGAGTGGTTCGACCTCGAGCACGTGAGCCGCTCGCCCGCGCGCTGGGACCCCGAGAAGCTCAAGTGGCTGAACGGCGAGTACCTGAAGCGGCTCTCGGTGGAGGAGCACGTTCGCAAGCTCCGGGAGCGGACGCACCTCTATGCGGAGATCGACCAGGCGATGGACGCCGCCGCGATGACGGTGGTGGGGCAGGGCAGCTGGCTCGTGTGGCCGGAATACGAGCGTTTCATGCACGAGCTTGCTTCGCCGGTGACCACCGACCAGGCGATCGTTGACCAGCACCTGGACGCGAAGGGCCGCGCCGTCGTCGGGGAACTGGCCGAGGTGCTTGCGGCGGTGGAATGGAGGCAGGACGTGATCAAGTCGACGCTTCAGGCATTCGTGAAGTCGAAGGGGCTGAAGGTGCCGGAGGTCATGATGCCCCTTCGGGTGGCGCTCACCCGCAAGGCGCAGACGAAGGCGATCGACGCGATCGCGGCGGCGCTGCGCAAGGACGTGGTGCTCGCGCGGCTGCGCCACGCCGCGGCGGGCTGACGCGGCTTTGCATGTCCGCGCCGTCGTCGGTATAATCGCGGGCTCGGTTGGGGGTATAGCTCAGCTGGGAGAGCGCTTGCATGGCATGCAAGAGGTCAGCGGTTCGATCCCGCTTACCTCCACCAAACGAGCAAGACGGGAACGGAGGCCGCCAGGCTTCCGTTTTCATGTCCCCATCGTCTAGAGGCCTAGGACACCGCCCTTTCACGGCGATAACCGGGGTTCGAATCCCCGTGGGGACGCCAACAAGCCAGGGAGCCGGCCAAGTGCCGGCTCTCTGCATTTCGGCCCCCGGATGGCCCGATGTGGCCCGCCGGAAGTCGCTCCCCAAGGTGGCGAGCGGTGGGGCTATTGGCCGGCGGATTTCCCTAAATCCCATAACAATTATGGGGTTGTAGTTGATTCCTCACGTGGATTCGCTACACTTGCCCGGAAATCTGGCTTAGAATGGGGTCCATGAAGCGCATCTCCGCCGTCGCTTGCGCGGTGCTTTGCACCGCCTTTCTGGGCTCGCTGGAGGCCCGGGCGGACATCTATTCGTTCAAGGACGAGCGGGGCGTCGTCCACTTCACGAACATCCCGGGGCTCGACAAGCGCTACCGGCTGATCATGCGAGAGGCGGGGTCCTCGATCCCGCGCTCGGGCCAGGCCTGGATGCCGTCGGAGGCGGACATCCGGCGCTTCAGCGGCATCGTCGACGTCGCGGCCCGCTCCCACGGGGTGGAGCCGGCGCTCGTCCAGGCGGTCATCACCGCCGAGAGCGGGTTCAATCCCAACGCGCTGTCGCGCAAGGGCGCCTCCGGGCTCATGCAGCTCATGCCCGACACGGCGCGCCGCTACGGCGTGCGGAACATCTTCGACCCGGTCGAGAACATCCACGGCGGCGTGCGCTACCTGAGGGACCTCCTGGCCATGTTCAACGGCGACATGCGCCTCGCGATCGCCGGCTACAACGCCGGGGAGAACGCGGTCATCCGCGCCGGCAATCGCGTGCCGCCCTACGCGGAGACGCAGAACTACGTGCCGAAGGTCATCGACCTCTACCACCGCTTCCGGACGCGCGCGGGCTGACCCGGCGGCCGCTTCAGTCCGCCGTCGCGGGCAGGCGGGCTTCCCTGGCGTTCTCGGCCCGCTCCTCTTCCAGCCGCTGCTCGAAGGTCTTGTGGCGCCGCGCGAGCAGCGTGTAGGCCGTCGGCACGACCAGCAGGGTGAGCACGGTGCCGAGCAGGAGCCCGCCCACGATCACCCATCCGATCTGCTGGCGCGATTCCGACCCTGCGCCCGAGGCGAGCGCGAGGGGCACGGCCCCCAGCACCATGGCGCCGGTGGTCATGAGGATGGGGCGCAGCCGCAGCACCGCCGCCTCCTCGACCGCCTCCATCACGCCCTTGCCCTGCGCCTGCATCTGGTTCGCGAACTCGACGATCAGGATGCCGTGCTTGGTGATCAGCCCCACGAGCGTGATGAGGCCGATCTGGCTGTAGACGTTGAGCGTGCCCCCGGAGAGCTTGAGGGCGAGGAGGGCGCCTGTCATCGACAGCGGCACCGTGAGCATGATCACGAACGGGTCGATGAAGCTCTCGAACTGCGCCGCGAGCACCAGGTAGATGAAGGCGAGCGCCAGCGCGAACACGAAGTAGATGTCCGAGGACGAGTCGCGGAACTCGCGCGACTGGCCGTTGAGGTCGGTCTGCGCCGTGGGCGGCAGCACCTTCCTGGCCGTCTCGTGCATGAACACGAGCGCCTGGCCGAGCGTGTAGCCGGGCGCGAGGTTGGCCGAGATCGTCACCGAGCGGATGCGGTTGAAGTGGTTCAGGCTCTTGGGGGCCACGCTCTCGCGCACCGTGACGAGGTTGGAGAGCTGGATCATCTCGTTGCCCTTGCCGCGCACGTAGATGTCCGAGATGTCGCCGGGCGAGCGCCGGTCGGCGTCTGCCACCTGGACCATGACGTCGTATTGCTCGCCGTCGCGCTTGAAGCGCGTGACCTGGCGGCCGCCCAGCATCGTCTCGAGCGTGCGGCCCACGGCGTCGACCGACGCGCCCACGTCGACGATCTTGTCGCGGTTCACGCTCACCTTGAGCTCGGGCTTGTCGAGGCGGAGGTCCGTGTCGATGTTCACGAGACCCGGATTCCTCGAGGCCTCGGCCACGAAGCGGTCGACGAGCCGCGCGATCTCGTCGTAGGTCGCCGAGCTCATGATCACGAACTCGACGGGGCGGTTGCGGGGCGATTGCCCCAGCGACGGCGGATTGGTGGGGAAAGCCCGCACGCCCGGGATCTGCGCGAGCTTCGGGGCGAGTTCCTGGGTGATCTCCTGCTGCTTGCGCTCGCGATCCCCCCACGGCTTGAGGCGCAGGATCGCCAGGCCGTCGGCTACCGTCGGGAAGCCGGCCATCGCGTTGAAGCGCTGCATCTCGGGGATGGTCTTGTAGAGGTCCTCGATGGGCTTGATGTTGTCGGCCGTGTAGCGCGCGGTGGAGCCTTCCTGGGCGGAGACGAAGCTGAAGACCACGCCGCGGTCCTCGGTGGGCGCGAGCTCGGAGCGCAGGCTCGTGAAGAGGAGGTAGCTCGCGGCGGCCACCGCGAGCGCCCCGGCCACCACCCAGGTGCGGTGGTGCAGCGCCCAGCCGAGCGTCATCCGGTAGCGGGCCGTGAGCGCGTGGAAGAAGTCCTCGATCGCGTTGTAGACCGCGCTGTGCCGGCTCGTGTCGTGCCGCAGCAGCTTCGAGCACATCATGGGCGAGAGCGTGAGGGCCACGAACCCGGAGACGAGCACCGCCCCCGAGAGCGCCAGCGCGAACTCGATGAACAGGCGCCCCGTGCGCCCCGTGGCGAACGCGAGCGGGGCGTAGACCGCGGCGAGCGTGAGCGTCATCGCCACGACGGCGAAGGCGATTTCCTTCGCGCCCGTGAGCGCCGCGTCCAGGCGCGACATGCCGTTCTCGAGGTTGCGGTAGATGTTCTCGAGGACCACGATGGCGTCGTCGACCACGAGGCCGATCGCGAGCACCATCGCCAGGAGCGTCAGCGTGTTCACGCTGAAGCCGAAGGCGTACATGAACGCGAACGCCCCCACGAGCGACACCGGGATCGTCACCAGCGGGATGAGGGTCGCGCGGAAATTGCGCAGGAAGACGAAGATCACGAGCGCCACCAGCAGGATCGCCTCGCCGATCGTCCGGAACACCGCCTTGATCGATTCCTCGATGAACACCGAGGAGTCGTACATCACCTGCATCTGCATGCCGTCGAGCGTGCGGTTGATCTCCTCGACCTCCTTCCGGACGGCCTGCGACAGCTCGAGCGGATTGGCCACGGCCTGCTTGACCACGCCCATGGTGACGGACGTGTCGCCCATGAAGCGCGTGATCACGCGCTCGTCGAGCGGGCCCACCTCGACGCGGCCGATGTCGCGCACCCGCACCGGGTAGCCGCTCGCCTCGCGCACGACGATGGCCTCGAACTGCTGCGGCGTCTGCAGGTCGGTGAGGGAAAGCACGGAGAACTCGCGCTTGTCGCTCTCGATGCGGCCGGCGGGGATCTCGACGTTCTGGCGGCGCAGCGCGTCCTCCACGTCCTGCACGGTGAGCCGGTAGGCCGCCAGCTTCGCGCGGTCCACCCAGATGCGCATCGAGACGCGCCGCTCCCCGAAGATGCGGACGTCGGCCGCGCCCGGCAGCGTGGAAAGGCGGGGCCGCAGGTACCGCGCCGCGTAGTCCGAAACCTCGAGCTGGCTCTTGCCGGGGGCCGACACCGCCATCCAGATGATGGGCCAGGAGTCCGCCTCCACCTTGGCGATCACCGGCTCGTCGACCGCGTCCGGGAGGCGCCCGCGCACGCGGGCCACCTTGTCGCGCACGTCGGCGGCGGCGGAGTCGGGGTCGCGCGAAAGGCGGAAGCGCACGGTGATCTGCGAGCGCTCGGTGCGCGACGACGAGGTCATGACCTCCACGCCCTCGATGCCGGCGAGCGAGTCCTCGAGCACCTTCGTGATCTGGGACTCGACGACCTCGGCGCTCGCGCCCTGGTACACCGTCTCGACGGAGACCACCGGCTCGTCGATGCGGGGGTACTCGCGCACGGAGAGCCGCGAGTAGGAGATGAGCCCCACCAGGAATACGATGATCGAGAGCACCGTCGCGAAGACGGGCCGCTGGATGCAGATCTCGGGGAGCCTCATGGCCGCGGCGCGCTCAGGAGTTGCCCTTGGGCGGCGGCGTATCGGCCTTGCCGACCGGAGCGGGCTTGGCGGGCGTCTCCGCCAGGCGCACGGGCGCGCCGTCGCGCAGCTTCACCGTGCCCGCGGTGACCACGGTGTCGGCCGGGCCAAGGCCGCCCAAGATCTCGACCTTGCCTTCGCGCCGCTGCCCGATCTCGACCTTCTGGCGAAGCGCCCGGCCGTCGACCACCTTGTAGACGTACTTGTCCTCGCCGACCGGGAAGATCGATTCCTCGGGGACCATGAGGGAATCGCGCATTTCGCTGGTGAGCAGGCGCACGCGCGCGAACATCCCGGGGCGCAGCCGCGCGTCGGCGTTCGACACCTGCGCGCGGATGGCGATGGCGCGGCCGTTGGAGTCCACGAGGGGGTTGATGGCGTAGACCTGGCCGGGCCAGGTGCGGTCGGGAAGCGCGTCCATGGTGATCTGCAGCACCTGGCCCGCGCGAACCTGCGACAGGAACACTTCGGGCACGCGGAAGTCGACCTTGAGGGGGTCGATCTCCTCGAGGTTCACCATGTCCTGGCCTTCCTTCACGTAGTCGCCCACGCTCACGGAACGCAGCCCGATGATGCCGCCGAACGGCGCCCTCACTTCCGTCTTCGCGAGCCGGGCGGCCGCGAGCTCCACGTCGGCCTCGGCGACCTTGAGGTTGTTTTCCGCCTCGTCCTTGGCCTGGCTGGAGATGAACCCCTGGGCGCGGAGGTCGCGGGCGCGGTCGTACTTCGAGCGGGAGAGGGTGTGGTTCGCGCGCGCACGCTCCAGATCGGCCTTCTGGATGGAGTCGTCCAGGCGTACGAGGACCTGGCCGCGGGTCACGCGCTGGCCCTCCTTGAAGGCGATCTCGACCACGCGCCCGGCGATCTCGGGCCGGACGACGACGGTCTCGTCGGAGCGCAGGCTCCCGACCGTCGTGATCGACTGGGGAAGCTTGACGGCGAACGGGGTGCGCGCCTCGATCACGATTCCGGCGGGGGGGCCGCCGGCGGCCTTCTGGGGGGCGCCCGCGGACGCGCCGGGGCCGGCGGGCGGCGAGGCGTTCCGCGAGCCCGCGAAATAGGAGAGGGCGCCTACGGCGGCAAGGACGGCGGCGGCGCCGGCGATCTGGATGGTCTTCATGGCGTGGAGCCGGAAATCGGCGATTATCCGTCCTCGGCGGGGCTGTCACCAGCCGTCGCGAGGGCCAGGCCAAACTCGGGGAATGACCGCGCCCGGGGCCGGTAGTTCAGGTCCAGCCGGATCCGGCGGGCGCCGGGGGAAGATATCGGGTCAGGCGGGGATGTCGGGGACCAGCTGCCGCTGCAGCATGAAGATCTGGTCCTTGAGCATCAGCTTGCGTTTCTTGAGGCGCTTGAGTTGGAGTTCGTCGTGGAGGGGATTGAGGTCAAGGGCTTCGATGGCGCGGTCGAGGTCACGGTGCTCGAGGTTCAGCTCGCCGATGCGCCGCTTGATCTCTTCGGCATTCTCCGTGATGGTCGGCATGGGTCTTTTTCCTCCGAAGATGTGCTTCGAAGGCTACTCCCAACACGCCCGGTTGGCTAGTCTTGACAGGCCCGCGCGACCCCTTGCGGGGTCCTCGTTTTGGCCGCAGAATGAACGGATTGCCCTTTACAAGAGGGCCAGAAAAACAACAAGTTGAAGTTGCATGGGGGAAGCATGTCGCACTTCAGGCGCAGCGATTTCGACGTCAGCAACCGCGTCAACACGACGGACCCCGTGTGCGTGCTGCTCGAGGTCTCCCGAATCCACCGCGCGCTCTACCCCGGCAACGACGCGGCCGCCATCCGCCAGGCGTTCGAGGACATCGCCGCCCTCTACCGGGGCGAGCACCCCGACTACGAGAAGTGCGACACGGCCTACCACGACGTCCAGCACGTGATGGACGTGGCGCTCGCCATGGCGCGCCTCCTCGACGGGTACGAGCGCACGCGAGGCGACGGCCCCGCGATCGGCGACCGGCTCTTCCAGCTGGGCGTCGTGTGCGCGCTGTTCCACGACTCGGGCTACCTGCGCCGCCGCGGCGACCGCAAGCACCGCCGAGGCGCCGAGTACACCCGCACGCACGTCTCGCGCGGCGCGCGCCTCCTGCGGGGTTACCTGCCCGGGATCGGCCTGGGGGAATTCGCCGGCGCGGCCGGCGCGGTGCTGCACTTCACGGGCTACGAGAAGGTGGTGGCGTCCATCCGCGTTCCACGTCCCATCTTCCGCCTCCTGGGGAGCCTCCTCGGCTCGGCGGACATCATTGCGCAGATGTCGGACCGCTGTTACCTCGAGAAATGCCGCGACCGCCTCTACCCCGAATTCGTCGAGGGCGGCATCGCGAGGCGCGTGACCGGCCAGGGGGAAGTGACCCTGTTCGCTTCGGGCGAGGATCTCCTGCGCAAGACGCCCGGGTTCTACTCCTCGGCCTCCCGGCGGCTCGACCAGGATCTCGGCCGCGTCTACCGCTACGCCACTGACCACTTCGGCGGCCAGGACCTCTACATGGACGCGCTGCGCGGCAACATCCGCTTCGCCGAGCGACTGAGGGACGAACCGCAGCTCTCCCTTCGCCGCGTCCCGCCCGTCACGATCAACTGAGGCCGCGCCTCAGTTGACGGTCGCGCCCGTCTCCCGCACCACCTTTCCCCAGCGCTCGAGCTCCGACCTCATCAGGGCGTGGAATTCCTCGCCCGTCGAGAGCGAAACGTCCACGCCCGCGGAATTCACCAGCTTTCGCGCCTCGGGCGTCGAAAGCGCGCGGGTCACGCCGTCGCGCAGCTTCGCGACCACGTCCGCCGGCGTTCCGGGCGGGGCGAGCAGGCCGAGCCACAGCGTGGCGTCGTAGCCCGCCACGCCCGCCTCGTCGATGGTCGGGATGTCGGGCAGGTCGGCGGAGCGGGCCTTCGTCGTGACGCCGAGGGCGCGGAGCTTGCCGTTGGCGAGGTAGGGCACGGCATTGGGCCCGCCCACGAAGCTCACCTTCACCTGGCCGCCCACGAGGTCCTGCATGGCCTGGCCGCTGCCCTTGTAGGGCACGTGGTTGAGCTTCACGCCCGCCATCTGGCCGAAGAGCGCGCCCACGAGGTGCTGGCTGCTGCCGTTGCCGGAGGAGGCGTAGTCGATCTTGCCGGGTTCGGCCCTGGCGAGCGCCACGAGCTCCTTCACGCTGCGGGCGGGCAGGCTCGGATGGACCACCAGGACATAGGGGCCCTCGGCGATCTTCATGAGGGGCGTGAAGTCCTTGAGCGCGTCGTAGGGCATCTGCTTGTAGATCGAGGGCGTGATCACGTGGGTGGTGGACACCATCGCGATCGTGTAGCCGTCGGGCTTCGCCTTGGCGACCTCGGCCGTTCCGATGGTGGATCCCGCGCCCGGCTTGTTCTCGATGATGACCGGCTGGCCGATGGCCGCAGCGAGCTGCGTCTGCAGGATGCGCGCGACGACGTCGGTGAACCCGCCGGGCGCGAAGGGCACGATGACCTTCACGGGTCGCGAGGGATAGCCCTGCGCGTGGGCGCCAAGGCAGGCGGCGGAGGCGATGGCCGCGATCGCCAGTCGGATTAACGGCTTCATGGTGTCTCCCGGATTGCTGTCGTTGTCGGCGGACGCGTCACGCGCGGTACGCGGGCGCGGGCTGCGAGAAGAACGCGAGCAGGATGTGGTAGACCATCAGGTAGTTCCTCTGCTGGAAGCTCGCGTGCGAGATGCCGGCCATCACCGTGAAAGTCTTGTCGGCATTGGGCAGGCGCTTCCAGAACTCCACCAGGTCGTCGAACCCCGCGATGCCGTCGTATTCGCCGCGCATCACGATCGTCGGCACGGGGATCCGGGCGGGGTCGCACACGGGCAGCTTCGAGCACATGTCGACGTAGGTGCCGTTCGGGATGGAGTCGTCGAGGGAAAGGATGGCGTCGGCGAAGGCTTCCACCGTCGCGTCGTCCGCCGTGCCCGGGTGGTCGCGGGTGAAGATGCTGTGGACGAAGGCGCGGTCGATGGGGCGGCGGTTGGCGGCCAGGAACTGCGGCAGCTTCTTGCGGCGCTCGGCGAGCGTGGGGCTGCCTTCGCCCGTCCACACGAAGGCGTCGAGCGCGAGGCGGGCGACGCGCCCGGGATGGCGCTCGGCGAAGACGGCGGCCTTCAGGGCGCCCGAGGAAATCCCGTACACGTGCAGGGATTTCGCTCCGGTCACCCCGAGGATGTACTCGGAGCCCGCGGCCAGGTCGTCGGCGCCGTTCGAGATGTCGCAGTTGATGGGGCGCTTCTTGTCCGAGCGGCCGTAGCCCTCGTTGTCCATGCACCAGGTGTCGTAGCCGCGGGCCGCGAACCAGTCCATCACGGAGGAGTCGGGGCGGCCCGGCACGTGGAGGTCGAAGGTGGGCTGCGAGGCCATCGAGGATCCGTGGACGAAGAGGATCGTCCCGGCGGGCCGCGTTCCCGCGGCCGGCTTCTTGTTCCAGAGGAAGAGCCGGACGTCGCCCTTCCTCGTCCAGTGCTCGTCGCCTCGGTCCCAGGTGGTGGTGGTGGGCATCGCGTGTCGCTCCTTTGCAGGGTGCTCTCGTCGGGAGCGGCGATTCTCAGGGGATTCGCGCCTTCGATGCAATGACGCGCGTGGGCCGCCGCCCGCGACGTGGAGGCCGGCGCCTTCCCGCGCGCGGCCGCGCATCGTCGCCGTGCGATAATTGCGCCCGGCAGCGCCCCGGTAGCTCAGTGGATAGAGCAGCCCCCTCCTAAGGGGCAGGTCGGACGTTCGATTCGTCTTCGGGGCGCCACGCTTCCTTCGCGCGTTCGCCGTCAGGCGGCGGCCGGCGCGGTCCCCCCTCCGTTGGCGATGCGCCGGCGCTGCAGGAAGAACACGAAGGCGACGATCGCGAAGCCGGGCAGCAGTGCCCAGTGCTCCGAGGGTGCGTCCGACCGCGCCTTCACCTCCGCGATGTTCCAGCCCTGCTCGAATCCACCGCGCTTCGCGCGGCTGCCGAACTTCACGGTGGCGACGCGCACTTCGTCACCGAGCACCGTAAAGGTGACACCCTGCTCGGCGAGCCGCTTGCGCCCGTCGCCTGGCTTGCCGAGCTGCACCGACACGGTCTTCCGGATGTCGTCTCCCTCGACGTTCGTGCCATGTAGCACGACCACGAGACGTCCGTCCTCGGGTAGGCTCCTGGCGATCTCGTAGATCTGCTTGGCGGGACGCGCCTCCCATGGGTTGTAGAGATAGTCCATGAAGAAGTTCGGCCGGAACAGGATGAACACGGCGAGCAGCAGGAGGAGAGTCTCCCACCACTTCGTCCGTGTCTGGAACCATCCCATCGTCGCGGAGGCGAAGACGAGGGAAGCCGACAGCGCCGAGACGACGACGATCATGAGCTCCCACCAACCTTCCATGTCGATGAGTAGCAGGTTCGGGTTGAAGATCCAGACGAACGGCAGGACCGCCGTGCGCGAGATGTAGAGCGAGCCCTGGATGCCCGTCTTTATCGGGTCCTCTCCTGATATGGCCGCGGCCGCGAACGTCGCGAGTCCCACCGGTGGCGTCACGTCGCCCATGATCCCGTAGTAGAAGACGAACAGGTGGACGGCGATGAGGGGGATCACGAGGCCGGAGCGTGCGCCCAGCTCCACGATCACGGGCGCCATGAGGGTCGCCACCAGGATGTAGTTGGCCGTCGTGGGCACGCCGAGGCCCAGCACGAGGCACACGAACGCCGTGAACAGGAGCATCGCCATCACGTTGCCCATCGACACGAACTCGACGAATTCCGTCATGCGAAGTCCCAGGCCGGTGAGCGTGATGCCGCCGACGATGATGCCTGCCGTGCCTGTCGCCGCCGCGATGCCGATCATGTTGCGCGCGCCGTCGTTGAGCCCCTGGACGACTTCCCTCACGCCGGTGCCCAGGTCGGCGACGGCGAAGCCCTTGCCGCGGAAGACCGTGGTGAGCGGGCGCTGCGTCAGCATGAGGCCGATCAGCACCACCGTCGCCCAGAAGGCGGAAAGGGCCGGCGACAGCTCTTCGATCATGAGGCACCAGATGAGGACGCCGATGGGGATCAGGAAATGCAGCCCCGCCTTCACCGTCGGCCATCCTTCCGGGATGACGGGATTCTTGACGTCGATGTCCAGCGGGAGGTCCGGACACTGAGCGGCGAGCCTGACGGAGAACACGTAGAGGCCGGCGAGGAGAAAGCCGAGGACCCACGGCGCCGCGGCGCCCAGCGAGCCCTTTACCGCCTCGGCCACGAAGTACACCGCGCAGCAGACCACGATCGAGCCGGACAGCCCCAGGCCCCACCCCGTCACGCGTTCTCGCATCGACCTCTCGCGCCCCGGCGCGAAGGGTTGCATGCCGAGCTTGAGCGCCTCGAGGTGCACGATGTAGAAGAGCGCGATGTAGGAGAGGACGGCCGGCAGGAACGCGTGCTTGCAGATCTCCGCGTAGGGAATTCCCACGTACTCGACCATCAGGAACGCCGCGGCACCCATCACCGGCGGCATGAGCTGGCCATCGACGGAGCTCATGGTCTCGATGGCGCCCGCCTTCACGCCGCCATACCCCGCCTTCTTCATGAGAGGAATGGTGAAGATGCCGCCCGACACGACGTTGGAGACGGAGGAACCCGAGATGAGGCCGTTGAGTCCCGAGGAGACGACCGAAACCTTTGCGGGCCCGCCGCGCAGGTGGCCGAGGAAGGCCATCGACACCTGCATCATGTAGTTGCCCGCGCCTGCGCGGTCGAGGAGCGAGCCGAACAGCACATAGATGAAGATGAACGACGACGACACCCCGAGGGCGACGCCGAAGACACCCTCCGTGGTGAGCCACTGGTGCGAGAGCATCCGCTCGAGGGAGGCTCCCTTGTGCGCGATCACCTCCGGCATGTACTTCCCGAACATGATGTAGCCGAGGAACGTGATCGCGAGGACGGTCATCGGGAGGCCGACGGCGCGCCTCGTCGCCTCGAGCAGCACCACGAGGCCGGTGCAGGCGACGACGATGTCCTGGAGTTTGGGCTGGCCGGGCCGCGTGGCGAGCTGGTTGTAAAAGAGGAGGAAATAGGCGCCGGCGAAAGCGCCGACCACCGCGAGGATCCAGTCGTACCAGGGGATCCTCTCCCGGTCGCCGCGAATCGCGGGATAGCACAGGAAGCAGAGGAAGAGCCCGATGCCCAGGTGCAGCGAACGTCCCTCGGTGTCGTTGAGGATCCCCCATCCGACCGCGAAGGGCAGGGGCGAGGCGTACCACATCTGGAAGATCGACCACCCCACGGCGACGGCGAATATCAGCTTGCCTGCGAAGCCGCCTGCCGTTCGTCCTCCCGTGTCGGAGTCCGCGACGATCTGCTGGAGTT
Source organism: Betaproteobacteria bacterium (assembly GCA_037445795.1). Lineage (GTDB taxonomy): Bacteria > Pseudomonadota > Gammaproteobacteria > Burkholderiales > Usitatibacteraceae > FEB-7. The sequence goes on along the minus strand of JBBIJT010000065.1, from coordinate 998 downwards.
CCGCGCTCGGTTTGGCCGGCTTGAGTTCTTCTTCCATCGATCTCCCCTTTGGAACGAAAACGGGGTGGGCGCGAGCCCACCCCGTGCGCAACAGCCGAGTCTGCTACGGGCGGGCGTGGATTACTTGATCCAGCCCTTTTCCCTGTAGTAGCGGGCCGCGCCCTCGTGCAGCGGGGCCGAGAGGCCGTTCTTCACCATCTCCTCGGGCTTGAGGTGCGCGAGGGCGGGGTGCAGCTTCTTGAACTCCTCGAAGTTATCGAAGACCGCCTTCACCACGGCGTAGATGCTGTCGGCCGGGACCTTCGAGGAGCTCACCAGCGTCGCGAGCACGCCGAAGGTCTCGGTGGCCTGCGGGTTGTTCGGGTAGAGGCCGGCGGGAATCGTGACCTTGGCGTAGTACGGCCACTGGCTCACCAGCTTGTCGACCGCGGGGCCGGTCAGCGGAACGAGCTTCGCGCCGCAGCTCGTCGTCGGGTCCTGGATGTTCGCGGACGGGTGGCCCACCGCGTAGAAGAAGCCGTCGATCTTCGCGTCGCAGAGCGCCGGGCCATGCTCGTCGGCCTTGAGCTCGGAGGCGAGCGCGAAGTCGGAGAGCTTCCAGCCCATCGCGGCCAGGATCTCCTCCATCGAGGCGCGGGTGCCGGAGCCGGGGTTGCCCACGTTGAACTTCTTGCCCTTGAAGTCGGCGAAGGACTTGATGTTGGCTTCCTTGCGCGCCACGACGGTGAAGGGCTCGGGGTGCAGCGACATCACGGCGCGCAGGTCGCCGTAGGCGCCGGCGTCCTTGAACTGGGCGGTGCCCTTCACGGCGTTGTACATCACGTCCGACTGGGACACGCCGAGGTCGAGCTCGCCGGCCTTGATGGTGTTGATGTTGAACACCGAGCCGCCGGTGGATTCCACCGAGCAGCGGATGCCGTGCTTGGCGCGGTCCTTGTTGACCAGGCGGCAGATGGCGCCGCCCGCGGCGTAGTACACGCCGGTGACGCCGCCGGTGC
>JBBIJT010000064.1:0-18425 GCA_037445795.1 Betaproteobacteria bacterium | reverse complement strand
ACTAGGCCGCCGTGTAGAGGCAGGTAAGGATTTTGACCTCGGAGGCGGCGAGCGCACTACACGTCGCGATGGGCCCGTCGAGAGCGAGTCAGGGATTTGAACCTCGGAACAGCGGATCATGATTCCGATCCGGGCGATGCGACCGGTCACGGTTTCGTCAGTGAACCTTCAGGAAACTTCTCATGGCCGCCGCCGTATGCGACCCCTTCGCCGAAGGCGATAAGAACTCCTCCGGCACCCCTGCCATCACTACATTCCCGCCCGAGTCTCCCCCCTCCGGCCCCAGGTCCACGATCCAGTCCGCCTCCGCGATGACGTCCAGGTTGTGCTCGATGAGAACGACCGTGTTTCCCGCATCCACCAGCCGGTGCAGCACGCGGATCAGCTTCTCCACATCGGCCATGTGGAGGCCGACGGTGGGTTCGTCGAGGACGTAGAGAGTGTGCTTACCCTCAACCCCGGCCCCTCTCCCACGGGGAGAGGGGAGAGTGGTTGATCTGACCTTGGCGAGTTCAGTTACTAGCTTAATGCGTTGGGCTTCGCCACCCGAAAGAGTGGGACTCTGCTGCCCCAGCGTGAGATAACCCAGCCCCACGTCCTGCAGCAGCCGCAGCGCATGGTGGATGGACGGATGAGCGGTGAAGAACTCCACCGCCTCGTCCACGCTCATTGCCAGCACCTCGCCGACCGACTTTCCCCGCATCTGCACCGCCAGCGTCTCGGGATTGAACCGCGCTCCCCCGCACGCCTCGCACAGCACCTTCACGTCCGGCAGGAAGCTCATCTCGATGGTCTTGATGCCCTGGCCCTCGCACGCGGCGCAGCGCCCGGCATCCGTCGCCGCCTTGCCGCGCCCCTTGCCCTTCGCCTTGCCACCGCCTGCGTTGAACGAGAAGCGGCTCGCGGTGTAGCCGCGGATGCGCGCCTCCTGCGTGTCCGCGAACAGCTTTCGGATCGCGTCGAAGAAGCCGACATACGTGGCCGGGCAAGAACGCGGCGTCTTGCCGATGGGCGTCTGGTTCACCTCCAGCACTCGCGACACGCCCTCCCACCCGGCGATCGACTTGCAGCCGAACACGGACGGAGAGGCCTTGCGATCCCTCGCCGCCCCTACCAGCCGCTCCAGGTTCTCCCGCAGCACGTCGCGAGCGAGCGTGGACTTGCCGGAGCCGGAGACGCCGGTGACCACGGTGAGCCGCCCCAGCGGGAAGCGCACGGCGATGTCCTGCAGGTTGTGCAGGTTCGCGCCCACGACTTCAATGGAGGGCGTCTTGCGATTCACCGGCCGCCGCGGCTGCACGGGATGCTTGAGCGGCTCGCGGAGAAAACGCCCCGTGATCGAATCGGGATTGCGCGAGAGCTCGTCCGCCGTCCCCTCTGCCACCACCCGCCCGCCGAGCCTTCCGGCCCCCGGCCCCAGGTCGATCACGTGCTGCGCGTGGCGGATGGTGTCCTCGTCGTGCTCCACCACCACCAGGGTGTTGCCCTTGGCGTTCAGCTTGGCGAGCGTGTCGAGCAGGATCCGGTTGTCGCGCGGGTGCAGGCCGATGGTAGGCTCGTCGAGGATGTAGCACACGCCGCGCAGGTTCGAACCCAGCTGCGCCGCGAGCCGGATGCGCTGCGCCTCGCCCCCGGAGAGCGTGGGCGCGCCGCGATCCAGCGACAGGTACCCCAGCCCCACCTGCTCGAGGAAGTCGAGCCGCGTGGAAAGCTCGGCCAGGATGTCGCGCGCTATTTCCTCCTCGCGCCCGGCCACCTTCAGCTTGTCGAAGAATCGGTGCGCGGCCGAGATGGGCTGCTCACTCATTGCGGCGATCGACTGCCCGCGGAAGCGCACGGCAAGGGCCTCGCGGTTGAGTCGCTTGCCCTCGCACGCGGGGCACGCCTCCTCGAGCTGCAGCCACTCCACCCAGGAATCGAGCACGTGGTCCTCGGTGCCGGTCTTGGCGCGCTCGTCGTTCCAATCGATGCCGGAACCCTCCAGCTTCACGCCGGTTCCGTAGCAGGCGGGGCACCACCCGTGCTTGCTGTTGTAGGAAAAGAGTCGGGGATCCAGCTCCGGGAAGCTGCGGGCGCACGAAGGGCAGGCGCGCTTGGTGGAGAACACCTGCGCCTCAGGGGCACCCCAACCGCCGGCGAGGAGGTGCACCACGCCCTTGCCCGCGTCCGCCGCCTGTTCGAGGGCATCACGAAGACCCTGCTCGTTCGCGGCATCGACCTTGAGCTCCGCGACGGGCAGCTCCAGGGTGTGCTCGCGGAATCGGTCCAGCCGCGGCCAGCGCTCCGTGGGCAGCCACTCGCCGTCCACGCGCAGGTGCGACACGCCCTTGCCGCGCGCCCACTTGGCGAGGTCCGTGTAGAGGCCCTTGCGGTTGACCACGAGCGGGGCCAGCAGCGCCACGCGTTTCCCGCGATGTTCCTTGAGGATGCGCGCCGCGATCGACTCCAGGCTCTGCGGCTCGATGGGCACGTCGCACTCGGGGCAGTACTGCGTGCCCAGCTTCACGAAGAGCAGGCGCAGGAAGTGGTGGATCTCCGTCTGCGTCGCCACCGTGCTCTTCGAGCCCCCGCGCGAGGTGCGCTGCTCGATGGCCACGGTGGGCGGGATGCCGAAGATCGCGTCCACGTCGGGCTTCGAGGCCGGCTGCACGAACTGGCGCGCGTAGGCGTTGAGCGACTCGAGGTAGCGCCGCTGTCCCTCGGCGAAGAGGATGTCGAAGGCGAGGGTGGACTTGCCGGAGCCGGAGACGCCCGTCACCACCGTGAACTTGCCGCGCGGCACCTCGACGTCGATGCCTTTCAGGTTGTGCTCGCGGGCGTGGCGCACTTGAATGCTCCCCTCCCCCTTGGGGGAGGGGTGGGGGGTGAGGGTGTACTTGGCAGATTGGTCCGAAACGCGACCCTCACCCCCGGCCCCTCTCCCAAGGGAGAGGGGAGAAGAGATTGACCTTTCGTAATCCGCAAGTGCGCGACCGGTATGCGAGTCGCGATGCCGCGTTGCCTCCGCCGGCGTGCCGACGAACACCACCTCGCCGCCCGCATCGCCCCCCTCCGGACCCAGGTCCACGATCCAGTCGGCGGCGCGGATGACGTCGAGGTTGTGCTCGATGACGACGAGCGAATTGCCCGCGGCGATGAGGCGGCGGAAGGCGGCGAGGAGCTTGGCCACGTCCTCGAAGTGCAGGCCCGTCGTGGGCTCGTCGAAGAGGAAGAGCCGAGTGCGGGGCATCGCCACGGGGGGATGCAGCGCCGCGGCCACCACTTCCTCCGGCCGCTTGGGCAGCATCTTCACGGAGCCTCCGCCCGCCTCGACCAGGTGCCCCGCGAGCTTGAGTCGCTGTGCCTCGCCCCCGGAAAGCGTCGGCACGGGCTGGCCGAGTCGCAGGTAGTCGAGGCCCACGTCCGCGAGCGGCTTCAGCCGCGCCACCACGTCCTTCTCGCCGGAGAAGAACGCGAGCGCCTCGTTCACGGTGAGCTCCAGCATCTCGGCGATGGAGCGCCCGGCCACCTTCACCTCTAGCACCTCGTCGCGGTAGCGCCGGCCGTTGCAGTCCGGGCAGCGCAGGTACACGTCGGAGAGGAACTGCATCTCCACGTGCTCGAAGCCGTTGCCGCTGCAGGTGGGGCAGCGCCCGTTGCCGGAGTTGAAGCTGAAGGTGCCGGCCGTGTAGCCGCGTGTCTTCGATTCCGGCGAGCGGGCGAAGATCTCGCGGATGGCGTCGAACGCGCCCACGTAGCTCGCGGGGTTCGATCGCGTCGTGCGGCCGATGGGCGACTGGTCCACGAACACCACGTCGTTCACGCGTGCCGCGCCGTGCATCTCGCGGAAGGCGCCGGGCGTTTCCGTGGGCTTGCCGAGGTGCTTGAGCAGCGCCGGGTGCAGCACGTCCTGGATGAGGGTGGATTTCCCCGAGCCCGAGACGCCCGTCACGCACACGAGGCGATTGAGCGGGAACTCGACGTCGACGTCCTTCAGGTTGTGCTCGGTGACGCCGCGGAGGGTGAGGTGAGAAGCGGCCCTCATCCCCGGCCCTTCTCCCAAGGGAGAAGGGAGACTCTTGCCCCCATCCGCCCGCTTCCTTCCCGACAGGTACTCCGCCGTGATCGTATTCGCCCGCCTGAGCTCGTCCGGCGTGCCGAAGAACACGATCTCGCCCCCGCGCTCGCCCGGCCCCGGCCCCATGTCGAGCAGGCGGTCGGCCTCCAGCATGATCTGCGGGTCGTGCTCCACCACCACGAGCGAATTGCCCGCGTCGCGCAGCCGCTTCATCACGCCGATCACGCGGCCCATGTCGCGGGGGTGGAGCCCGATGGAGGGCTCGTCCAGCACGAAGAGCGTGTTCACGAGGGAAGTGCCCAGCGCGGTGGTGAGGTTGATGCGCTGCACCTCGCCGCCGGAAAGCGTGCGCGACTGCCGGTCCAGCGTGAGATAGCCCAGCCCCACCTCGCACACGAAGCGCATCCTCGCGTTCACTTCCTCCAGCAGCAGTTCCGTCGCCTCGTCCAGCGGGGCGGGGAGGGCGAGCCGCTCGAAGAAGGTCCGCGCCCGCTCGATGGGCAGCAGCATCACGTCGTGCAGGCACAGGCCCGGGAGCGCGGCCAGCTCGTCCAGGCTCCAGTGCGTGCCGCGCGGGGGATAGCGCTTCTCGGGAGCGAGCACCGCGTCGGCCTCGGCTTTCGTCCCCACGCGCCAGAGCATCGACTCGGGCTTCAACCGCGCGCCGTCGCAGTCCGCGCAGGGCGTGTAGGCGCGGTACTTGGAGAGGAGGACGCGGATGTGCATCTTGTAGGCCTTCGTCTCCAGCCATTCGAAGAAGCGCGCCACGCCGTACCAGTGCGTCTTGCCGGTCTTGTGCCAGCTCACCCAGTCCGCGTCGCCTTCGATCACCCAGCGGCGATGCTCCGGCGGCAGGTCGCGCCAGGCGATGTCGAGGGCCACGCCGCGGCGCCTGGCGTACTTCTCGATGTCGTCCTGGCACTCGTCGAAGCTCGCCGTCTGGAAGGGCTTCACGGCGCCCCTGCCGAGCGACTTCGATTCGTCCGGGATCACCAGGCCGTAGTCCACGCCGATCACGCGCCCGAAGCCGCGGCACTTGTCGCAGGCGCCGACGGGGGAGTTGAAGGAGAAGCGCGCGGGACTGGGGTCGGAATAGTGGATGTCACAGTCGGGGCAGTGGAGGTCGTTGGAGAAGCGCCACACCGCACCCTCACCCCGACCCTCTCCCAAGGGAGAGGGAGAACTTTCTGCGAACACGTTCACCCGCCCCGCCCCCACCCTTAGCGCCGCCTCGATCGCCTCCACCACCCGCGCCTTCTCGGCCGTGCCCATGCGGATGCGGTCCTGGACGACGTCCAGCCGCGAGCCCTTGCGCGAATGCACGCGCGCGTAGCCCTGCGCCTCGAGGTGCTGGAGGATCTCGGCCTCGGTGAAGTTCTTCGGCACGTCGATGGGGAAGGTGATCGACAGCCTCGGATCGCCCGCCTCCTTCGCCCTGCTCGCCATCTCCGCGAAGATCGACTCGGGCGAGTCGCGCCGCACCGGCCGCGCGCACTTCCGGCAGGAAAGCTTCCCCGCCCGCGCGAAGAGCAGCTTCAGGTGGTCGTTGATCTCCGTCATCGTCCCCACCGTCGAGCGCGAGGTGCGCACGGGGTTGGTCTGGTCGATGGCGATGGCGGGCGGGATGCCGTCGATGGAATCCACCTGCGGCTTGTCCATGCGGTCCAGGAACTGCCGCGCGTACGGCGAGAAGGTCTCCACGTACCGGCGCTGCCCCTCGGCGTAGAGGGTGTCGAAAACGAGCGAGCTCTTGCCCGAGCCCGAAGGCCCCGTCACCACCACCAGCTCGCCCGTGGGGATGTCCACGGCGAGGTTCTTGAGGTTGTTCTGGCGCGCGCCGCGGATGGCGATGGACTCGTGGGACTCGGCGCTGGCGGGGGCGGGGGGCTTGGAGAGGTCGTTCATGGTTCCGGGATCGGCGGCGGCCACGGGGCCGGGCTTCGGGGCGGGGAAAGGGTCATTCTAGGCATGGAAAGAGACCGCCGTGGCGCCTGTAGGCACACGGACCAACCGATGTGGATAACTTTCCGGGAAGGCGGTGCAGCATCGCCTTTCCCGCACGGGACCTCGGAATCCAACGGACAGGTCCCCTCGATCGCCCCGCCCTTTCATGAATCATCAAGAAGCGCCATGATGGAGCGCGCCATGGCCAGGACAACCCACGATAGGTTCTCGCGGGCGGGAAGGGAGCAGGAAGTGACAGACAAGCAGAACACAGGCGATTCCGGCCGCGGCCACTTTCTCGCCGAAGGCTTCCGCGAGATGGGCCGCAAGCTCGACCGCTCGAAGACGCGCCGGACGATGCGGCAACAGGAGGCCGAGCGCGCCGTCGCCCTCACCGCGCTCGGGCAGCGGGCGTGGGAGGAGAAGGTCGATCTCGCGGCCTTCGCCGGCCATCGCGATCGCCTGGCCGGCCTCGACGCCCGCGCCGGCGAGCTTTCCGAAACGACGGACAGGCTCGCGAAGGAGAAAGCCGCCCTCGACCTCGAAAGGCGCACGCAGCTCGAGCAGTTCGCCGCCCGCCGCAAGGCGGTCGAAGAAAAGAAAGCCCCGGTGGATTCCGCGCTGCGCGAGGCACGCTCCCGCAAGTCCGCCTGCGAGCAGTCGATGCGGCAGGCCGAATCGCGGCTGGCGGCGATCGCCGGAAGGCTGGCCGCGCTGGACCGCGACATCGCCGCCAGCGGGGCCGGCGCGGCGCCCGACGCGCAGCAGAAGCTCGCCGCCGCGCAGGCGGAACGCGCCAGGCTCGCGGCGGAGCAGGGCGAGCTGGGGCCGAAGCTGGCGGCCTCGCGCGAGGAGTTGCCGCGGCACGGGGCGGAAGAGGGCCGGCTCGCGGCCGAGAGCCAGAAGCACGCCGCGGAAATCGCCGCCATCGATGCCGAGCAGAAGGCGACGCTTGCCCACATCGACGCGAACCTGCGCCGGGTGCAGTCCGAGACGCAGGGGGCCTCGCAGCAGGCGGGCGCGGTGCAGGCCGATCGCGCCGGCACCTTCCGGGAGCTCGGGAGCGCCCTGTACGACGCTGCCGGCCGCGACCCGCGGCTTGCCGAGCCGGTCGAGCGCGTGGCGTCGATCGACCGCAGCCGCGCGCAATCCGAATCGGCGCTCGACGCGTCGCTCGCCGAAACGCGGTCGCTCGCGGGCGGGACGATGGCGAAGTTCTGGGGCGTCCTCGTCGGCGTGCCGCTGGTGCTGGCCGCGCTGGGCATCGGCGCCTGGCAGTACCTGCAACGACGCGCCGCGCCCGCGCCGGTCGCGATGCCGGCTCCCGGCACGCCGGGCAAGGCCTGCACCTACCAGGCGGGGCCTACCCACGGCGAGGGTGTGGCGGTCGCGACCGATTGCACGCGCACGGAAGGCACGTTCGTCGAGGGTCGGCTGCACGGCAAGGGCAAGAAGTCGTGGGCCTCCGGCGAGTTGATGGAAGGGGAATTCTTCGGCGGCTACCTCTACGGTCCCGGCGTGCGCGTCTATCGCGACGGGCGCCGGGTCGAGTCGTCGTTCACCGGCGGGCGTCCCATGGGGCCCGGCAAGCTCACGATGCCCGATGGAACCGTCTACGAGGGCAAGCTCGCCGGCCCGATCATCCTGGGCTGGGGCATTCGCCGCAGCCCCGACGGCGGGGTGGTGGCCGGCGACTGGCGCGAGGCGCCCGGCGACGGCATGCGTCCCATCGGCGAGATGCTGCGGGTGCTTCCCGGCGGAAAGCGCGAAAAGGTCGATGCGTCGGTGATCGATCCGGCGGCCGCGAAGCCGTCCGCGTCGCCGGGCCCGCCGGTCGCCGAAGTCAACCCGTATTGAACCGTCGCCCGTGTCGATCGCCTTGGAGAAGCCGATGAAACGGATCCACCGGGTGGCCTGCGTCGCCCTGTTCCTCGCCTTCGCGGGCGCAGCGCCGGCGCACGCGGGGCCCTCCTGCGGCTGTGGCGACTTGGCTGACCTTCGCAATCGCCTCTGCGAAGCCCGCGCGGCGATTTCGGAGTACACCCGGCAGATCACCATGATCCGCGCGCAGGAATCGCGCACGGGCACGCCGGTCATGTACACGGTGCCGCGGTACAAGGAGCACGTGCAGCCTTGCGTGCAGGAGGCGATCAACCAGGTCACCGACGCAGCGGCGCATCGACCGTCGGCCGATACGGACAACGCTTGCCGGATCAACCTCAAGGGCGACCTCACGGCCTGCCTCAAGGAGACCCTCACGGCCCACGAAAGCATCCACGTGACGGTCTGCAAGAAGTGGGAGGACGACAGGAGCAAGGAGGGCTTCTTCGCCGAGCTGCGCGGAAAGTTCAGCGACTTCCGCGAAGGGACGACCATGATCGACCTCCTCAACGAGGAGCGCGCGGCCTACCAGACCGAGATCAACCACGTGCGCAACGACCTGGCGCGGCTCTCGAGAAACATGCCGCCGTGCCCGGGGTTGCCTGCCGAGCCGCCGGGGCCGCCGCGCATCCCGACCATCGAGGCATGCCCGCCGCCGCGTCCGCGCCCGGATCCCGCGGACTCCAAGTGCAAGCATCGCTGAGCCGCGCTCTTCTCGCCGGCGTTTGCCTGCTCGTCGTCCTCGCCTACCTGCCGGGCATCGCGGGGCCGTACCAGTTCGACGACTACGTCACCGTGGCGACGGACCCCGGGTCGCGCTCGCTCGCCGCCTGGTGGGACAACCTCGGCACGCATGTCCGCCCCCTGCTCAAGGCGAGTTTCGTGCTGACCGGCTTCCTCGGCCACCTCGTGGGCGACGTTCCCACCGGGCATCGCATCGGCAATGTCGCCATGCACGTGGCCGCCACGCTCGCCTTCTTCGCTTTCGGGCTGCGGACGAGCGCGATCCTCGAGCCGTGGCGCGAGGCCTCGTCACGGAACGCCCACGCCCTTATCGCGGCCGCGGTGTTCGCGCTCCATCCGCTGTCGACCGAGGCCGTGAGCTACCTGTCGGCGCGCTCGGCGGGCCTCGCGGCGCTGGCTTCCGTGCTCGCGTTGCTGTGTTGGCTCACGGCGCGCGAGGTGGGCGGCGCGCGGCGCGTGGCCTGGGCCGTGGCCGGGCTGGCTGCCTGGGCGGTCGCGTGCGGAAGCCGCGAAGTGGCCGTCGCCACGCCCCTGGCGCTGTTCCTGGTGGAATGGCTGCGGCCGCGGGCGGATGCCGATCCGCGCGCTCGCCGGCGGCTGCTCGTTGCGCTGGGATGCGCCGTGGCCATCGGCGGCCTCGCCTTCGCCGCCTGGATGGCGATCCACCCGCGCTATGGGCCGTTGCTCGACCTTTCCGCGCGCATCCTTTCCGCTCGCCTGCACGAGCCCGTGGCGGCCACCGCGCTGGGCTACCTGGGCTGCGTCGCGGCGCTGGCGTGCGCCCCGAACATCGACCCCACGCCAGCAGCGGCCACCTGGCCGCAGGCATTCGCCCTCGGGGCCGGGCTGCTGCTCGTCGTCGCGCTCGCGCTGCGGGTGCGGCATCGCCAACCCATGGCGCTGGTGGCGCTCGGCTGGGCGGCCCTCTGGCTCCTGCCCGCCTGCGCACTGCCGATTCGCCACGACGTCGTGGCGGAGCGCCACGCGTATCCCGCCGTCTGGAGCCTGGGCTGGCTCGTCGGCGCGATCCTGGTTCCGCTGGTCGCGTCGCGGGCGCCATCCGTCCGCAATGCCGGGTTCGCCCTTGCGGCAGCGATGCTGGGCGTCCTGGCGCTGCTGAGCGCGGACCGGAACCGCGAATTCCGCAGCGAGCAGAGCCTCTGGGAGGCGGCCGAACGGGAGTCGCGGCCCAAGGTGCGCGTCCTCAACAACCTCGGCGCCGCGTATATCGAGGCCGGCCGGTGGGAGCAGGCGGAGCGCGTGCTGCGCTCGGCGCGACGGCTCGATCCCGACAACGAGATCGTCGACATCAACCTGGACCGCGCCCAGCGGCGCTCTCCGAACTGAGGCGCGGTCGTTCCGAAGGGCTTGATCGGGATCAGGCGGGCGCGCCCCGGCCGGGCGCATCCTGAAGTCAACGCAGGGCCCGGGAGGGTGAGTGGTGGCTGCGGCGGTCTTCCGCATGCGCAACGTCTCCAAGGTCTACCACGTGGGCGACCTGGAGGTGGTCGCCCTGCGCGACGTATCGCTAGAGCTCTACGCCGGCGAGTTCGTCGTGCTGCTGGGCCCCTCGGGCAGCGGCAAGTCCACGCTGCTGAACCTGCTGGGCGGACTGGACACGCCCACCACGGGCGAGGTGGATTACCTCGACCACGATCTCTCCGCCAGCGGCGACGAGAAGCTCACGGCCTTCCGCCGCGAGCACGTGGGCTTCGTCTTCCAGTTCTACAACCTCATTCCCAGCCTCACGGCCGCGGAGAACGTCGCGCTCGTCACGGACATCGCCGAGAAGCCCATGGACCCGCGCGAGGCTCTCGCCCTCGTCGAGCTCACGGACCGCGCCGACCACTTTCCCGCGCAGCTCTCCGGCGGCGAGCAGCAGCGCGTGGCCATCGCGCGCGCCGTGGCCAAGCGTCCCGACGTGCTGCTGTGCGACGAGCCCACGGGGGCCCTCGACGTGGAGACCGGGCGCCTCGTGCTGCAGGTGCTCGAGCGCGTGAACAAGGAGCTGGGCACCATCACGGCCGTCATCACGCACAACGCCTCGATCGCGGCCATGGGCGACCGCGTGCTGCGCATGTCGAGCGGCCGGATCATCGACATCAAGGCCAACGAGAAGCGCCTTCCCGCCTCGGAGCTCGTCTGGTGAGGATCGGTGCCCTCGACCGCAAGATCCTGCGCGATGCGTGGCACATCCGCGGGCAGATCGTCGCCTGCGCGCTCGTGGTGGCCGGCGGCATCAACTCGTTCGTCTCGCTGTCGTCCGTCAACCGCACGCTCGCCGCGTCGCAGGCGGCCTTCTACGAGGAATACCGGTTCGCGGACGTCTTCGCCGGCGCCGTGCGCGCGCCCGATTCCGTGGCCGCCAGTCTTGCCGCGATCCCGGGCGTCGCCACGCTCGAGACGCGGGTGGCCGTGCGCGTGAACCTGGACGTGCCGGGCCTCGCGGAACCGGCGCGCGGGCGCATTCTCTCCATCTCGCGCGACCCGGCCGGCGGGCTCAACGCGCTGCACCTGCGCCGCGGCCGGCTGCCGGCGCCGGAGAGCCAGGACGAGGTCGTCGTCGCCGAGGCCTTCTCGGTCGCCAACTCGCTGGGGCCGGGCGACACGTTCCGCGGCGTGATCCACGGCAAGTACAAGGCGCTTCGCATCGTCGGCGTGGCGATCTCGCCCGAGTTCATCTACGCGCTGGGCCCCGGGCAGCTCGTGCCGGACAACCGCCGCTACGGCGTCCTGTGGATGGACCGCAAGGGGCTCGCCAAGGCCCACGACATGGAGGGGGCGTTCAACGACGTCTCGGCGCGCGTCGGCCCTGGCGCCTCGATCCGGTCGGTGCTCAAGGAGATGGACCGGATCCTCGCGCCCTACGGCGGCGTGGGCGCCTACGACCGCGAGGACCAGCTCTCGCACCGCTTCCTCTCCGACGAGATCGCGCAGAACCGCACCATGTCGCGCATCACGCCGACGATCTTCCTGCTGGTGGGGGCGTTCCTCCTCTACACCATTCTCACGCGGCTGGTGCAGATGCAGCGCTCGCAGGTGGGGCTGCTCAAGGCCTTCGGCTACACGGGCGGCGAGATCTCGCTGCACTACCTCAAGCTCGCCCTCGTCATCTCCCTCTTCGGGGCGGGCATCGGTGTCGCCACGGGACTGCCCCTCGCCTACTCGATGCTCTCCCTCTACTCCGAGTACTACTACTTCCCGATGTACGGCAACGACCAGGGGTTCAACGTCGCCTCGGCAGGCGTGGCGCTGGCCGTGGCCGCGGCAACCCTCGGTGCCGTCCCGGCGGCGATGCGCGCGGCGCGCCTCGCACCCGCCGACACGATGCGCCCCGAGCCCCCACCCCGGTTCCACGCCGGCGTCCTGGAGCGCTGGGGGCTGCGGCGCGCGCTCTCGCCGGCCAGGCGGATGCTGGTGCGCAACCTCGCGCGGCGGCCGCTGCGCTTCGCGGCGAGTGTCGCGGGCATCGCGATCGCCGTGGCGCTGCTGGTGATGATGACGGCCGTGACGGACGGCGTGTACTACCTCATGCAGTGGCAGTTCACCATCGTGCAGCACGACGACGTGCAGGTGCTCCTCAACGAGCCGCGGACGACATCGGCCCTCGACGAGATCCGCGCCCTGCCCGGCGTGCTGGAGGTGGAACCGTTCCGCCTCGCGTCGGCGCGCGTGCATGCCGGCCACCGCATGAAGCGCGGCGTGCTCTTCGGGCTCGACGCGGCCCCGACGCTGCGCCGCGTCGTGGGCGTTGACGGACGGGCGTGGGAGATCCCGCTCGACGGCGTGGTGCTCACGACCATCGTGGCCGGGACGCTCCACGTCGGGGCGGGCGACACCGTCGAGGTCGAGATCATGGAGGGCAAGCGCACGACCACGCCGCTGCTGGTGATGGGTGTGGTGGACGAGCCCATCGGCTTCGCGACCTACGTCTCACGCCAGACCGCCAACCGCATCCTGGGCGAGGGGGACGTGATCACGGGCGCCTACCTGCGCGTCGATTCCCGGGAGCGCGAGCGCATTTTCGCGCAGCTCAAGGCGATGCCGGAGGTGGCCGGCGCCAACCTGCGCGAGGCCGCCTACGCGCAGTTCCGGGCGATGATCGACCGCAGCGTCGGCATCATGATCACGATGAACCTGATCTTCGCCTGGATCATCGCCTGCGGCCTGGTGTACAACGGGGCGCGCATCGCGCTCTCGGAGCGCGGCTACGAGCTCGCCACGCTGCGCGTGCTGGGCTTCACGCAGCGCGAGTCGGCCTCGCTGCTGCTGGGCGAGCAGGCGGTCATCACCGGATCGGGCCTGCCGCTGGGGATTGTGCTGGGAATCGGGCTCACGCTCTACTTCATATGGATGCTCTCGACCCAGATGTGGCGCATGCCCTACGTAATGACGGGCTTGAACCTGGTCGGGGCGATGGTGGCGGTGGCCCTGGCGGCGGTGGCCTCGGGCGGGGCGGTGGCGTGGCGCCTGCGGCGGCTGGATCTCGTCGGGGCCCTCAAGGCGCGCGAATGACGGGGAACGGAAAATGAAGATCACGAAGAGGTCCCTCGGTTACGCGGCGATGGCGGCAGCGGTGGTGCTGTTCCTCGCGTGGTGGGCGTGGCCCGAGCCGCGCATCGTCGAGACGGCACGGGTCACGCGGGGCCCGGTGCAGGTCGCGATCGAGGAGGACGGCGAGACGCGTGCCGTCGACCGCTATGGCGTCGCGGCTCCGGTGGCCGGGAGGCTGCTGCGCGTGATGCTGCGCGAGGGCGACGCGGTGAAGGCGGGCGAGGCGGTGGCGGAGATCGCGCCCCTGCCCATCTCGGCCGCGGACCGCGACATGCTGGAGGCCAAGCTCGAGTCGGCGAGGGCGCTCAAGCTCGAGTCCGAGGAGCGCGTCCGGCGAGCCGAGGCGGATGCCCTCCAGGCCGGCCGCGAGCGCACCCGGGTGGCGGACCTCGTGTCGAAGAAGTTCATGTCGGACCAGGCCCTGGAGCAGGCGGAGGTGGCGGTGCAGACCAAGGCCGCGGACCTGAAGGCGGCCCGTGCGCGCGCCGTGGCGGCGGCGGCCGACGTCGAGGCGGCCCGCGCCGCGCTCACGGCGGTGCGCGAGAAGGCGCCCACCGTCCGCGTCACCTCGCCCGTGACCGGGCGCGTGCTCCGCATCGTCGAGAAGAGCGAGCGCGTGCTGCAGCCCGGCACGGTGCTCGTCACCGTCGGCGACCCCGCGGCGCTCGAGATCGTGATCGACGTCCTCTCGAACGACGCGGTGCGCGTGAGGAAGGGCATGCGCATGCTCATCACGGGCTGGGGCGGGTCGGAGGTCGAGGCGGTCGTGCGCCTGGTGGAGCCGGCGGCGTTCAAGAAGGTCTCGGCGCTGGGCGTCGAGGAGCAGCGCGTGAACGTGATCGGCGATTTCAAGGCGGTGCCCGAGGGCATCGGCGACGCCTACCGGGTGGACGCGCGCATCGTCGTGGCGGCGAAGGCCGATGCGCTTCGCGTGCCCGTGGGGGCGCTGTTCCAGCGCGACGGCAAGTGGACGGTGTTCGTCGTGCGCGACGGGCGCCTCTCCTCGCGCGCCGTCGAACTCGGCCTTCGCGGCGCGCGCAACGCCGAGATCGTCGCCGGCCTGGCGGAGAAGGAGGAGGTCGTCCTCTACCCCGGCAACGAACTCTCCGACGGCGCCCGCGTCGTCGCCCGCCATCCCTAATCGGATTGGATTTCCTAATCTGATTAGGAAAGGAAGCGCCGGGGGGAGATGGCGCCGCCGAGGTCGCGCGGCAGGGGCGAAGGCTCGCCCTCGAGCCGCGAGGCGATGAGCTCGGCGCCGATGGGCGCCCACAGGAACCCTCGCGAACCCAGCCCCGTCGCCGTCCAGATGCCCGGGATCTGCGTGGCGCCGAAGATGGGCAGGCGGTCGGGCACCGTGGCGCGGAAGCCGGCAAGGCCCGCCAGGTCCATCGGGTGCGCGTCTTCCGCGAAGCCCGGCAGCATCTTGGCCGCGCGCGCCAGGTTCTCGCGATGGTCGGCGGCGCGGACTTCCTCGCCCGTGTCGTCGTGCTGGTAGGTGGCGCCGATCACGTGGCCGCCATCGGGCAGGGGTGCCACGTAGCCGCTGCCGCTCACGACGATGTCGAGCTGTTCCGCCGCGCGCGGCGGCAGGAACGTGACCTGTCCGCGCACGCGGGAGAGCGGCAGCCGCGCGTCGGGCAGCAGCCGCTTCGCGTCGAACGCGTTGGCCACCACGAGGGTGGGCGCTTCCGCGATGACCGAGCCGTGGGCGTCGATCGCGCGCCACTCGGCGCCCTCGCGCTCGAGCCGCTCCACCGCGCGCCCGATGTGCAGCCGCACGCGTGGCCCGGCGCGCGCGAGCAGCGCGACGGCGAGGCTGCCGGGTGACACCCAGGCGCCCGTGGGCATCCACCAGCCCGGGCCGCGCACCTCGCGGCCCGCCAGCGCGCGGGCCTCGGCCGCGTCCACGTAGCGGAGGAACTCCGGCGGGTGCCCCTGCGCGGCGATGATGGCCTGGAAGCGCGCGGCCTCGTCGTCGCCGTCGGCGAGCTGGAGGACGCCGCAGCGCTTCCAGAGCAGGTGGTAGCCGTCGTGCTGCAGCGCGCGGAAGTATTGCAACGTGTACAGGAAGGCCGGCCGCGAGGCCTGCGCGTTGACTGCGTCGCGCAGGTTGGCGATGGGGCGGACCAGGCCCACGGTCGCGCCCGTGTGCTTCTCGCGCGCGTCGACGAGGGCGACGTCCCAGCCGCGGGATGCCAGGCGTTCCGCGCACATCGTGCCGGCGAGCCCCGCGCCGACGATCACGGCGCGGCGCTCATGGCGGCGCGGCGCGGCGGGCTCGCCCTCGCGCACGCCGACGAGCATCTCGCGCTTGCGGCCGAATCCCTCGCGCTTGTCCACGCGGAAGCCGGCGCCGGCAAGGGCCGCGCGCACGCCGCCGGCCACGGTCCAGGTGGCGAGCGTGGCGCCGGGCGAGGCGAGGCGCGCCAGCTCGCGCACGACCTCCGGCGACCACATCTCGGGGTTGCGCGCGGGCGAGAAGCCGTCGAGGAAGACCGCGTCGGCGCTGGCCTCGAGCTGCGGCAGCAGCTCGCGCGCGTCGCCGCAAATGAGCGTGAGCTGAACGCGCCCGCCCTCGAACTGCAGCCGGTGGAAGCCCGCCAGCGGCGGCGGCCAGACCGCGAGCAGCCCCGTCACCAGGGGTCCCAGCTCCTCGAAGGGGGCCAGGGCTTCCGCGAGGTCGGAGGCCGCGAAGGGGTGGCGCTCGACGGAGACGAAATGCAGGCGCGCGGGCGCTCGCGGGTCGCTGCGGAAGGCATCCCACGCCGCCAGGAAGTTGAGGCCGAGGCCGAAGCCCGTCTCGAGGATGGTGAACGAGTCGCGGCCGCCCCAGCGTGCCGGCAGCGAGTTGCCCGCGAGGAACACGTGGCGCGCCTGCGCGAGGCCGCCGTCGGCCGAGTGGTAGATGTCCTGGAACTCCGGCGCGAAGGGCACGCCCTCGGGCGTGCGCGTCAGGCGCGCCGGGGTGACGCAAACGGATCGGCCGGTCATGCCGGCATCATACCGCCCGGGGCGCGCGGGCCTTCCGGCCTAGTAGAGCGTCGCCGAGAGCCGCCGGCGGTACTCGGACACGAGGTCGGGCTGCCCGGCCGCCATGTCGAACACGGCGAGCATCTTGCGGCGGCCGACGTCGTCGCCGAACGCGCGGTCGCGCTTCACGATCTCGAGCAGCTGCTCGAGGGCCGCGCCGAAGTCGCGATTGGCGACGTGGACCTCCGCGAGGTCGAGCCGCGCCGCGAGGTCGCCGGGGTCTGCATCGATGCGCCGCGCGAGCTCGCCGGCGGCCGGAAGCGTGGCCGCGCGCTCCGCGGCCTCGAGCCGTGCCGAGGTGGTGGCATGCGACGAAGCCTGCGGCGCCTTGGGCGAAAGGAGCGCCCATTGCTCGCGCGCGCCGGCGAGGTCGCCCTGGTCCACGAGCAGCGACACCATGTCGAGCCGCGCGGCGTCGTTCGAGGGGTCGAGGGCGATCGCGTTGCGCAGGTGCTCCCGGGCGAGGGAAACCTGCCCGGCGGCCATGGCCGCGCGCGCCTGGCGAAGCTCCACTTCGCTCGGGTCCGGCACGAGCTGGGCGAGGAAGGCGCGGATGGCCCCCTCGGGCTGCGCGCCGAGGAAGTGCGAGACGGGCTTCCCGTCCGCGAAAGCGACCACGAAGGGGATCGAGCGCACGCCGAACTGGGCGGAAAGCTCGGGGTTCTCGTCGGAATTCACCTTGACGAGGCGCCACCGGCCTGCCGACTCGCGCTCGAGCTTCTCGAGCAGCGGGCCGAGCGCCCGGCAGGGGCCGCACCAGGGCGCCCAGAAATCCACCACCACGGGAACCTCGCGCGAGGCGGCGAGGACGTCGCGTTCGAAATTGGCTTGCGTCGTGTCGATCATGATCGTTAGATGGCGACAGGAGCCCCGGGTTTCAAGATAATGCCGGCATCCCCCGATTTCCGGGACCGGGACCGATCCCAACCATGGCACTCAAGCTGGAGCTTCCGGCCGGGCTCACCGGCACCGCGGAACTGGTGGTGGGCGAGCAGCACACGGCGCCGCGCGTGGGCAGCGGCCGCATCCGCGTGCTTGCCACGCCGGTCATGATCAACCTCATCGAGGCCGCCGCGCTCGCCGCCGTGGAGCAGTCGCTTCCCGAGCACCACCAGAGCCTGGGCACCCGGCTCGACGTGTCGCACGTGGCCGCCACGCCCGTGGGCATGCGGGTGCGGGCGACGGCGGAGGTGGTGGGGGTCGAGGGGCGCACCATCCGCTTCCGCGTGCGCGCGGAGGACGAGTTCGACCTCATCGGCGAGGGCACGCACGAGCGCGTCGTGGTGAACCTCGAGCGCTTCGACGCTCGGGTCAACGAGAAGGCGTCGCGCCGCTCTCGAGAAGCCTGAGCGCCTGGTAGAGGATCGGGTCGCCGGGCCCGCCGCTCGGGGCGACGATGTCCACGGGCACCGCCGGGCGCAGCGCCTCGCGCGGGGTGCCGTTGGGGTGGAAGACGCGGGCGCCCGGGTAGCGAAGCACGATCCCCGAGTCCGGCAGCCGCGCCTCGCGCAGGTCCCCGCGCAAGCCGGCCATCGCGGTGCCCACCAGGGTCGCGTTGGCGGCCGCGTCCAGCCCCATCGCCAGGGATTCCCCCTCGCCGGCCGTCCAGCGGTCCACCAGCACCAGCGTGCGTGCCGTATAGGCGAAGGGGCCGCGCGGCGAGACCAGCTCGGGCGGGGCGTCGGCGCGGCTTCCCGGGCGCGCCGCCCGCACCGCCCACGGCCGGTCGGTCGCCACGAAGCGGCCGAGGAGCGCCTTCGCGACCTCGGCGCTTCCACCGGCCTGGGTCTCGCGCAGGTCGAGGATGAGCGCGCGCGTGCCCCTGAATTGCTGCAGGACGGCGTCGAAGTGCTGCACGAGGCCGGGGTCGGCGAGATTGTTCTTGATGCGCACGTAGCCCAGGTTGCGCTCCTCGCCGATGCGCCGCGCGACGAGCGGAGGCGTGCCGGCCGGCGGCACGTCGCGGCGCTCGATCTCGAGCCGCCGCGCGCGCCCGGCCACCTGCCCCTCGATCGCGAGCATGCCCGACCACGGCCCCGCGAGCAGGCGGCGAAGCGCCCAGTCACGCGCGCGGGGATCGGACTGGCGGCTCTTGCGCAGGAGGCCCCGCACGGCGGCCTCGGCGGGCTTGCCCTGGATCGTCACGACGCGCATGCCGGGCACGGCGCCGGCCGAGTCGGCTGCGCTGCCCGCGCGCACGGCCGAGACGATC
>JBBIJT010000063.1:5431-18595 GCA_037445795.1 Betaproteobacteria bacterium | reverse complement strand
GAGCGAGAGCATCAGCGACTCGGCGAGGAAGGCGGCGAGGATGCTCGAGCGCCGGAACCCCAGCGCGCGCAGCGTCCCGATCTCGCCCGTGCGGTTGGCGACGGAGGCGTACATCGTGATCATCGCGCCGATCATGGCGCCGATGGAAAAGATCACCGAGAGCGACACCCCCAGGTAGCTGATGAACGTGGAGAGCGACTTCGACTGGTCCTGGTAGTAGAGGGGCTCGCGGAACACCTCGACGATGAGGCGCTGGTCGGCGGCGATGCGGGCCTTGAAGGCCGCGAAGTCGTCGGCCGAGGCCAGCCGGACGAGGGCGGAGGAGTAGGCCGAGCGCCGGAAGGCCTGCAGCATCTGGTCGACGTCCCCCCAGATCTCGGAGTCGAAGGCCGTCTTGCCCCCGTCGAAGGTGCCCACGATCGTCCAGTCGCGGCCGGCGAACCGCAGCTTTTCCCCGATTCCCGTGCCGTCGAAGCCCTCCGCGATGGCGCGCCCCACGACCACCTCCGAGGCGCCCGGGCGGAACATCCGCCCGTCCACCACGCGCACCTGCGGCCGCAGCCGCAGGCCCGTCTCCGGCATGCCGCGCACCACCAGGTTGGCGGGCTTGTCGCTGCCGCGCTTCGGGATCGCGATGAGGACGACGGTCTCCTTCGACACGAGCGCCGCGCCGTCCTCGCCTCGCGCCACTTCCGGCACCGTCTCGAGTAGCGAGGCCTGGTCGCGGTAGACGACGCTCTGGATCTCCGTCTGCGAGGCGGGGCGAAGGATCACCGCGTTGTCCATGCTGCCGGTGGAGACGAGCGTCTTCCGGAGCCCCGCGTCGAGCATGAGGACGGCGGCGAACACGAACACCACGAGCGCCATGCCGCCCGCCGTGAGGATCGTCGTGAGCTTGCGCGCCCACAGGTTCCGGAAGATGTAGGAGAGCGGGATCCTCATCCGATGTGCCTCAGGCCTTCCGCGATCGGCACGCGCGAGGCCCGGAAGGACGGCAGGAGCCCCGCGAGGCAGCCCACGGCGAGCGCGCAGGCCGCCTGCAGGGCCACCGTCTCCGGTGCCACCTTGAAGACGGGGAAGAACGAGCCCATCGCCGCCTTGAAGCCGGCCGCCACGGGGAAGGTGGCGGCGATGCCGGCGGCCCCGCCCAGCGCCGTGATCATGAGCGACTCGCCCACGATGAGCGCCGCCACGAAGCCGGGGCCGAAGCCCAGCGCCTTGAGGGTCGCGTATTCCGCCAGCCGCTCGCGCGCCGTCATCGCCATGGTGTTGGCGACCACCGCGAAGATGATGAGGATCACCACGAAGGAGACGATGCGCACGGCCATCACGATGGTCTCGGTCTGCGCAATGAAGGAGAGCTGGAAGGCCTTCTCGGTCTCGGTGAGCGTCTCGGCGAGCGAATTGCGGAACTCGCGGTCGATCGCCTGGCTCACCTCCGCCGCCCGCGAGCCGTCGGCGATCTGCACGATGAAGACGCCCACCTGCTCGGCGCGCCGCGGGTAGAGCTTCTTGATCTGCTCGTTGAGGTAGTCCCAGTGGAAGTAGAGCTGGCGCGTGATCGTCGACTCGTCCCTGGGCTCGTAGATGCCGCGCACCACGAAGTCCCAGGTGCCGGGGTAGATCGTGCCCTTCAGGGGGATCACGTCGCCCACCTTGAACCCGTGCTGGTCGGCCAGCAGCCGCCCGACCATCACGCCGCGGCGGTCCCGCTTGAAGGCGAGCAGCTCGTCGGGCTTCACCCGGAACTCGGGGTAGAGGTCGAAGAAGTTCTCCTGGTCGACGGCGAACTGGGCGAAGAAGTTGGCCGGCGTCATGTCCTTGTAGATGCCGCCGAACCAGTTCGACACGGTGACCGCCGTCACGCCGTCGATGGCGCGGATGCGGTCGCGGTAGTAGATCGGCAGCGGGAACACCAGGGACACGGCGTTGCGCGCGACCAGGCGCTGCGCCGAGGCCATGTCGGAGCCCGCGTACCACGCGTTAACCACCGTCTGCAGAAGGCCGAAGGCGAGGATGGCCACCAGCAGCCCGAAGAGGGTGAGCAGGCTGCGCAGCCTGTGCCGGAAGATGTTCTTGAAGACGAGCCTGAGGAGGTACATGCGGCCTCAGCCGTGGGGCGCCGGGGCGTCGACGAGCTCGCCCTTCTCGAGGTGGACCACGTGGCGGGCGCTCTCCACGGCGTGCCAGTCGTGCGTGACCATGATGATGGTCTTGCGCATCTCCTCGTTGAGCCGCCGTAGCAGGGCCAGGATCTCCCCGGCGCTCTTGCGGTCGAGGTCGCCGGTGGGCTCGTCGGCGACGATGATCGCGGGGTCGGCGACGATCGCCCGGGCGATGGCCACCCGCTGCTGCTGCCCGCCGGAGAGCTCGTTGGGGCGGTGGTCCTTGCGGTCCGAAAGCCCCACGAGCGCGAGCGCGGTCTCCACGCGCTCGCGGCGCTCGCGGCGCGAGAGCGTGGTGAGCAGCAGCGGCAGCTCCACGTTCTCGAACGCGTCGAGCACGGGCATGAGGTTGTAGAACTGGAAGATGAACCCGACGTGGGTCGCGCGCCAGTCCGCCAGCTCGGATTCCGACAGGCGCGTGATGTCCTCGCCGTCCACGAGCAGGGTGCCCGCGTCCGGCTTGTCGATGCCGGCGATGAGGTTGAGCAGCGTCGACTTGCCGGACCCCGAGGGGCCCATGAGGGCGATGAAGTCGCCTTCGGGGATCCGGAGCGTGATGTCGAAGAGCACCGGGACGTCCTGCCCGCCGCGCCGGTAGCCCTTGGCGAGCCGCGAGATCTCGACGATCGGGCGCGCGGGCGCGCCGGCGGCGGCGCTCACTTCTTGAGGAGGGCGACGGTCGCGCCGTCGCGGAGCTTTTCCGGCGGAGAGAGCGCCACGCGGTCCCCGGCCTTCGCGCCGGCGATCTCCACCAGATCGCCGAGCTTGCGCGACACCGTGACCGGCGTCTCCTTCGCGCGGTTGTCCTTGGCGAGGACGAAGAGCACGGACCGGTCGCCGCGCTTCGCGACCGCCTCGGGCCGCACGGCGGTCACCGCCTTGCGCTCGTCCGCCCCGGGGAAGCGCTCCAGGAAGGCCACCTTGGCGCTCATGTCGGGCAGCACGCGCGGGTCCTTCTCCCTGAAGGCGACCTTGACGAGGAGCGTGGCCTTGCTGCGGTCCACCGTGGGCACGATGCGCGAGACCTCGCCGAGCAGGCGCATCTCGGGGTAGGCGTCGAGCTGAACCTCCGCGGGCATCGCGGCGCGGATGCGGCCGATCGAGGACTCGGCGACGTCGGCCTCGACCTCGAGCGTGTCCATGTCGGCCATGTTGACGACCGCGCCCGTCGTGCCGGCGGCCGAGGAGAACGGGGTGATGATGTCGCCCACGTTCGCGTTCTTGGTGAGCACGATGCCGTCGAACGGCGCGCGGATGAGGGTCTGCTCCACGGACACGCTCGCCGAGCGCACGTTGGCCTCGGCGACGCCGATGGAGGCCTTGAGGCTCGAGATGGAGGCCACCGCCTTCTCGTACCGTGCCTTCGCGGTGTCGACGGCGGACTCGGCGACGAACTTCTTCTCGTAGAGCTCGCGCGCGCGCTTCAGGGCCACCTCCGCGTCGCGCAGCTCGGCCTCGCCCTGCTCGAGGTTGGCCTTCGCGGCGTTGAGGGCCGCCAGCGAGGAGTCGCGCGTCGCGACGACGTCGAGGCTCTCGAGCCTCGCGATCACCTCGCCGGCCTTCACGCGCGAGCCCTCCTGGACACCCAGCCACTCGAGCCTGCCGGTGGCCTTCGTCGAAACGGCGGCCTTGCGCCACGCGACGACGCGGGCCGTGGCGTTGAGGACGGTGAAGCTCTGCGAGGGGAAGGCGCTGGTGACGGTGGCCACGTCGACGGTGACGGGTGCGGTGGCGGAACGCACCACGGCGAAGGCGGCGATCGCGGCCACGGCGACCGCGCCGAGGGCCCATTTCACCCAGCGCGGGCGCCGCTTCGGGGCGGGGGACTTCGCGCCGCGGTCGATCTGGAGCTTGGAGAGGTCCTGGGCGGACACGCCGTGTTCCGTAGGGAGGGAAGGGCCGGATTATACGCCGCAGCCCCCCGGGTTTTCCCTAGTCAACGGCCGCCGGACATTGACGCGACGCAAGCTTCGCGACAGCTGCGCAGGGTAGCTTCGCGGGGCACACATTCGGATGAGGGATCCCATGACCACCCAGCAGCTCAACTGGGCGGCGATCGACGCCGACCCCCGCTTCAAGGAACTCCACCGGCGCAAGAGCGTCTTCCTCTGGGGGCTCATGGCCTTCTCGGTGGTGTGCTACTTCGCCCTGCCCATCGGGGCGGCCTACGCGACCGACATCTACAAGATCAAGGTCTGGGGCGTCATCAACGTGGGGCTCCTCTTCGCCCTCTCGGAATTCATCGTCGCCTGGGGCATCGCCTGGTTCTACTCCCGCAAGGCCGCCGAGTTCGACCGCATGGCCGACGAGATCAACCGCGACGCCGCCACGATCGGAGCCCCGAAATGACAAGCGCCCGGATTTCCCGCTGGGCCGTGGGCGCGTTCGCCCTGGCCGCCCCCGCCGTCGCGTTCGCCCAGACGGCCGTGAACCCGAAGTACACGTGGCTCACGTTCACCGTCTTCGCCGCGATCATCACGCTCACGATGTACATCACCTACCGGGCGGCGAAGCGGACCAAGACGGCCGCCGACTTCTACGCCGCCGGCGGCGGCATGAGCGGCCTGCAGAACGGCTGGGCCATCGCCGGGGACTACCTCTCGGCGGCGTCCTTCCTCGGGATCGCCGGCCTCATCTCGCTCAACGGCTATGACGGCTTCATGTACTCGGTGGGCTGGCTGGTCGCCTACATCACGGTGCTCCTCGTGATCGCCGAGCCCTGCCGCAACATCGGCAAGTACACCATGGCCGACATCCTCGCCTTCCGCAACGACCCGAAGACGGTGCGCACGTTCATGGCGATCTCCACGATCACCGTGTCCACGTTCTACCTGACGGCGCAGATGGTGGGCGGCGGCGTGCTCGTGAAGACGCTCATCGGCATCGACTACGAGTACTCGGTGATGACCGTGGGCGTGCTCATGCTGGCCTACGTCGTGTTCGGCGGCATGGTCGCGACCTCCTACGTGCAGATCGTGAAGGCCGTCCTCCTCGTGATCGCCTCCCTGCTGATGGTGATCCTCGTCTGGAGCCAGTACGGGTTCAGCCTGCCCGGCTTCCTGCAGGCGGCGGTGAACGACCCCAACATCCAGGGTCGCGTCGCCGTGATGCTGGGCGACCCGGCGAAGAACATGTCGGCCGCCGAGCTCGGCCAGCGCTTCCTGGAGCCGGGGCTGCTGTTCAAGAACCCGATCGACCAGATCTCGCTCGGGATGGCGCTCGTGCTCGGCACGGCCGGCCTTCCGCACATCCTGATGCGCTTCTTCACGGTCCCCACCGCCCAGGCCGCCCGCAAGTCGGTCATCTGGGCCATGGCGATCATCGGCGGCTTCTACGTGCTGACGCTGTTCCTAGGCCTGGGCGCCGCGATGAAGGTGGGCCCCTCGAACATCACCGCCATCGACAAGGGCGGCAACATGGCCGCTCCGCTCCTGGCGCAGTACCTCGGCGGCGGAGCCGATTCGATGCTCGGCAACCTGATGCTCGCGTTCGTGGCGGCGGTGGCCTTCGCGACCATCGTCGCGGTGGTGGCGGGCCTCGTGCTCGCCGCGGCGTCGGCCATGTCGCACGACCTGTGGGTGGGCGTGATCAAGGGCGACCATGCGACCTCCGACGAGGAAGTGCGGGCCGCGCGCATCTGCTCCGTGATCGTGGGCATCATGGCCATCACCATCGGCATCCTCGCGCAGGGCCAGAACGTCGCGCACCTCGTGGCGCTCGCCTTCGCGGTGGCCGCCTCGGCGAACCTCCCGGTGGTCCTCCTCACGCTCTACTGGAAGAAGTGCAATACCGCCGGCGTCGTGGCGGGCCTCGTGATCGGCACGGTCTCGGCCATCGGCCTCGTGCTCGTCTCGCCGAACATGACCTACCCCAAGGCGATCACCGCCGCCGCGCAGAAGGCCGTGGACACCGCCTCGTCGCGCATCGCCAAGTTCGAGGCCGACATCGCCTCGGCCACCGACCCGGAAGCCAAGGCGAAGCTGGAGAAGGCGCTGGCGGGCGCGAAGAAGGACGTCGCGACCAACCAGGCGACCCTCAAGAAGTGGGAGGGCCAGACCACCAGCCTCGTCGGCCTCGAGAAGCCGCTCTTCGACCTGCGCAACCCGGGCATCATTTCCATCCCCCTGGGCTTCCTCGCCGTGTTCGTGTTCTCGCTCCTCACGACCGACCGGCGCTCGCTCGCCATGTGGGACGAGCTCTACGTGCGCTCCAACACCGGCCTCGGCCGGGCGGCGGTCTCGCACTAGTCCGGCGGGCACGGCCTGCGGGGGCGCCCTTCCGGGGGCGCCCCCGTTTCCCATCCGGAGGCCGCCGGTCGCCGCTATCATCGCGCCATGTCCTCCCCTGCCACGCCGTCCGCGGCGGCACCTTCGGCCACCGGCGTCGTCGCCTCGACGGTGGCGGCCCTGCGCCGCCATGCGCCCTTCGACGCCATGCAGGAGTCGCACCTCTCCTTCCTGGTCTCGCGCCTGAAGCTCGCCTATTTCCCCGAGGGCGAGGTGATCCTGGAGGGCGGCAAGGGCATCCCCGAATGCGCCAACATCATCAAGCAGGGCGCGGTCGTGGTCTCGTCCGGCACCGCGAGCGACGAGATCGAGCTCGCGCTGCAGGAGGGCGAGTGCTTCCCGGTCGGGGCGCTGCTCGCGGGAAGGCCCGCCTCGCGCACCTACCGGGCCTCCCACGACACCTTCTGCTACCAGCTGTCCCGCCGCGACTTCAACGACCTCATCGAGCAGAGCGAGGTCTTCCGCAACTTCTGCACGCACCGCATCGCGCACCTCCTGCACCAGGCGCTCGGCAACCTGCAGAAGGACGTGATCGCGGCCACCGAGGAGCGCCAGCCGCTCGAGCGGCCGCTGCGGGACGCGATCCACCGCGACGTCGTCACGCTCGACGAGAAGGCGCCAATCAAGGAGGCGCTGGAGCTCATGGTCCACCAGAAGGTGGGCTCCGTCATCGTCACGCGCGGCGAGGGCGAACTTGCGGGCATCTTCACGCTGCGCGACGTCGCCTCGCGCGTGGCGCTGCCGGGGCGCGACGCGGGCGAGCCGCTGTCGTCGGTCATGACGCGCGACCCCGCCACGCTCGACGCGGACGAGTTCGCCTTCCAGGCGGCCATGCGCATGACGGAGCTGGGAATTCACCACATCGTGGTCACCGAGGGCGGGCGCCTGAAGGGCATGGTGTCGGAGCGCGACCTGTTCCGGATGCAGCGCGTGGGCCTCACCTCCATCGGCGGGGAGATCGCCGTCGCGAGGTCGATCGAGGTGCTCGCGCGCATCGCGAAGGACGTGCGCGCCCTCGTCCCCAGCCTGCTGCTCCAGGGCGTGAGCGCCGAGCACGTGACGATGATCCTGTCCACGCTGAACGACCGCCTCACGCGCCGCGTCATCACGCTCGTGGTCGGCGACGCGGAGCTGCCCGTGACGGATTACTGCTGGCTCTCGATGGGCTCGGAAGGCCGGCACGAGCAGACGCTCTCCTCGGACCAGGACAACGGCCTCGTCTTCCGCGACCCGCCTGACGGCGACGTCGAGACGGCCCGCTCGCACTGGGTGCCCGTCGCGAGGCAGGTGAACGAGGCGCTCGCGAGCATCGGGTTCCCCCTGTGCCGCGGGGAAATCATGGCGGGCAATCCGCGCTGGTGCCTCTCGGAGTCGGAGTGGCGGGGCCAGTTCGCGCGGTGGATCTCGGCGGGAGACCCGCAGGCCGTCCTCAACGCGACCATCTTCTTCGACTTCCGCCCGCTCGACGGGGACCCGGAGCTCGCCGATCGCCTGCGCGAGTGGCTGAGCCAGGCCGTTCGCGACCAGCAGACCTTCCTTCGCGCGCTTGCCCAGAACGCCCTGGCCAACCGGCCGCCGCTGGGGGTGGTCCGCGACTTCCAGCTGTCCGACGATCCCGAGCACCCGCACACCATCGACCTCAAGGTGAACGGCGCCACGATCTTCATCGACTGCGCGCGCGTGCTCGCGCTCGCGGAGGGCGTCGTGGCGACGGGAACGGCGCGCCGGATCCGCGAGGCCGGTGCGCGACGCGGCATCGCGAAGGAGGAGGCCGAGGGGTGGGTGGCGGCCTTCCACTACATCCAGCTCTTCCGCCTTCGGCACCAGACGCGCCAGGTGCGCCGGGGCGAGGCGCCCACGAACCACCTCGACCCCGACCGCATGAACGACCTCGACCGGCGGCTCCTGAAGGAGGCGCTGCGCACCGCCCGCGGCATGCAGCAGCGGCTCGCGCTCGACTATCACCTGTGAGCTGGTTCGCGCGGCTCGTCCGGCCGAAGCCCGATCTCGACGCGGAGACGCGGCTTCTCCTGAAGGCGTGGCGCTCCTCCCTCATCTACCGGCCCTCGACGCCGTTCGCCGTGTGCGAGTGGGCGGTGGTCGACACCGAGACCAGCGGCCTGGACGTGCGCCACCACACGCTGCTCTCCATCGGCGCGGTGCGCATGGTCGGCACCCACGTGGTCATGGGCCGTTCCTTCTACCGCGAGATCCGGCCCGACGTGGCGAGCGAGAGGGCGAACGTCCTGGTGCACGGCATCGGGCACGCCGCGCAGATGTCGGGCGAGGCGCCGGCCCGGGCGCTGGCGGCCTTCATGGCCTTCACGGGGGGCCGGCCGCTCGTCGCCTACAACGCGCCCTTCGACCGCGAGATGCTCGAGACCGCGGTGCAGCGGCACCTCGGCATCAAGTGGCGCCCCGCCTGGATCGACACCGCGGACCTGGTGAAGTCGATGTTCCCCGCGGAGGCCATGGAGCTGAAGACGCTCGACGACTGGATGGGCCGGTTCGGCATCGTCCACTACGAGCGCCACAACGCGCTCGCGGACGCCCTGTGCACGGCGCAGCTCTTCCAGATCCTGCTGTCGCGCGCCTCCCACGAGGGCTACGCGACCGTCGCTGACCTGCGCCGCGCCGAGCGCAACTACCACTGGCAGCGCAAGCGCTAGAAGAGTCGGGCGATGGCATGGTGCAGGGGCTGGCCGCTCTCGGCCAGCGCCTCGAGGACGCTGAAGTGGTGCATCCCCGGAAGCACCTCCAGCTGCCTCGCCTGGGGCGCCCAGCGATCGGCGATGAGGCGCGACTGGCGGATGAACTCGCCGGTTTCGTCGCCGCCCACCGCCACCACCAGCGGCGCGGCAACCGTCGGCCGCCGATCGTGGAGGTCCAGGGCCCGCGCGGACTCCGCGTCGAGCCGCAGATCCGCATTGCAGGAGAAATGCGGCAGCGGAGAGAAGTCGAACACGCCACTCACGGGCACGCCGCCCGCGATCCGGGCCGCGTCGAAGCCGAGGTGACCGGGCTCGGCGGCGAAGAGAGCCCCCACCAGGTGCCCCCCGGCCGAGTGGCCGGCGACCACGATGCGCTCCGCTCCCGCCCCGTTCGCGCGCGCGTTGACGGCGATCCAGTTCAGCGTGGCGATGGCGTCCTGGACGATTTCGGCGATCGAGACCGCGGGGCAGAGGCGGTAGTTCGCGAGTGCCACGCTCACGCCCTCGCCCACCCACGACGGAGCGAGCCACGTGAAGAGGCGCTTGTCGAGGCTGCGCCAGTAGCCGCCGTGGAGGAACACGAGGAGACGGTCGCTGCCCGCCGCGGGGAAGAGGTCGATGCGGTGCCGCGGGTCGGGCCCGTAGGCGAGATCGAGGCGCCCCGGCGGCGTCCGCCGGACGTACTCCGAGTCCCTCTCCCAGCGCTCGAAGAACCGCGGGTGCTCCGGGACGCGCTCGCGGTTGTTGTATTCGCGCTCCACCCAGGCGGGGGTGACCGCCTCCGGGGGCAGCAGGAGGGGATCGGAAATGGCCATGCGTGCGAGAATTCTATCCATGAACGCGCCCGACTTCCGTGCCGGCTCCGCCGGCCGCGCGATCCTCGCCCGGGCCGACGAGCTCGCCCGGCACAGCGACTCCCCCGACCACTACACGCGGACGTGGCTCACGCCCGCGCACCGCGCCGCGGCCTCGCGAATCGCCGGCTGGATGCGCGAGGCGGGGATGGAGGTGCGCACCGACGGGGCGGGCAGCGTCATCGGGCGCTACGAGGGCGTTCGCGCGGGCGCCAAGGCCGTGGCCTGCGGGTCGCACTTCGATTCGGTCCGCAACGGCGGCCGCTACGACGGGGTCCTGGGCATTCTCGTGCCCATCGCCTGCGTGGCGGAATTGAACCGGCACGGCGAGCGCCTTCCCGTCGCGGTCGAGGTCCTCGCCTTCGCGGAGGAGGAAGGGGCGCGCTTCCAGACCAGTTTCCTCGCGAGCCGCGCCTTCCTCGGGAAGTTCGACCCCACGATCCACGAGCGGCGCGACGCCAGCGGCGTGGGGTTCGACGAAGCGATGCGGGCGGCCGGGCTCGACCCCGCGGCCATCGCCGCGGATCCGCGCGACCCGGCCACGCTTGCCGCCTACGTCGAGGTGCACATCGAGCAGGGGCCGGTGCTGCTGGACGAGGGCCTGCCGCTCGGCGTGGTAACCGCGATCGCGGGCGGCACGCGCCACCGCGTCAAGGTCACGGGAGCGCCGGGCCACGCCGGCACGGTGCCGATGGCCATGCGGCGCGACGCGCTCGCGGCGGCGGCCGAGATGGTGGTCGCGGTCGAGTCGCGAGCGAAGGCCGGGACGGGCCTCGTGGGCACGGTGGGGATCCTGGAAGTGAGGGACGGCACCGGCAACGTCATCCCCGGCGAGGTCGAGTTCACGGTGGACATCCGGTCGGGCGACGACGCGGTGCGGGAGGCGGCCGAGCGCGACGTGTTCGCGGGCTTCGACGCCATCGCGAAGCGGCGCGGGGTCGCGGTTTCCTCGCGGCGCAACCATGCGGTGCGCGCCACGGCCTGTTCGCCGCGGATCCGCGACCGGCTCGCCGCGAGCGTGGCGGCGGCGGGCGCCCCGGTGCGGCTCCTGCCCAGCGGCGCCGGCCACGACGCGATGGTGATGGCGGAGGCGACGGAGGTGGGCATGCTGTTCGTGCGCTGCGGCGCCGGCGGGGTCAGCCACAACCCGGCGGAGACCGTGACGCCGGGGGACGCGGGCCTCGCGGCGGCCGCGCTCCTGGATTTCCTGCGCCGGTTCCCCGCGCAGGACTGACGCGCGCCGCAACGGATGCGGGAGGGAGACGGACGATGAATGCGGCGACCCAGGAGGAATTCGGCAGGCCCGAGGGCGGCTGGCGCCTGCGCCTGTACGCGGTCATCTTCGAGTCGGACACGCGGGCGGGGCGGCTCTTCGACCGGTGGCTCATCGTCGCGATCCTCCTGAGCGTCGCCGTCGTGGTGGCAGACAGCGTGCATGCGCTCGGCACGCGGTTCGCGCTCGAGTTCGACGTGCTCGAGTGGGCCTTCACGCTGCTCTTCACCGCCGAGTACCTGGCGAGGCTCGCCTGCGTGCGCAAGCCCCTGCGCTACGCCACGAGCTTCTTCGGGATCGTGGACCTGCTTTCGGTCCTGCCGACGTACCTCGCGCTCGCATTCCCCGAGGCGCAGGCCTTCCTCGACGTGCGCATCCTGCGGCTGCTGCGCATGTTCCGCGTCCTCAAGCTCACGGCCTACGTCTGGGAATACCAGGCCATGGGGCGCGCGCTCGCGGCGAGCCGCCGCAAGATCCTCGTCTTCCTGTCGGTGGTGCTCATGATCGTGGTGATCATGGGTACCGTGATGTACGTGGTGGAGGGCCCCGAGAACGGCTTCACCAGCATCCCGGCGGGGATCTACTGGGCCATCACCACGATGACGACGGTGGGCTTCGGCGACATCACGCCGAAGACGGACATCGGCAGGCTCGTGGCGTCGATCATGATGCTGGCGGGCTGGGGCACGCTCGCCGTGCCCACCGGCATCGTCACGGCGGAGATGACCGCGCGGCGCATGCGCGCCGCCGCCGCGGAGGGCGCCGCGCGCACGTGCGGTGCCTGCGGCGCCACGGGACACCTGCCCGAGGCCGCCTTCTGCCTGCACTGCGGGGCCGCGCTCCCCGCCGCATCAAATGCGGCCGTCGAGGGGGCACAGGCGCCACCCCGACACGGGCCCTGAACGCCGGCGGCGCGGATTCGTCATAATCTCGCGCGTTCGACGACAAGGGGAAGGCGATGGAAAAGCTCCTGGTCCTCCTGGCCATGGCCGTTGTCCTGGCGCCCCTGGCCTTTCTCTGGGCCCGGTACGACAGCACCGTGCGTCCACGGGGACTGCTCGGCGAGGTGGTCGACGCCCGTCGCCGGGGATCTTGGGCCGTCGGATACGGCCGGATCCTCGTGATCGGTCGCGAGGCGCACGGGTCGGACGAGGTGCGCTTCCGGTGCCGCGGGACGCGCGCTCACGTGTTCGCGAAGGTTGCGCCGGCCGAGGCCAGGCGGATCGCGGCCGCATTGCGGGAAGCTGCCGCCCCGGCGGGCCCCGCGCATTGAGGCGGAGACGGCCATGGGGGAGTTCGCCGCGCAGGACGTCCTCTTCTTCGCCGCGATCGCTGCGCTCTTCGTACTGGCCGTCCTCTACCGCGGGAGCAAGACGCAGCATCGCAACGCCTTCGGGACGGACGACGTGGCCCGAGTGGCCCTGTTCACGGTCCTGGAAGTGCTGCGCGGGCGCGACCCGGAGCTGGGTCCGCTCGTGGACGTCCATTTTCTCGGGACACAATCGAGCACGCATGTCCTGCTGGCCCCCGGGGAGGCCAGGCGACTGGCGGACCTGGTGGAGGCCGCCGCCGACGAGATCGCACCGGGGCCGAAGAAGCCGGGAGGGTGATGGCCCGCGGCGCGCTTCGACCCGCGGTTGGAGGACGACGAGGCTTCCCCGCGGACACAAATTGTTGCCAATCCGCCCTGCGGGCGCGTCGCGGGAAGCCTATGCTTTTCCCATTCCAGTCGTCACCAAGGAGCAGTCCATGAAGATCCGATTCGCACTCGCCGCCCTCGCCGCGGCGACGCTTTCCACCTTCGCCGCCGCCCAGATGGGACCCGGCATGGGACCCGGCATGGGGCACGGGATGGGGTCCGGAATGGGGCAGGGC
>JBBIJT010000063.1:0-5331 GCA_037445795.1 Betaproteobacteria bacterium | reverse complement strand
ATGGGGCAGGGCGATTGCCCGATGGCCCAGGGCGCGGGCCCCGGCATGCAGGGGCGCGGCATGATGCACGGGTCCGGCATGGGGGGCGGCCACGGCATGGGCCGGGGAATGGGCGCGGGTCCCGGCCTCGAGGCCATCGAGAAGCTGAACCTCACCGACGACCAGCGCACGAAGATCACCGCGATCCGCCGCGACGTGCAGCGCAAGAACCACGCGCTCATGGGCACGCTCCGCGAGGTGCGGTGGAAAGGCCAGGACCTCGCCAAGGTCCCCGAGTTCGACGTCGCCGCCGCCCGCAAGCTCTACGACGAGGGCGCCGCCATCCACAAGGAGATGTTCGAGGCGAGGCTCGAGGCGCGCGCGAAGGCCGAGGCCGTGCTCACCAAGGAGCAGCGCGAGCAGCTTCGCAAGCTCCCGCGGCCGGGGCGGCCTCCGCAGGGCTAGGGCAGGGCGCCGGACCCCCGCCCGCCCGGGCGGGGGTCCCTTGACGGGACCGGTTGCGCGCCCGGCCCGAACCGGTATCGTCGAAGGTGCCATGAACAAGCACCTTTTGCCGCGCGAGCACGGCGCCTACGCCGAGCTGGGCTTCCCCCTCCTTTCCGGCCTCGTCCTGGGTTCGCCCGGGGCGGCCTCCTGGCTCTTCGTCGCGGCCGCCATCCTCCTGTTCCTCGCCAACGAGCCCCTCGTCATCCTCCTGGGGGTTCGCGGCCGGCGCGCGCGGGAGGAAATGGGCCCGGCGGCCCGGCGGCTGGTCCTCGGCCTGGGCGGGCTGGGCGCGGCGGCGGGGTTGTCGCCCTGAGGTTCGCGACGCCGGATGCCCGCGGGCTCGCCCTGGTGCCGGCAGTCCTCGCCGTGGGCCTCGTGCCCGTGGTGCTTTCGAAGAACCTGAAGACGCTGCCCGGCGAGGTGGTGGCCGGCGCCGCCTTCTCCGCGATGCACCTGCCGGTCGCCGCCGCGGGCGGGGCGGCCGGGGTGGCGCTCTGGGGCCCCCCCGTCCTGTGGTTCGCGGCCACCGTCTGCGCTACGCTGGCGGTCCATGCCATCAAGTCCCGGGTGACCGGGGTCGCCCCGTGGGTGGTTCCGGCGGCTTCCTGGAGCGCCCGCCTCGCCCTCCTCGCCGCCGTCGCGGCCTGGGTCTGGGTTCCGGGCTGGCGGACCCTCGCCCTGGCCGCCAGCCTGCCACTCGCCGGGGTGGTCGTCGTGAACCGGCTGGCCCCTTCCCCCCGCAAGCTCAAGCACGTCGGCTGGGCCGTCGTCGCGGCCAACGCGCTGGCGGTCACGGTCCTCTCCAGCGGGGTCTGACGCCGCGCGGCGCCGGGCGCCGAAAGGTTGTGTGGAATATTCCACACTCCCGCTGCGTAATGGGCCGGAGCCCCCGGGGCGGCTCCCCGATAGGATTCGAGGCGTCGAAAGCGTGATATCTTGCTTTCGCCCCGGGCCCCAGGCCCGGCCCGTAACGGACCCAGTCGAGGAGGTTCCATGTCGAACAAGGATCAGAAGCCGGTCACCCAGCCGGAAGGCGAGCTTTCGGAACAGCAGCTCGACTCCGTTTCCGGCGGCCAGGAAGTCGTGAAGCTCGGCAAGATCACCGTCGAGGCCAAGCGCGAACAGCCGCAGCAGGTGGTGAAGCTCGACAAGGTGACGGTGACCGCCAAGCGCGAACCGCCGCTCTCCGGCACGCAGGTCGCGTCCGCCGACGGCGTGACGTCGAAGAAGAACTAGCGCCGTACCCTCCGGCCGCCGCTCAGGCCACCTGCCGCGCCAGCATCGCGGCGAAGGGGCCGGGCGCGGCGGCCAGTTTCCGGAACGTCCCCTGCTGGACGATCCGGCCCCTTTCCAGGACGACGATCCGGTCGGCGTTGCGCACCGTCGAGAGGCGGTGCGCGATGACGATGCGCGTCGCGTCGAGCCTCTCCAGCGAGTCGAGCACCGCCGCCTGCGACAGGTTGTCCAGCGCGCTGGTGGCCTCGTCCAGCAGCAGGATCCTCGGGCGCCCGACGAGTGCGCGCGCGATCAACACCCGCTGGCGCTGTCCGCCCGAGAGCGTGCTCACCCCCTCGCCCACCAGCGTGTACATGGCCATCGGCATGGCCTCGATGTCCGCCGCGAGCCCCGCCGCGCGCGCCGCCTCCCACGCGTCGTCCACGGTGAGGTTGGCCGCCCCCACGATGTTCGTGAGGATGTCGCCCGCCCACAGGCGCCCGCCCTGCAGCACCGTGCCGATGCGCGAGCGCAGGCTCTTCAGGTCCAGCGCGGGCAGCACGCGCCCGTCGTAGCGCACCGTGCCGCGCTGCGGGAACTCGAAGCCGAGCAGCAGGCGCAGCAGCGTCGACTTGCCCGATCCGCTCGCCCCGACGATGGCGACGAACTCGCCGGGGCGGATCGAGAGGTCGATGCCGGTGAGGACCTCCGGGCCGCCGGGATAGGCGAAGGAGACGTCCGAGAATTCGATCGCCCCCGCCGGGTCGTGGCGGATCTTGCCCGAGACCGCGTCCTCCGGCGCGGTGGCGAGGATCGGCCTGGCGCGCTCCCAGATGGGGGCCAGCGCGGCGAGCCCGAGCGCGGTCGAGACGATGCCGTGAACGCCCCCCAGCAGGCCGAACATCGCCGCCTGGAAAGCGACGAACTCGCCCACGGTGAGCGCGTGCGCCGCCGGGGTCTCGGCGACCTTCCATGCGAGGTAGAGGATCAGCGTGGCCGCCGCGGGCTGCAGGATCGCGAGGAGGACGCTCTCGAGGTTCGAGAGGGTGGCGCTGCGCGCGTTGAGGTCGCGGAACTCGCGGTAGCGCGTGAGCCAGTTCGTGAACGCCCGCGACTCGGCCGCGGCCGCGCGCAGTTTCGCGATGCCGGCGAAGTACTCGAAGGACATGGCCGAGAGCTTCCCGTCGGCGGCCTCGATGCGCCGGCCGATCGACAGCCGCGCGGCGCCGAGCGTGGCCGAGAGGACCGCGGTCACCGCGACCACGCCCAGCGCGGCCGCCGTCAGCGTCGTGCTGTAGGCGAGCATCAGCGCCAGGTTCGCGGTGAGGAAGATGCCGGCGACGAAGGCGCCGATCGAGGCGCCCGTCACGGTGCGCTGCACGGTGTTCACGGCGCCCAGGCGCAGGGACAGGTCGCCGCTCGAGAAGCTGCGGAAGAAGCGGGCCGGCGCCCCGATGACGCGGTCGAGCACCGCCGCCTGGATGGCCACGGAGGTGCGCGCCTCGAAGCGCAGCGCGGCGATGGCGCGCAGGACGTCGAGCACGATGGCCGCGACCCCGGCGGCGGCGAGGCCCGCCACGATCGCGAGGGTCATCGAGGCCGAGCCCGACGGGATGGCGCGGTCGATCAGGCGCCCCGTCGCCACGGGCGTGAGCAGCCCCACGAGCGCCGCCACGAGCCCCGTCGCGACGAGCGCGGCGATGTCGGCGCGGGCGTGGCCGATCGCGAAGCGCAGCACGTCGCGCGTGCCGAGGGGGCGCGGCTCGAAGGCGCGGTGGAAGGCGAAGGCGAAGGGCGCCAGCCGGCGCGCGGTGTCCCCGTCCACCGGCCACTCGAGGGGCGGGCCGCCCGCCGGGTCGAGCACGACCATGCGGTAGCCCGCGAGGGGGCGCGGCACGAGCGCGACCCAGCCCGTCCTGCCGACGAGGGACAGGTCGCCCTCGCGGGCCACCTGCCGGCGCTCGGCCATGCGGGCCAGCATCGGCGTGCCGCCCTCGGCCCACCATCGGCCGTCGAGCAGCACGCGCCGTGAGCGAAGGCCCATGGCGAGGGCCGCCTGCTCGACGGCCAGGGCCTCGTCGTCGGTCTCGGGGACGGCCGGTGTGCCGCGCGCGCCCACGGGGCCGGCCAGCAGCGCGAGCGCATCCCCGAGGGCGGTCGAGCGGAAGGCGACGCCGGGGTCCGTCATCGCGGCGCCTCCTCCACGCCCGACTCGCTCGCCACGAGCGCGGCGTAGCGGCCGCCCTCGATGGCCGCGAGCTGCGCGTGCGTGCCGCGCTCCACGACGCGGCCGTCGGCCAGCACCAGGATCTCGTCGGCGTCGCGCACGGTGGACAGGCGGTGGGCGATCACGAGGCACGTCGTCCCGCGCTTGCGCAGGTTCGCCTCCACGATCGCCTCGGCGGCCGGGTCGAGGGCGCTCGTGGCCTCGTCGAGGATGAGGATCGAGGGGCCGCGCGCGAGCGCCCGCGCGATCTCGATGCGCTGTCGCTGGCCGCCGGAGAGGTTGCGCGCGCCTTCCTGGAGCGGCGCGTCGAGCCCTCCCGCGAGCGCGCCGATCTCGTCCTCGATGGCGGCGTGGCGCGCGGCCGCGCGGATGACCTCGTCGTCGGCCGCCGGGTCCCACATCGTGAGGTTGTCCCTCACCGTGCCCTCGAAGAGCACGACGTCCTGGTCGACGTAGGACACCGCGCGCGCCAGCTCCTCGCGCGCGTACGACTCGCGCGGCCGGCCGTCGAAGAGGATGTCGCCGCTCCAGGGGCGGTAGAGCCCCGCCGCCAGGCGAGCGAGCGTGGACTTGCCCGAGCCCGAGGCGCCCACCAGCGCCACGCGGCGGCCGCTCTCCACCTTGAGCGAGAAGCCCTCGACGAGCGGCGGGGCGCCCCGCCCGTAGCCGAAGGTCACGTCGCGGAACTCGAGCGACGCGGGGCGCGCGCCGGAGGCGGCACCGGCAGGGCTCCCGGCGACGGCCACGCCGGGCTCCGCCGAGTGGTTGAGCACGTCGTCGATCCGCGCCGTGTCCCCGCGCAGCGACTGCACCTGGCGCGCCGCGAGGAAGAGCGCGTGCACCGGCGCCGTGAACCCCGCGAGCAGCACCTGGAAGGCGACGAGGTCGCCGACGCTGAAGGCGCCCTGCATGATGCGCGCGGCTCCCAGCCCGAGCACGCCGAGCTGCGCGACGAGGCCCGCCGCCGCGGGCACCTGCATCAGCGCGAGCGTGGAGCGCTGCGCCTCCACGACCGTGTTGGCGAACTGCACCTGCAGGCCCAGCCACTTCAGGAAGAGGGCGCCCTCCTGGCCGCCGGCCTTGATGCTCTCGATGTTCGAGAGCCCGCCGCTCGCCATGCCGGCGAGCTTGCCTCCCTGCACCGACAGCCGCTGCGAGACGCCCTCCATGCGGCGGTTGATCGCGCGCAGGGCCGCGAGCTCGAAGGCGAGGCAGCCCGCCACCAGCGCCGTGAGCCCCACATCCAGCCGCAGCATGAGGAAGAGGAAGAAGGCGGCCGTCACCAGGTCGAGCACCAGGTGCGCGAGGTCGGCGGAGACGGTCTGCGCGACCTGCTCGTTCAGGTCCACGCGCGAGGCGATCTCGCCCGGCGAGCGCTGGACGTAGAAGTCCATGGGCAGCGC
>JBBIJT010000062.1:0-19625 GCA_037445795.1 Betaproteobacteria bacterium | reverse complement strand
TGGCCCTACGGGCAGCTCGCCACCTTCGCCACCCTCACGCGCTGGATCCACGAGGCATGGCCCGTGCTGGCGCTCGCGTGGCTCTGCGCGCTCTTCGTCTGGCGCCGCGACGAGCCGATACAATGACGGCCCGGACGACGGAACTCCCATGAGCTACTACAGGCACCACGTCTTCTTCTGCCAGAACCAGCGCGAGGCACCCGAGGCCTGCTGCGCCAACCACGGCGCCTCCGCCATGCGCGACTACTGCAAGGGCCGCGTGAAGGCGCTGGGCCTCGCGGGCGAGGGCAAGGTCCGCGTGAACCAGGCCGGCTGCCTCGACCGCTGCGAGGAGGGCCCCGTGCTCGTGGTCTACCCCGAGGCCGTCTGGTACACCTACGTCGACAAGGCGGACATCGACGAGATCGTCGAGGAGCACCTCGTGAACGGCCGCGTCGTCGAGCGGCTGAGGATCTGAGGGCGGTGGACGCCCATCGCGCCTGCATCGACGGCGCCGCCGGCGCCATCGAGATCGCCTATGCGATTCCCGAGCGCCCGACGACGATCGCGGTGATCGCGCACCCGCACCCGCTCTACGGCGGAACGATGGACAACAAGGTGGTCACCACGGTGGCGCGCGCCTTCCGCGACGCGGGCGCGGCCACCTTCCGCTTCAACTTCCGCGGCGTGGGCAAGAGCGAGGGCGCGCACGACGAAGGGCGCGGCGAGACGGACGACCTGCTGGAGGTGGCGGCGCACGCGGCGCGCGCCGTGGGCGAGCTGCCGCTTTCGCTCGCAGGCTTCTCCTTCGGCGGCGGCGTGGCGCTGCGGGCGAGCAACCTCGCGGACTTCGCGCAGCTCGTGCTCGTCGCGCCGGCGTTCCGCCGCATCACCGGCCACGGCCTGGGCGAGCCGCCGGATCCGAACGATCCCTCGCTCGGCCCGCCCGGCCGCCACACCTCGGCCAACACGATCGTCGTCCACGGCGACAGGGACGAGACGACGGTGCTCGCCGATTCGCTCGGCTGGGGCGCGGTGCGCGACGTGCCGGTGCTCGTCGTGCCCGGTGCCGATCACTTCTTCCACCGCAAGCTGCACGTGATCCGCGACGTCGTCGGGCGCCTCGTGCGCCCCGTCGCCTGAGCGCGGGCGCGATGGACGGCGTCCTCGACGCGAAGGGTGTCCGCAAGTCCTACGACGGGCGAGAGGTCGTGGCGGGCATCGACCTGGCGCTCGCGAAGGGCGAGTGCTTCGGGCTGCTGGGTCCCAACGGCGCCGGCAAGACCACGACCCTTCGCATGCTGCTGGGGCTCACGGCGCCGGACGCCGGGACCATCTCGCTGCTGGGCCATCCGGTGCCGCAGGCCGCCCGCGAAGGGCGCATCCGCGTGGGCGTCGTGCCGCAGGTGGACAACCTCGATCCCGACTTCACGGTGAGCGAGAACCTGCTCGTCTACGGCCGCTACTTCGGGATTCCCGAGCGGGAGGTCGCCGCCCGCCTGCCGCGCCTCCTCGAGTTCGCGGCGCTCGAGACGCGCGGGTCGAGCCGCATCCAGTCGCTCTCGGGCGGCATGAAGCGGCGCCTGGTGCTGGCGCGCGCGCTGGTGAACGACCCGGAGCTCATCTTCCTCGACGAGCCCACCACGGGCCTCGACCCGCAGGCGCGCCACCTCATGTGGGAGAGGCTGCGGCTGCTGCTGCGGCAGGGCAAGACGATCCTCCTCACCACGCACTTCATGGACGAGGCCGAGCGGCTGTGCGACCGTCTCGCCATCATCGACCACGGCAGGATGCTCGCCCAGGGCGCGCCGCACGCGCTCATCGCCGAGCACATCGAGCCGGAGGTGGTGGAGGTGTACGGCGAGGGGGTGGAGGATTGGTACGGCAGCCACGCGAAGGCGCTCTCGGCGCGCGCGGAGCTGCACGGCGAGACGGCCTTCTGCTACGTGCGCGGCGCGGAGCCGGTCGTCGCGAGCCTGAAGACGTTTCCCGCCCTTCGCTTCCTGCACCGGCCGGCCAACCTCGAGGACCTCTTCCTGAAGCTCACCGGGCGGGAGATGCGCGAATGATCGCGACCGTGCTCTCCGGGCGCTGGGTGGCGGTATGGCGGCGCAACTACCTCGTGTGGCGCAAGCTCGCGGCGGCCAGCATCGCGGGCAACATCATCGACCCGCTCTTCTACCTGCTCGGATTCGGCATGGGCTTCGCCACCATGATCCCGGAGGTGGAGGGCGTGAAGTACATGGCCTTCCTCGCGGGCGGGACCATCTGCTACACGACGATGCTGGCGTCGTCGTTCGAGGCGCTCTACTCGGGCTTCGCGCGCATGCACGTGCAGCGCACGTGGGAAGGGATCATGAACGCGCCGGTGTCGCTCGAGGACGTCGTGCTGGCGGAATGGGTGTGGGCCGCCTCGAAGAGCCTGCTGTCGGGGACGGCGATCCTGCTCGTGGCGATCGCGCTGGGGCTGTCGCAATCGTGGACCATGGTGTTCATCGTGCCGCTCGCGTTCCTCATCGGGCTCTCGTTCGCGGGCATGGGCCTCGTGATGACGGCGATCGCGAAGAGCTACGACTTCTTCACCTACTGGTTCACGCTGGTGCTCACGCCGCAGATGCTGCTGTGCGGCGTCTTCTTCCCGACCTCGGGATTGCCGGCCTGGGTGCAGGCGGTGGCTTCGGCCCTGCCCCTCACGCACGCCATCGCCATCGGGCGGCCGCTGTTCCTGGGGGTCTGGCCCGAGTCGGCGCTGCTGCACGCGGGGGTGCTGGCGGCCTACGGGCTCGCGGGCTTCTGGATCGCGCTCACCCTGCTGCGGCGGCGGCTCCTCGCCTGACGCAGGGACACCACCCTCAGGCGCGGGCGGTCCTGCGCACGGGGGGCGAGGCGAAGAGCACCTTGCCCAGCGCCTTGCGGTTCTTCGCGACGTCCTCGAGCGTGTACTGGCGAAGGGCGTCGTAGAAGGAATCCACGGCCTTCGACAGCGCGTACTTGAGCTTGCAGTCGGCGGTGATGGCGCAGTTGCCGGCGCCCTTCTCGAAGCACTCGGCCGGCACGTCGCCTCCCTCGGTGGCCTTCACGACTTCGCCCACGTTGATGGCCGTGGCGGGCCGGGCGAGCCGCATGCCGCCCCCGCGCCCGCGGAGGTTCTCGAGGTAGCCCTCCTTGCCGAGGAAATGGACCACCTTGGTGAGGTGATGCTCGGAGATGTCGTAGGCGGCCGCGATCTCGGCGATCGTCGAGCGGCCTTCCGGGTGCGCCGCGACGTACATGAGGACGCGCAGGCTGTAGTCGGTGAAGGTGGTGAGGCGCATGGAGTGGGTCTCGTGATGGGCGGCTTGCCGGCCCGCTTAACCCGCATCCTACATCCAGCTTCGCCATCCCGGTACCAGGTACCTGTACCTGGTACGTGTACCTGGTACCTCGGCTACTTGTACTTGATGGTGCAGCCGTAGGGGGCGTTCGAGGCGTTGGAGACGGGCTTGCCGGCCTTCATCTCGTCCAGCGCCGCGGCGACGAAGTTCTTCGCCGTCTTCACGTCCTCGAGGTTGGCGGAGCGCTTGTCGTCGATGGCGCCGTTGTAGGCCACCTTCCCGCTCGGGTCGATGACGTACATGTGCGGCGTCACCTTGGCGCCGTAGGCGAGGCCCACGGTGCCCGGCTCGTCCATCACGAACCGCGTGGGCGCGGCGCCGAACTCGGCAAGCGCCCGGGTGAGCTGCGCGGGCGACTGGTAGTCCTGGTGGCCCGAGTTCGTGGAGTTGATGGTGAGCCACACGACGTCCGCGCCGTATTTCTTCTGCAGCGCCTGCATGTTGCCGCTCCGGTAGTGCTTCTGCACGAAGGGGCAGCCGAAGTTGTGCCATTCGAGCACCACGGTCTTGCCCTTGTAGTCGGCGAGGCTCACGGGCTTGCCCGAGAGGTCCGTGGCGGTGAAGGCGGGCGCGGGCTGGCCGACGACGGCCGCGGCGAGCGCGCTGCCCGCGAAGAGGGTGGCGGCGCCGAGCGCGATGAGGGAGGCTCGTTTCATGGGGTCTCCTGTTTCAGCGTGGGTTGTCGTTGGCCGCCTGCTTCGCGGCCGGCAGCTTCGAGATCTCCTCGACGACGAGGGATGCGGTGAGCACCTCCGGCAGCAGCTTCGGCTGCGACCGCCCCGGGGCGTAGAGGGCGTAGACGGGCAGGGCGTTGCGGCCCAGCTCCGCGAGCGCCGCGGTGATGCGCGGGTCGTGGTTGGTCCAGTCGGCCTTCAGCGGCACCACGCCGCGATCGGCGAGGGCCTTCACCACCTCCTCGCGGTTGAGGGCGACGCGCTTGTTCACCTGGCAGGTGACGCACCAGGCGGCCGTGAAGTCCACGAACACGGGCGTGCCGGCGGCGCGCAGCTCGGCGAGCCTCTCCGGCGACCACGGCTGCCAGGCGATCTCGCCCGGCCTCGCGGTGGCCGCGCGCGCCTCGGCCGGGGCGGTGCCCGCGCCGGGCCACGCGAGCCAGAGACCCCCGGCCGCGAAGAGAGCCGCGAACACCAGTCGAGCCGCGCTTTCCGAGCGGGCCCAGCGGCCATGGATCCACGCGCCCATGCCGATGACGAGAAGGCCCGCGAGCAGCGACAGGACCGCGTCGTTGCCCACCTGCGCGCCCAGCACCCACGCGAGCCAGATCACGGTGGCGAAGAGGGGGAAGGCCATGACCTGCTTGAAGGTCTCCATCCACGGGCCGGGCCTCGGGAGGCGCTGCAATGCCCTGGGAAAGAGCGACAGCAGGAGCACGGGAAGCGCCATGCCGACGCCCAGCATCGCGAACACGGCCAGCGAGACGGCCGCGGGCTGCGCCAGCGTGAAGCCCACCGCCGCGCCCATGAAAGGCGCCGTGCAGGGCGTGGCCACGACGGTCGCGAGCACGCCGGCGAGGAACGCGTCGGCGTAGCGCCCCTGCGCGGAGACGTTCGAGGTCATGGACTGCGCGAACCCGCCCCACTCGAAGACGCCGAAGAGGTTGAGCGCCATGAGGAAGAAGAGCGCCGCCAGGAGCGTCACGAAGGCGGGCGACTGCAGCTGGAATCCCCAGCCCAGCTCGGCGCCGCCGGCGCGGAGCGCGAGGAGCAGCCCCGCCAGCGCGAGGAACGACACGAGCACGCCCGCCGAGAACACGACGCCCTGCAGCCACAGGGCGCGCGCGTCGCCGTGCGCGTGGCGAACGAAGCCCATCACCTTGATGCCGAGCACCGGGAAGACGCAGGGCATGAGGTTGAGGAGGATGCCTCCGGCAAGCGCGAAGACGAGCGCCAGGACGAGGCTTCCGTCCATCTCGCCCGCGGGTGCGCCCACCGGCGCCGCGATGGCGGGAAGCGTGGTGACCACGGGAAGCGCGAGCTCCACCGCCTTGCGCCCCGCGTGCCCCGGCCAGGCGCTTTCGGCCACGAAGAGACCCGCGGCCTCCTTCACGTCGGCGGGCACGGGCTCCAGGAGCTTCACCTCCAGCCGGAAGCCGTTGCCGTCGCGCACGAGCGCCTGCGGGGCCGGGTGGTCCACGAAATTCTCGCGGAACGGGAAGAACGCGACCTTTGCCGGCGCGACGCCCCCCGCGGGGGGCATCACGCGCAGCGTGAGCCTGCTTCCCGTGACCATGGCGTCGGCCGTCCACCCGCTGGCGGCGACGGGCAGGCGCGCCCGTGCCTTGGCGAACAGTGACGCGTCCGCCGGCGCAGGCTCGGCACCGGCCGCGGCCACGGCGAACGGCAGCGAGAGCGAAGCCTTCTCGGGAATGCAGATGTCCTTGCAGACGAGCCAGTCGGCGTCGGCCTTGAGGAGGACGGGGCCGGGCTTCGCGTCCGCCGGCGGCGTGAGCTCGACGAGGAGCATCGCCTCGCCCGAGTAGCCGTAGTTCATGAGCGGGCCGACCCGCTGCGCTTCCGGGTAGGGCCACTGGATGGGGCCCGCCTTCCAGCCCTCGGGGAGCGTCCAGCGGATCTTCGTGGGCAGGCCCGAGTCGCCCGGGTTCTTCCAGTAGGTGTGCCAATGCTCGTCCATGCGCAGGCGCAGGCCCACGGTGGCGGGCTGGCCCGGCACGGCGGCCGCGCGCTCGGCGACGAGCTCGGCTTCCACGTGCTCGGTGCGCACGGGGGCCGCCTGGAGCGCGGGCGCCAGGGCGAGCAGCAGGGCGAGGGCCGGGAGGGAGCGGAACATCACGGTAGAATCTCGGGAAACCAACGCATAGAGCGGCATCCGGGGGCGTTAGTTCCTCCCCTGCCGGCCCCCATTCTACGGTGTCCCGCACCGCTTCCCCATGGCCACGCTGACCCGCCGCAAGCCCGCCGCCACGCCGGCCCCCGCGGTGACCCGCAAGGAGCCCTCGGCCGTCCAGTTCTTCGCCACCTGCCCGCGCGGGCTCGCGAAGGCGCTTGCCGAGGAGCTCGAGGGCCTCGGGGCGAAGGAGCTGAAGGCCGGCGAGGCGGGCGTGGAGTTCGAGGGCCCCTTCGAGCTCGCCTATGCGGCCAACCTCGAGTCGCGGCTCGCCACCCGCATCCTCGTTCGCGTCTCGAAGTTCGACTACCGCAACGAGAAGGACATCTACGAGGGCGCGAAGCAGGTCCGCTGGCACGCCCACTTCGGCGTCGAGCGCACCTTCAAGGTCGAGACCAACGCGGTGAAGGCGCCCGTGAAGAGCATCGACTTCATCACCCTCAAGGTGAAGGACGCCGTC
Source organism: Betaproteobacteria bacterium (assembly GCA_037445795.1). Classification (GTDB taxonomy): domain Bacteria; phylum Pseudomonadota; class Gammaproteobacteria; order Burkholderiales; family Usitatibacteraceae; genus FEB-7. Next base: position 12,947 of record JBBIJT010000062.1, on the reverse strand, counting down.
GCGGACGTCTTCCGCGAGGCGCTGGGCCGGCGGCCCGACGTCGCCACGCGCGAGCCGGACGTGCGCGTGCACGCGTTCCTCGACCCGAAGTGGTGCACGCTCTACCTCGACACGAGCGGCGAGCCCCTCTTCAAGCGCGGCCGCCGCGACAGGACCGGCGAGGCGCCGCTCAAGAAGAACCTCGCCGCGGGGCTGCTCAGGCTTTCCGGATGGAAGCCCGACCAACCCCTGCTCGACCCGATGTGCGGCGCCGGGACGATCCTCATCGAGGCGGCCGAGATGGCGCTCGGGCGATCCCCCGGCCGCGGCCGCTCCTTCGGCTTCGAGAGGCTGGCGCGCTTCGACGCGCAGGCCTGGGAGAAGCTGAAAGCCGCGGCCAGCGCGCGCGAGGAGCCGCCCGGCCCGCGGGCCATCCACGGCTCCGACCTCTACGGGCGAACGCTCGACGCCGCGCGCGCCAACCTGCGCGACATGGGGCTCGAGGGTGTGGTCTCGCTCAAGCAGGCGAACCTGCTCGAGCTCTCGGCGCCGGCCGCGGCGGGGCTGCTCGTGACGAACCCGCCCTACGGCGTGCGCCTCGGCGAGAAGGAGGAGCTCGCGCGGTTCTATCCCGAGCTGGGCCACCTGCTCAAGCAGAAGTTCGCGGGGTGGACGGCGTACATCTTCTCCGGCGACCCGGAGCTGCCGAAGCTCATCCGACTCTCCGCCACGAAGCGCACCGTGCTCTACAACGGCGCCATCGAGTGCCGCCTGTACGAGTACCGCATGGTCGCGGGCGGCAACCGGCCCTGACCGCCCTCACCGCCCTCAAGCTGGCCCTGGTGCCCTTCGCCGTGTGGCTCGCGAGCCTCGCGGCCAGGCGCTGGGGGCACGCGGTGTCGGGATACCTCGGCGGCTTCCCGATGATCGGCGGCCCCATCACGCTCTACCTCGCCATCGACCACGGCCCGGAATTCGCGGCGCGATCGGCTCTCGTCACGCTCGCGGCCATCGCGGGGCAGGCGAGCCACATGCTCGCGTTCAATTACGCCGGCCGCGCGGCGGGCGCGGTGGCGGGGCTATTCGCGGGCTGGGCCGCCTACGCGGCCGTCTCCGCCACGGCGGGCGCGCTGCCGCTCGCGCCCCTTTCGGCCCTGGCGCTCGCCATCGCGGGCCTTCTCGCCATGTCCCGCTGGCTGCCGCGGCCGCGCGATGCCGCGACGCTTCCCGCGATCCCGCCGGTCGAGCTTTGGCTGCGGCTCGCGGCGGCGCTGGCGCTCGCGGCGGTCATCCTCTTCGGCGCATCGGCGCTGGGGCCGACGGTGAGCGGCATCCTGCTCTCGCTGCCCATCACCGGCTCGATCATGCCGCCCTTCACGCTGGCGCTCTACGGGCACGATGCGCTGGCGCGGCTGCAACGCGGCTTCATCGCCGGGCTCACCGGCTTCATGTCCTTCTTCCTCGTGGTGAGCGTCTCGGTCGTTCCGCTGGGCATCGCGGCCTGCTTCTCGCTCGCCACGGCGGCGGCGCTCGCCGCGGTGTGGATATTCACTCGCCCGAACCGCGCGCGACGCGAATCCGCCCCGCGCTGATCTGCCTCAACAACTTTTCGGGGCGCCGCGTTAGCCTGAATCTTCATGAACGGCCCGATCATGCCCCTGCACGGCATACGGCGCCGGCGCGTGGCCCTGCCGCCGCCGATCCGCAAGCTGGTGCGCAACCTTCCCCACGTGCCCTCGGCGGCCGTCGTGGCCGCCGTGCTGAACCTGCTCGTGAGGAAGCGGCTTCCCGTCACGGTGTTCGAGCACCTCGGCGAGCGGCCGTTCTCGATCGAGGTGCGCGACCTCGACCTCGAAATGGACTTCCGCTACAGCGGCCGTCGCTTCGTTCCGGTGCCGAGGGGAGGGGAGGCGGCGCTTCGCTTCCGCGTGAACGCCTCCGACTTCGCGACGCTGGCCGCGCCGGTCGACGCGCCCGACGAGGGCTTCCTGCACGACCTCGTGGTCATCGGCGACCCGGACATCGCCGGGGAAGTGCACCGGGCCCTCGAGGGGATCGACGTGAACCGCACGCGGCGCATCCTCCGCCGCGCCGTCCGGCTCGTGGAGCGCGAGCGGGCGCGCCTCTGAGAGGCGCCTTTCTTCGCATTTCCTGATCTGTCACAAGGAAATCCCGGGCCACAGGGCTACCCTTCCGGGTTTTCCGTACCTGGTACACGTACCAGGTACGTGTACCAGGTACCTTTCCTCATGGACCAGGTGATTACCCTCCCGCAGCCGGTGGCGGCCGCCCGCATGAAGCTGGTGTGCCCCGCGGGCACGCCCCCCGCGCTCAAGGTGGCCGTGGACAACGGCGCCGACGACGTCTACCTCGGGTTCCGCGACGAGACGAACGCGCGCAACTTCGCCGGGCTCAATTTCGACGACAAGGCCATCCGCGAGTCGCTCGCCTACGCGCACCGGAAGGGGGCGCAGGTTCTCGTGGCGCTCAACACCTATCCGCAGCCGGCCACGTGGCGCAAGTGGCAGGCCGCCGTGGACCGCGCGGCGGACCTGGGCGTGGACGCGATCATCGTGGCCGACGCGGGGCTCCTCGCCTACGCCGCGAAGACGCATCCGCAGCTTCGCCTGCACCTGTCCGTGCAGGGCTCGGCCACGAGCCACGAGGCCATCAACTTCTACCACGAGCGCTTTGGCATCCGGCGGGCGGTGCTTCCGCGGGTGCTGTCCGTCGAGCAGGCCGAGAAGGTCGTGGCGAGGACGCCGGTCGAGATCGAGGTGTTCGGGTTCGGGAGCCTCTCGATCATGGTCGAGGGCCGCTGCGCGCTCTCCTCGTACGCCACGGGGGAGTCGCCCAACACCCACGGCGGGTGCTCGCCGGCCAAGGCCGTGCGCTGGCAGCAGTCGCCCCGGGGCCTCGAGTCGCGACTCGGCGGCGTGCTCATCGACCGCTTCGGCGAGCAGGACCACCCGGGCTATCCCACGCTCTGCCGCGGCCGCTTCGTGGTGAACGGCGACACCTACTACCCGTTCGAGGAGCCCACGAGCCTCAACACGCTGGAGCTGCTGCCGCGGCTGCAGGCGATGGGCGTGAAGGCCATCAAGATCGAGGGGCGCCAGCGCAGCCCCGTCTACGTCGAGACGGTGACGCGCGTGTGGCGCGCGGCGCTCGAGGAGTGCGCCCGCGACCCGCAGCGCTTCCGCGTGAAGCCCGCCTGGCAGGAGGCGCTCGCCGGCATCTCCGAAGGGCGCCAGTGCACGCTGGGCGCCTACCACCGCCCCTGGAAGTGACGCGCCCGTGAAGCTCGCCCTCGGACCCCTCCTCTACTACTGGCCGCGCGACACCGTCATCGCCTTCTACCGCGAGGCGGCCGGCTGGCCCGTCGACACGGTCTACCTCGGCGAAACGGTCTGCTCGCGCCGGCGCGAGCTCAAGCTCGCCGACTGGCTCGCGATCGGCGAGGCGCTGGCCGCGGCCGGCAAGGAGGTCGTCCTCTCGACCTACGAGCTGATCGAGAGCGACGCCGACCTGCGCGCCATGCACTCGGTGGTGGACAACGGGGCCTTTCGCGTCGAGGCCAACGACATGGCCGCCGTGCGCGCGCTGGCGGACAAGGGCCCGTTCGTGGCCGGCCCCTTCCTCAACGTGTACAACGCGGGAACGCTCTCCTTGCTGGCGGGGCTGGGCGCCACGCGCTGGGTGGCGCCGGTGGAGCTGTCGCGCGACGGGCTCGCCGCCGTCGTCGCCGACGCGCCCGCCGGGATCGAGACGGAGATCTTCGCCTACGGAAGGCTGCCGCTCGCCGTGTCCGCGCGCTGCTTCACGGCGCGCTACAACAACCTCACCAAGGACCACTGCGAGTTCCGCTGCATCGAGCACCCCGACGGGCTCGCGCTCGACACGCAGGATGGCGGGCATTTCCTCGTGCTGAACGGCACGCAGACGCAGTCGGCGAGCGTGCAGAGCCTCGTGACGGTGCTGGCCGGGGCCAAGGCCGCCGGCGCGGGCCTGCTGCGCATCTCGCCGCAGTCGCGCGCCACGGGCGAGGTCGTGGCCGTGTTCCGCGACGCCGCCTCGGGGGCGCTCGCGCCCGCGGAAGCCGCCGTCCGCCTCGCGCCGCACCTGCCGGCCGCCGCCTGCGACGGCTACTGGCACGGCAAGCCCGGCCTCGTGTCGGAGTGGGACGGAATCCGCGAACTCGTCACGGAAAGCGAGGCAACCCCATGAATGCGACTGCCGTGCGCCGCCTGCCCGCCCCGTTTCGCGCCGTGGCGAGGCGCCTGCCGCGCCTGCCCGCCTCGATCGCCTTCGCGACCGCGCTCAACCTCACGCTGCGCCGCAAGTTCCCGGCGGAGGTCCTCGAGCGCCTCGAGGGACACACCTTCGCGATCGTCGTCGAGGACGCGGGCGTGGAGCTGCTCTTCCGCGTGCGCGGCCGCCGCTTCGTGCCGGTGGCGAGCGCGGCGGAGCCGCTGCTCCGGTTCCGCGCCGTCGCGTGGGACTACGCGGCGCTCGCCGCGCGCGAGGCGGATCCCGACACGCTGTTCTTCAACCGGCGCCTCGTCGTCGAAGGCGACACGGAGATCGCCCTCCTCGTGAAGAACACGCTCGACACCATCGACATCCCGCGCACGCGCGGGATCCTGAAGCGCGCCCTGCGGGCCGCCGGCCCGGGGACGGGCTGAGGGCCCGGGGCGGGCCCGCGTGAAGAACACGATCGCGACGCAGCTGCTGGGCGCGCTCGCCGGGGCGGGGGCCCGCGAGATCTTCGGCATCCCGGGCGACTTCGCGCTGCCCTTCTTCGACGCGATCGTCGCCGACGGGCGCCTGCCGCTCTACACGCTCTCGCACGAGCCCTCGGTGGGCTTCGCCGCGGACGCCGCGGCGCGCATGCGCTGCGCGCCGTCGGTGGCGGCCGTGACCTACGGCGCGGGCGCCTTCAACGTCGTGAACGCCGTCGCCTCGGCATTCGCGGAGAAGTCGCCCCTGGTCGTGGTCTCGGGCGCCCCGGGCGCCGGCGAGCGGGGCTCGGGGCTGCTGCTGCACCACCAGGCCAAGACCCTCGAGTCGCAATACGAGATGTTCCGCCAGGTGACGTGCGACCAGGCGCGGCTGGACGACCCCGCCACCGCCGGCGAGCGCATCGCGCGCGTGCTCGCTTCCGCGCTGCGCCAGTCGCAGCCGGTCTACCTGGAGCTGCCGCGCGACACCGTCGACATGCCCTGCGCGCCCGTGTGGGCCGCCGACCCGCCGCCGGTCGACGGCGAGGCGCTCGCGGCCTGCGCGGGCGAGATACTCGCACGGCTTGCCGCGGCCCGCTCCCCGGTGCTGATGGTCGACGTCGAGGTGCGCCGCTTCGGCCTCGAGGCGCAGGTGGCCGCGCTCTCGCGGCGCCTGGGCATCCCCGTCGTCACCACGCTCATGGGCCGCGGCCTCCTCGAGAACGCCGACGCGCCCCTCGTGGGCACCTACCTCGGCCTCGCGGGCAAGCCCGAGGTCTCGGCTCTCGTCGAGGAGTCGGACGCGCTGCTGCTGCTGGGGGTGATCGTGTCCGACACCAACTTCGGCGTGTCGGCGCGCCGCGTGGACCTGAGGCGCACGATCCAGGCGCTCGATGGGCGCGTGACGCTCGGCTACCACACCTATCCGGACATTCCGCTCGCCGCGCTGGTGGGGGCGCTGCTCGAGCGCGCACAGCCGCTCGCCTCGGTGAAGGCCGTGACTGCCGTGGAGCCGGCGCGCGGGCTCGTGGCCGACGGCGCGGCCGTGGAGCCCCTCGACGTGGCGCGGGCGCTCAACGACCTCATGGACCGTCACGGCCGCATGCCGGTGGCCACCGACGTGGGGGACTGCCTGTTCACCGCCATGGACCTGGTGCAGACGGACCACGTGGCGCCCGGGTACTACGCGACGATGGGCTTCGGCGTGCCGGCGGGGCTCGGAGTCCAGGCGGCGAGCGGCCGGCGCCCCATCGTCCTCGTGGGCGACGGCGCGTTCCAGATGACGGGCCTCGAGCTGGGGCACTGCGCGCGCTACGGGTGGGACCCCATCGCGGTGGTGCTCAACAACGGCGGCTGGGGAATGCTCACGGCGTTCCGCCCGGACGCGAACTACAACTCGCTGGGCGTCTGGAACCTCGCGAGGGTCGCCGACGCGCTGGGCGGCGCGGGCCACCTGGTGCGCACGCGCGCGGAGCTCGCGACGGCGCTGGAAGCCGCCCACGCCCGCCCGGGCCGCTTCCACCTCGTCGACGTGCGGCTCGCGCCCGGGGCCCTCTCGCCCACGCTGCGCCGCTTTGCCGACGCCCTCTCCCGGCCCGCCTGACTTGACCCGGCCAATTGACCCGGTCCACTGACCGGGTCAATTCACTTTGCCTGGTAGGCCCACTCCACGAGCGCGTCGAGGGCGCCCTGGGCGCGGTTGGCGTTCTCGTGGTTCACGATCATCACCACCACGCGCCGCTCGCCCTTCGCGTCCAGCACGAAGCCGGCGACGGCCTGCACGCCCGTGAGGGTGCCGCCCTTCAGGTGCGCCTGCCCCGCGAACGAGCCGTTCCTCGTCTTGAAGGTGCCGTCGACCGCGAAGAGCGAAAGCGAGGAGACGAGCTCCGGCATCACCGGCCCGGCCCACGCCGCGCGCATCATGGCCGCCAGCGACCCGGCGGAGATGCGGTCGGCGCGGGAAAGCCCCGAGCCGTTCTCGAGCACCATCCCGGGCGCCGCGATGCCCTTCGCGGCGAGCCACTCGCCCACCACGCGGGCGCTCGCCGAGGCCTCGCCGGGGACGCCGGCCTTCTCCGCGGAAAGCGCGAGGAAGACCTGCCGCGCCATCACGTTGTTGGAGAACTTGTTCACGTCGCGCACGATGGCCGCGAGCGGCTCGGACTCGAAGCGCAGGAAGAGCGTGGCGCCCGCGGGTGCCGCGCCCGCGCGCACCTTGCCCGAGAACCGCCCGCCGGTCTCGCTCCAGATCCAGCGGAAGGCGGCCTCCGCGTAGCGGTCGGGATCGAAGAGCGACAGCGGCCACGCCTTCTCGCCGCAGTCGGCGGGATAGGTGCCGGAGAAGACGACGGTCGCGAGCAGCCCGTTCTCGTCGATGTCGTACTTGAGGCCGTGCCGCCAGTTGTTGCACGGCCCCTTCACGAGCTTCACTCGGCTCGCGATCTCGACGTTGGGGAAGTCCGGCTCGCCCACCACGCGCACGCCCGCGCCGTCGGGGATGAAGCGGAAGTCGACGGCCTTGAAGTTGAGGAGGAGGGCGTCGGGCCCGACGTTGTAGGCGCGCCGCGATTCCCCGTCGAACTTCGCGGGGTCGTGCGCGACCGGGGCGAAGTACGAGCGGTCGAGGATCACGTCGCCGCGGATCTCGCGCAGGCCCCGCGCGCGCAGCTGGCGCGCGAGCTGCCACAGCCGCTCGTAGGTGAGCTTGGGGTCGCCGCCGCCCTTGAGGACCAGGTCCCCCTCGAGCACGCCCCCCGACACGGCGCCCGTCACGAGCGCGTCCGTGCGGAACGTGAATGCGGGCCCCAGCAGGTCCAGCGCGGCGAAGGTGGTGACGAGCTTCATGGCCGAGGCCGGGTTCAGGGGCCGGTCGGGCTGGTGCGACACGAGCCGCGGGCCGCTCGCCACCGGCTCGACGACGGCCCCCACGGCCGACTCGGGCACGCCCGCCTTGGCAAGGGCGTCGCGCACGGGCGCGGGGAGCGCGGCCATGGCGAGCGCCGGCAGCAGCAGGAGCGCGGCGGCGAGCGCCCTCATCGGCTGCCACCCAGCGAATCGGCGATCGCGAGGCCGGCCTCGACGAGGATGGCGAACTCCTCCTCGCCCGCGACGTAGGGCGGCATGAAGTACACGGTGTCGCCGATGGGGCGAAGGAGCGCCCGGTGCCGCATGGCGATCTCGCCGGCGAGCCTCGGGAAGGCGGGCTCGCGATTCTCCACCTCGAAGGCCCAGATCATCCCGAGGCGGCGCCAGTCGCGGACGGCCGGGTGCTTCGCGAGCGGCGCGGCCATCGCGTCGAAGCGCGCGGCCTTGGCCCGGTTGGCCTCGATGACGCGGCCCTCCTCGAAGAGGTCGAGCACCGCGCAGGCCGCGCGGCACGCGAGGGGGTTGCCGGTGTAGGAGTGCGAATGCAGGAACGCGCGCGAGACGGAGTCGTCGTAGAACGCGCCGTAGACCTCGTCCGTGGAGAGCACGCACGACAGCGGCAGGTACCCGCCGGTGATCCCCTTCGAAAGGCACATCAGGTCGGGGGCCACGCCGGCGTGCTCGCAGGCGAACATCGTCCCCGTCCGGCCGAACCCCGTCATGATCTCGTCGGCGATGAGCAGCACGCCGTGACGGTCGCAGAGCTCCCGCGCCCGTCGCAGGAAGTGCGGGTGGTACATGCGCATGCCGCTCGCCCCCTGCACCATCGGCTCGAGGATCACGGCCGCGACGGCTTCCGCCTTCTCCTCCAGCAGCTTGTCGAGCGCGCCGGCGGCCTCGACGGCGCAGCCCTCGCACTGGAATTCGCGGTTGCCCGCATGCCGCGCGGGGAACGGCGTGACGAAATTGCGGCGAAGGAGCGACGCGTAGGACTCGCGGAAGATGGCGACATCGGTCACGGAGAGCGCCCCGAGCGTCTCGCCGTGGTAGCCGCCCTCCAGGTACACGACGCGGTCCTTCCCGGTCCTGCCGCGGTTCGCCCAGTAGTGGCAGGCCATCTTGATCGCGATCTCGGTCGCGGAGGCGCCGTCGGAGGCGTAGAACGCGTGCCCGAGGCCGCCCGGGGCCAGCTTCCCCAGCCGCTCGGAGAGCTCCACGACAGGCTCGTGCGTGAAGCCCGCGAGCATGGCGTGCTCCAGGCGCCCGAGCTGGCCGGCGATGGCCGCGTTGATCGCGGGGTTCGAGTGCCCGAACAGGTTGACCCACCACGAGCTCACGCCATCGACGAACCGGTGCCCCTCGAAGTCCTCGAGCCACGCGCCCTCGCCGCGCGCGACGGGCACCAGCGGGAAGCGCTCGTGCTGCTTCATCTGCGTGCACGGATGCCAGACCGCGGCGAGGCTCCGGTCGACGATGTCGCGATTGGCCACGACTGGCGTCAGCCGGGCGCGAAGCGGTTGACCTGGGCCGCCAGCGAGCTGGTGGCCTCGGTCGCGAGCGAGGCCAGGCTGTCGCGGGGCATCGACCCCGGGCCGTCCGCGGAAAGGTGGCAAAGCGCCGTGAAGAGCGTGCGGACCTCGACGAACGCGAGGACGTGGGGATTGTTCCCGTCCACGATGATCGGGCCCGAGACGTTCAGGGCGATTCCCCGCCCCGGGTCGAGCAGGCCCTGGGACCCGTGCGCATCCCAGTAAGCGGAGAGCTCCTTGAGGATCAGGCTCTCGAGCTCGCCCTTCTCCTTGGGTCCCAGCAATGGCATCGGTTGGCGGCTCCTTCCGCGGTTTCTTGCGCGCCCATTCTATCGCGGCCGGAGGGCGGTTCCTCCCCTGGGGAGGGGCGCTGGCAACCGCCGCCCGCGAGTGCTAGCAACACGGCGTCCCGGATCCATGCCATCAATATTCGCGCACGCAACTTGCTTCGCCCCGTGGCGATCGGTTTTCGCGGCCCCATCCTTTCGAATCCCAGGAGGAACCGGACCATGCAACTGCTCGACCGCATCGAGACGCAGCTCATCGCCAACCGCCTTCCGCTCGTCGGCGTGAGCGTGGCGGCCGTGCCCTACGCCAACACGCCGGTCGTGCTCACGCTCCACTGGCACGGCTTCGTCGAGACCCGGCTCGCCGACGTGACGGACGCCAACGTCGTCGCCTACCAGCCCGTGCCGAGCTCCGCGCTGCAGCTGAACGACCGGTGGGACCGCTTCGAGGAGCTGGAGAACGCGATCCTCGACGTGGCGTGGGAGCTGGGGTCGTGGGACCTGGCGCGGCGCGAGGCGCCGCCGTTCATCCGGCCCGGCTCGAGCGCCCAGGAGTCGCTCGACTGCATGGGCGCCTTCGGCAACCTTCCCCTCACCCTCGAGGGACAGCCGCCGATCGTGGCCGAGGTGCCCGACGGCGACGAGCTCATCGATGCGGCGGGGCGCACCGGTTACGTGCACTGGATGTTCCGCCCGGTGCGGGGCGGCCTGTGGGCGGAGGTCGCCGAGGACCTCACGCTGGAGAAGGGCGGATACCGCAATCCGCCCTGCCCGCACCTGTCGGCGCCGACGAAGCCCGGCGCCTCGCGGCGCGTGGTGTACCAGTTCGGCAGGAGCGACCGCCTCGTCACTTGACCGGGAGCAACGGGTTCGGCGCCGCGGGATGCGATGATGGGGCAAACAACGACGCAGCCCCCCACGCATGGCCCTCACCCCAGTCGACCACGACTTGCGCCTCGATTCGCCCTGGTCCATCGGCGAACGCTCGGGGCTTTTCCTGCTCGTGGCCCTCGTGCCGGCCATCCTCGTGCTCGACTTCGTCGCCGGGCGCATCGTCTCCCTGCACCTGTTCTACCTGGTGCCCGTCGCGCTGGCGGCCTGGAACCTGGGGGAGCGCACGGCGTACGCCATCGCCGTGGCGGCGGCGGCCGCGTGGGCGTTCGTCGCGATCGCCTCGATGGCGCCGCACGACTCCGTCGCCATGGTGGCGTGGGACATCGTCGCGACCCTGGCGCTCTTCCTCTTCGTGGCACGCCTCGTGGCGCGGCATCGCACCTTTGCCGAAGGCGTGCGCGCGCTGGCGCGCGTGGATGCGGACACGGGCGCCCTTTCGCGCCGCGAGTTCGACCGGCTGCTGGACTCGGAGGTGCGGCGGTCGAGGCGCTACCGGCGGCCGTTCGCGCTCCTCCTCTTCGAGGTAGGGGAGATCAAGGGCGAGGGCAAGGGACACCTGCCGGCGGTCGTGCGCGCCGTCGCCGGGCTCGTCCGCGAGTGCGACAGCGTTTCGCGCGTCGCCCCGCGGCGGTTCGCGGTGATGCTCGTCGAGTGCAAGCCTCCCGAGCCGCTGGCCGTGGTGGAGCGGCTCCGCGCGAGCCTGGAGGCCAACCTGCGCATCCGCCCCCAGGACCTCGCCATCGCCGTGGCGACTTACGGTGGCAGCCTGCCCGCCTCGGCCGCAAACCTCATGGGCGCGGCCGAGAACCACCTCAACCTCGCGCGGGGCGGAACGGGCCTGGCGGAAACCCGGATCGACTGATCAGAGCGGCTTCTTGAGGGTGATCGCGCCGCGGACCTGGCCGACGGAGTAGCCGACGGCCTTGTCCTGCGGATAGAGCTCCGCGAGCTTCGCGCGCACGGCCGGCGCAAGGGAGGCCTGGGGGCCGTGGCACTTGAGGCACAGCTCCGCCGTGGGCAGCGCCTTCATGTAGCGGTAGGTCTTCTGCCCGCCATCGGTGACGAGCTCGCCCTTTTCGAGCGTCGCGGGCGCCTCGCCGGCGGCCGCGCGACGGTCGAAGTCCTCGAGGACCGCGCGTTCCCAGGCGTCGGGCACCGCCTTGGGGTTGCGGTTGTTGAGGCTCACGCGCCGGATGGCCCACCCCGTCTCCTCGGAGGCGGCCTTGGCCATCTGCGGCGCCTTGTCGCGGCACACCCCGATGGCGGACTCCGGGCCGCCCTTGTCCATTTCGACGGCGAGGACGGACAGCAGCTTCGGTGGGATCGAGCCGGCGACCTTGCGGGCCTCCGGCAGGAGGTCCTGGGCGATGGCGGGGAGGGCCGCCAAGAGGGCGGCGGCCAGCAGTGTCTTCTTCATGGAAAGCTCCTGGTCGGTCGACGGCGCGCCACTCCATCTAGCCCGGCGGCGCCCCGGGGGCGCAATAGCCCCGATGGGCAACCCCACGGACCATCGTGAGCGCCCACTACCAGTCCGATTCCAGGTGCCGGACTTGAACTCCCGGCCCGGCGCCACTATTATTAGCACTCGCCGCGGGTGAGTGCCAATCGCCCGCCAGATTCGCGTCAGGGAGCCCATCCCTGGAAGCCTGTCCGAAACACCCAGACCAACTGAGGAGTCCAGAAATGAAACTGCGTCCGCTGCATGACCGCGTGATCGTCAAGCGCCTGGAAGAGGAGAGGAAGACCGCCTCCGGCATCGTCATCCCCGACACCGTTGCCGAGAAGCCCGACCAGGGCGAGGTCCTCGCGGTCGGCCCCGGCAAGAAGAACGAGGAGGGCAAGCTCTCCCCGGTCGACGTGAAGGTCGGCGACAAGATCCTCTTCGGCAAGTACTCCGGCACCACCGTCAAGATCGACGGCGAGGAGCTGCTCGTGATGCGCGAAGAAGACATCATGGCCGTCGTGGCCTGATCGCTCCCTCCAACACCCGAATTCGATAGAGGAAAAGCCAATGGCTGCCAAAGACGTCAAGTTCAAGGAACACGCGCGCGTGCGCATGATCGCCGGCGTGAACGTTCTCGCCGACGCGGTGAAGGTCACCCTGGGCCCCAAGGGCCGCAACGTGGTTCTCGAGCGCTCCTTCGGCGCCCCCACCGTCACCAAGGACGGCGTGTCGGTCGCGAAGGAGATCGAGCTCAAGGACAAGTTCGAGAACATGGGCGCGCAGATGGTGAAGGAAGTCGCGTCCAAGACCAGCGACGTGGCCGGTGACGGCACCACGACCGCCACGGTGCTGGCCCAGTCGATCGTGACCGAGGGCATGAAGTACGTCGCCGCCGGCATGAACCCGATGGACCTGAAGCGCGGCATCGACAAGGCGGTGATCGCCACGATCGATGAGCTGAAGAAGATCTCGAAGCCGTGCACCACCTCCAAGGAGATCGCCCAGGTCGGCTCCATCTCCGCCAACTCCGACGACAACATCGGCAAGATCATCGCCGACGCGATGGACAAGGTCGGCAAGGAAGGCGTGATCACGGTCGAGGACGGCAAGAGCCTCGAGAACGAGCTGGACGTCGTCGAGGGCATGCAGTTCGACCGCGGCTACCTGTCGCCGTACTTCATCAACAACCCCGACCGCCAGATCGCCGTGCTGGACGACCCGTACGTCC
>JBBIJT010000061.1:0-19667 GCA_037445795.1 Betaproteobacteria bacterium | reverse complement strand
GTGTTGTCGTAGCCGATGCGCTTGATCGTGTCGCGCGCGACCTGGATGTAGTCGACGTTCGCGTGGGTCGTGATCTCCCCCGCCATGACGACGAGGCCCGTGTTGCAGAGCGTCTCGGCCGCGACTCGCGAGCGCGGGTCCTGGGCTAGAATGGCGTCGAGAACGGCATCGGAGATCTGGTCCGCCACCTTGTCGGGGTGGCCCTCGGAGACCGATTCCGACGTGAAGAGGTAGTTCGATTTCATCGGGTTCGCCCCACAGTCGCTGTTGAACCCGCAATTTTAGCAAAATTCCCTTCCCCGCCGCAGGCGGCCGCGCCTTGAGACTGCTGCTTCGGTTCCTCGCCTGGCTCGACCTTCCCGCGAACCACCGCCTCGGCGCGCTCGCGGGCCGGCTGGTGTACCTCCTCTCCCCGCGCTACCGCCTGCGCGCCCTGGAGAACCTGCGCGCTTCCGGCATCGCTCCCGACGCCGAGACCGTGGGCCGCCTCGCCCGCGACAACTCGGCCGAGATCGGCAAGGGGGCGGCGGAACTCGCGTGGGCGCTGTACCGGCCCGTGGAGGAGGTCGCCGGGCTCGTGAAGGAGCTGGACGGCTGGGAGGCGGTGGAGCGCCTGCGCGCGCAGGGCCGGCCCATCCTGTTCGTCACGCCCCACCTCGGGGGCTACGACATCGCGGGGCGCTACCTCTGGTCGAGGCTGCCCATCATGGCGATGTACCGGCCCCACAAGCTGCACTGGCTGGACGACGTGATCCGCGAGGGCCGCAACCGGGGCGCCGCGCCGGACGGCTCCAACGTGGCGCCGGCGACGATGGCCGGCGTGCGCATGCTGCTTCGCCACCTCCGCAAGGGCGGCTGCACCGTGATCCTGCCCGACCAGGTGCCCGGCGAGGGAGAGGGGGAATGGGTGCCGTTCTTCGGGCGGCCGGCGTACACCATGACGCTCACCGGCCGCCTCCAGGAAGCGTCGGGGGCGGCGATCGTGTTCTGCTTCGCCGAGCGCCTGCCAGGTGCCCGGGGATTCCGCCTGCGGCTTCGCGCGCGCGACGAGCCGCTGCCGGCGGACCGGGCCGGGGCCGCGCTCGCCGTGAACCGCGGCGTCGAGGATCTCATCCGCATGGCGCCCTCGCAATACCTCTGGGGCTACAACCGCTACAAGCGCCCCGCGGGAGCGCCGCCCGCGCCGGGGACGATCGCGGGGCCCGGCAACGAGCCGGGGAAGCCGTGGTCTTCCTGAGCCGCGTCGGCTCGTGGCTCGCGGTGGCCCTGCTGTGGCTGCTGCACTGGCTGCCCACGCCCGCTCTCGGCGCCATCGGGCGCTCGCTCGGGCGCCTGCTCTATCGCTTCGGGCGCGGGCGGGTCACCGACATCAACCTCGCCCTGTGCTTTCCCGACATGCCCGAGGACCAGCGCAGGTCGCTGGGCCTGCGCCACTTCGAGGCGCTCGGCCGCAACGCGATCGAGCTGAGCCTCCTGTGGTTCGCGAGCGATGAGCGGGTGATGGGCCTGGTGAAGCCGGTCGGGCTCGAGAACCTCGAGGGCCTGCGCGACCGGCCGGTCATCGTGTTCGCGCCCCACTTCGTCGGCGTCGACATGTGCGGCGTGCGGATGGCGCCGGAGTTCGCGAAGTCCGCCTTCCTCTACAGCCGGCCGAAGAACACGGTGCTGGACCGCTTCCTGCTGCGCGGCCGCACGCGGGCCGGCTCGCCGCTCATGCTCTCGCGCCAGGACGGGATGCGCCCCATCGTGAAGGCGCTGCGCGAGGGGCGCGCGCTCTACTTCCTGCCGGACATGGATTTCGGCCCGCGGGACGCCATCTTCACTCCATTCCTGGGCGTATCCACGGCCACGGTGACGGCCCTGCCGCGCCTGGCGCAGCTCGGCCGCGCGGTCGTGCTGCCGATGGTCGCGCGCCAGACCCGGGACGGCTACGAGGCGCGCATCTATCCGCCCTGGACCGACTACCCGACGGGCGACCTCGAGGCGGACGTGCGCCGGATGAACGCCTTCATCGAGGAGCGGGTGCGCGAGCGGCCCGAGACGTACTTCTGGGCGCACAAGCGCTTCAAGACGCGACCGCCCGGCGAGCCCTCGCCCTACCGCCGCAACTAGCGCCCGGTGCCACCCTCCTCGGCCAGCAGCTCGCGGAAGTAGCGGATCGTCGCCTCCAGGCCGCGGTCGAGCGGCGTTCGCGGCGCGAAGCCGATGAGCCGCGCGGCGAGCGAGATGTCGGGCCGTCGCCGCCGCGGGTCGTTCTGCGGCATGGGAGCGGCCTCGATGCCCGAGGCCGACCCGGTCATCGCGACGATCCTCTCCGCGAGTTCCCGGACCGAGATCTCCTCGGGATTGCCGAGGTTGACCGGCCCCGGCCACGGCGGCCGGGCGGACATCGCCGCGACGAGCCCCTCGACGAGGTCGTCCACGTAGCAAAACGAGCGCGTCTGGCCGCCGTTGCCGTTCACCGGGAGGCTGCGCCCCTGCAGGGCCGCGAGGATGAAGTTGGAGACGACCCGCCCGTCCTCGCGCTGCATACGCGGCCCGTACGTGTTGAAGATGCGCACGATGCGCGCGTCGACGCCGTGCTGGCGACGGTAGTCGGCGCAGAGCGTCTCGGCGCAGCGCTTGCCCTCGTCGTAGCAGGCGCGCGGCCCGAGAGGATTGACGTGCCCCACGTAGTCCTCGGTCTGCGGGTGCACCTCGGGGTCGCCATAGACTTCGCTCGTCGAGGCTTGCACCAGCACCGCGCGCGTGCGCTTGGCGAGCCCGAGCATGTTGATCGCCCCCATCACGCTCGTCTTGACCGTCTGCACCGGGTCGCGCTGGTAGTGGATCGGGGAGGCGGGGCAGGCGAGGTTGAAGATTCCGTCCACCTCGATGTAGAGGGGCAGCATGACGTCGTGCCGGATCAACTCGAAGCGCGGGTGGCCGAGCAGGTGCGCGACGTTGCGCTTGGACCCCGTGAAGAAATTGTCGGCGCAGACCACGTCGTGGCCCGCGGCGATCAGCCGGTCGCAAAGGTGCGAGCCCAGGAAGCCCGCACCGCCGGTCACCAGGAACTGTCGGTTCATGCCGCCTCCTCGGGCCGTTCGTAGGGATGCTCGCCCGTCAGGAAGTCCACGAGCGCGCCGCCGTGCTCGATGAGGACGCGCTCGGCGCGGATGCCCTCGCGCCGCATCTCCCGGACGATGTCCGCCGCCCGCCACTGCGGCGGCACGATGAGCGTGCGCACGGGGTGGTCCTTGAGCCAGTCGCGGAAGCGGATTTCCTGCCCGGTGCCGGGGACGAAGGTGCCCGCCTTGGAGGCGTCGGAGTCCACCACGAGGGGAAAGCGCAGGGCGTCGCAGCCGTAGCGGTGCATGAAGGCAGCCGACTTCCCGGTGCCGCCCCAGATCGCCACGCCACCCCCGCCGGCGGCGATTGCGGCGAGCTGCGCGGCAATCGCCTCGCGACCGCGCGCCGCGGCCGCGAGCCAGTCGCGGCTGGAGCGGGCGACCGCGCAATCCCCCTCGGGAGCGCGCAGCGCCACGAAGGCCGACACGACCTCGCGGTCGTAGGCATGGTCCAGCGACTCGATCCGCCCGCCGCTCGCCTCGAGCATGGCGGTGAAGGACCGCGTGGTGAACTGCGACGGGTGCTCGTAGTAGAGGTCCACCGTCCGGCCGGTGGTGGCGAGGCGGTCCACGCAGGGCACCTCGAGGTAGGCGCGCACATCGCGCCCCGACCTCGCCGCCGCGAAGGCGATGGCCTGAAGGAACGCGACCGGGCTCTCCAGGTGCTCCAGCACGTGGCGGGCGATCACGATGTCCGGCCGCAGCTCCTCCACGTGCACCGCGGGCACGAAGAGCCGCGCGAGCAGCTCGATGGCGCCCGCCTTGCCCGAGGCCCCGTGCGGGTCGAATCCGACGAAGCGGCCGGCGGGGCGTCGCTCCGCAAGCGCGGCGAGGAAGCTCGCGTCGCCGTGGCCGATCTCGACCACCACGGGCCGCTCGGGCAGGCGCGCGGCGATCCTGTCCTGGACGTCGCGCAGGTACGCCGACCACGCCACCGCGCGGTTGAACATGAGGTTGGGCTTGGTCGAGTACGGCACGTTGTCGTAGTCGAAGGCGACGTTGAACACGTGCGTGCAGCGCACGCACTGCACGAAGTCGAGCGGCAGCCGCGGCAGCGAGGCCGCCTCCGCGGCCGACACCGGCCAGGCGATCGTCGCAAGCGGCTGCTCGCCGCCATCGAAGAACGGCTCCGCGACGTGGTGCCCGCAGGCGGGGCACGTGGTGATTTCCGGGCGTCTCATGCTCCCTCCCTCGCGGCGGCCTCGTCGAAGGCCGATTCCAGGAACGACTCCATCTCGCGCAGCGCCCCGTCGTCGTCGAAGATCGCGCCCGACCCGGCGCGCACGCGAGCCCGCATCGCCTCGCGGAAGGCGGCATCGTTCGCGAGCCGCACCGCGAGGGCGACGTACTCGCCGGCGTCGCGGGCCACGAGATCCTCGAAGCCCATCTGCCGGTAGCACCCGAGCGTCACCCGGCCGCGCATGAAGGGTCCCGGCATCGTCACGACCGGCAGCCCCAGGCCGAACGCCTCGTAGGACGAGTTGCCGCCGCCGAAGTGCACCGGATCGACGATCGCATCGGCGCTCGCGAGGAGGTCGAGGAACTCGGCCTCCGGCAGGAAGGGCAGGAAGCGGATGCGGCCCAGGGCCTGCGGGATGGTGCGTCCGAGCCGCCGCAGGAGCGCATCGTTCCACCCGGCGTGCGCGCTCGAGAT
This sequence comes from Betaproteobacteria bacterium, assembly GCA_037445795.1. Classification (GTDB taxonomy): domain Bacteria; phylum Pseudomonadota; class Gammaproteobacteria; order Burkholderiales; family Usitatibacteraceae; genus FEB-7. Next base: position 14,903 of record JBBIJT010000061.1, on the reverse strand, counting down.
GAGCACCAGGTGGCCCGCCGGGTCCGCCGCGAGCAGCCGGCCGAGGGTGGCGTCGAACGCCGGGTGCAGCTTGAACAGGCTCTGCGGACAGGCGTAGACCCGCGCCCCGGCCGGCAATCCCAGGCGTGCGCGAACCCCCAGCGCCGGAGCGGGGCGGGGCCGCGCAAAGCAGGCCGGCAGGCGGCACAGGCGGGCGAGCCTCTCCCCGTAGTGCGCTTCCGCGCCCGGAGGCTCGAGGATCTCGCTCGACACGAACCAGTCGATCGACGGCAGTCCCGTGGTGTCGGGATGTCCCCAGCTCGTTACCTGGACCGGCGCGAGCCGCGAGAAGGCGAGGAAATAGGAAAACGAATGCATGCCCACGTCGGGGTAGAAGAGCACGTCGAGCTCCGCGCCGGCGACGGCGCGCCTCGCCGCCTCGAGTCGCGCGGGCAGCTCGATCGCCCGGTCGGCCGCCGCGTCGATCGCCGCGCGCACCGGGTCCCGCCGCGTCATCGCGTGAACGGCGATCACCTCGAAGCGCCCGCGGTCCAGCTTCTCGATGAAGCCGCGATAGAGCTTGCCGATCGTGTGGTCGTGCAGGAACGCCGAGGCGAAGCCCACGCGAAGGCGCCGTCCGGCCCGGGGCCGAGGGCGCCGGGCATGCGGCGCCTCCCACGCGAGCTCCGGATGCAGCGCGAGATGCATCCGCGCGATGTCCCGCTGCAGCTCGAGGTCGCCGAGGCCGTGGTAGGCGAGATAGAAGCCCGTGGCCCCGATGTGGCGGCCAGGATCGTCCAGGCACAGCTCGCTGGCCGCCAGCCGCCGCACGCGCTCCTCCACCTCGCGGCGCACCCTCGCGATCTCCTCCTCCGACGCCGGGACGACGGGGAGCGTCACCGCGCGCAGTACCTGCCAGCGCGCCTCGCCCGGGGCGAGGCGCACCGCCTCGTCGTAGCGCCCGATCGCCTCCTCGAAGCGGCCTCCTTCCGCAAGCAGGTTCGCCGCCGTGCCCTGGGCCAGCGCGTCGCCGGGCGCGAGGCGCGCGGCCTCGAGGGCGACCTGCAGCGCCTCGGCGTGGCGCTTCCGCAGCGTGAGGGCGCCGCACAGGCCCACGCGCGCGCGCACGTGGCCCGGCTCGCGAACGATGAGCTCGCGAAGGACCGCTTCCGCTTCCGCCGCGCGCCCGAGCCCGCTCAGGGCGGACGCGAGCGTGAAGCTCGCCTCGGCGTATGCCGGGTCGAGCTGCAGCGCGCGGCGCTCCGCCTCCTCGCACTCCCCGAATCGTCCCTGTTCGTTGAGCGCGACGGCCAGGTTGTGCCACGCCGCGGCGATCTTCGGGTCGCGCTCGACGGCGCGACGGAACGCTGCCTCCGCCTCTCCCGGGCGGCGAAGGGCGAGGAGCGCCCTGCCGCGGTTGGTGTGGGCCCCCGTGTCGCCGGGGAGCGCAGCCACCACCGCGTCGAAGCACGCGAGCGCTTCCGCATGGCGGCCGAGGCGGTGCTGCACTTCGCCGAGCGTCGCAAGCACCCCCGGGTGGCCCGGTGCGAGGTGAAGGGCCTGCGCCAGGTGCGAGCGCGCATCCTCGTGACGCCCGAGGGCGGCAGCCGCCTCGCCAGCCACGGCGTGGAAAGGCATGAACTGCGGCATTCGGGCAGCTCCCTCAGCGGCGAGCTGCAGGGCCTCGGCGGCGCGGCCCGCCGCGGCGAGCGCCGTGGCGAGGTTCACGGCCGCATCCGCGTATCCGGGCTCGACGGCGAGCGCGGCGCGCCAGGCCGAGATCGCATCGTCCGTCCGGCCGAGGGCGCGGCACGCCGCCGCGCGCGTGTTGAGCGCGAATGGATCGCGGGGCATCTCGCGCAGGAGCCCGTCGACCAGCTCCAGCGCCTCGGCCGCCCGCCCCTGGTTCAGGACGGCGAGCGCGAGCAGGTGGCGCACGTCCGGGTTCGTGGGCAGCCGGGCGAGCAGCGCGCGCGCCTGCGCCTCGGCCTGCGCGTGGCGACCCTGCTCGAAGAGCGAAGCGGCGTGGCGAAACGAAGCCTCGTCCTCCGCGCTCGGCGGTGTAGGGGAAGCCGACATGGTTTCCGGGGGGCGATTCGGGTGGGAGCGGACGGCCAATGGTAGTCGAACCGCGCATGTTTCCCAAGACGCGGGCGGAGGGAGCCCCTGCCCCGAGTGCTAGAATCGCGCGGTGCGATTGCGCTTCTCCAAGATGCACGGCCAGGGCAACGACTTCGTCGTCATCGACGGGGTGCGCCAGCAGGTCGCCCTCACCCCCGGCCAGGTCCGCGCGATCGCGAGCCGCCACTTCGGCGTCGGGTGCGACCAGCTCCTGCTCGTGGAGCCCGCGCGCGAGCCGGGCAACGACTTCCGCTACCGGATCTGGAACGCCGACGGCGGCGAGGTCGAGCAGTGCGGCAACGGCGCGCGCTGCTTCGCGCGCTTCGTGCGGGACCAGGGCCTCGCCGACAAGGACGAGCTGCGCGTCGAGACGGCGCGCGGCGTGATCCGCCCGCGCATCGAGCCCTCGGGCCAAGTGAGCGTCGACATGGGCCCGCCGCGGCTAGCGCCCGCGGAGGTCCCCTTCAGCGCACCTGAAGAGCGCCCAACCTACGAGCTCGACGTGGGCGGCGCCACCGTCCGCCTGAGCGTGCTGTCCATGGGAAACCCGCACGCGGTGCAGGTGGTGCCCGACGCCGAGGCCGCCCCCGTGACGACGCAGGGCCCCCTCATCGAGAACCACCCCGCCTTCGCCAATCGCGTGAACGCGGGCTACATGCAGGTCCTCGCCCGCGACCGCATCCGCCTTCGCGTCTGGGAACGCGGTGCCGGCGAGACGCTCGCCTGCGGCACCGGTGCCTGCGCGGCCGTCGTGGCGGGAATCCGGCTGGGGCTCCTCGACACCGAGGTCCGCGTGACGACGCGCGGAGGGGAACTCGTCATCCGCTGGCCCGGCGCCGCGGACATGACGCCCCCCTTGCCGCCCGTTATCATGGCGGGCGACGCCGTGCGGGTCTTCGAGGGGGAGCTGGAGCTCCCGCCGCCCGGCAACCAGGAGACCCGCCCTTGCTGACCCCGGAACAAGTCGCCGACTTCCTTCGCCAGAACCCCGGCTTCTTCGAGCAGAACGTCGACTTGCTGCTGAACATCCAGATCCCGCATCCGCACGGCGGCAGGGCGGTCTCGATCGGCGAGCGCCAGCTCGTCGCGGTCCGCGAGAAGACGCGGCTCCTCGAGGACAAGCTTCGCGAGCTCATCGGCTTCGGCGAGGAGAACGACGCGGTCTCGGAGAAGGTCCACCGCCTCGCCTGCCGCCTGCTGGAGGCCGACTCCCTCGACGCCACGCTCGACACGGCCTACCTCGACCTGCTGGACCACTTCGCGGTGCCGCACGTGGCGGTGCGCCTGTGGAACGTGGCGGAGCACGACCCCGAGGCCCGGGAGTTCGGCGCCGTGCCGGCGGAGATGCGCGAGTTCGTCGCCCGGATGTCGGCGCCGTACTGCGGCAGCCATGCCGTCTACGAGAGCCAGGCCTGGTTCGGCGAGCCGGCGCCGCACCTCAAGTCGTTCGCGCTCGTGGCGCTTCGCCACGGCGAGCACGGCTTCGGGGTCCTCGCGCTCGCCTCCGAGGACGCGGAGCGCTTCTACCCCGAGATGGGCACCCTCTACCTCTCGCGGATCGGCGAGCTCCTCGCCCACGCGCTGTGGCGCCACCTGACGCCCGTCCGTGAGACCGCCGACTAGCGCTCTCGGGCGCTACCTCGACTTCCTTCGCCACGAGCGGCGCCTCGCCGCGCACACGCTCGCCGCCTATTCGCGCGACGCCGCGCTCCTCGAGCGCCTCGCGGGCGGGCGCGCGCCGGGGGAGCTCGCCGCGGCCGACATCCGCCGCTTCGTCGCCGCCCTGCATGGCGGCGGGCTCTCGCCGCGCTCGCTCGCGCGGGTGCTCTCGTCCTGGCGCGGCTTCTTCGACTGGCTCGTGCGCCATCGCGAGATGACCGCGAACCCGTGCCGCGGGATCCGCGCGCCGCGGGCGGCGCGCTCGCTGCCGCAGGCGCTCTCGCCCGACGAGGCGACGCGGCTCGTCGCCCTCGAGGACGACTCGGAAACCGGCATCCGGGACCGCGCCCTGTTCGAGCTCGCCTACTCGTGCGGCCTGCGCGTCTCGGAACTGACCGGGCTCGACGCGGGGGCGGTGGACGCCGCCACGGGCGAGTTGCGCGTGACGGGCAAGGGATCGAAGACCCGGATCGTCCCGGTGGGCGGCCCGGCCCTCGAGGCGCTGGCGCGCTGGCTTCCGGTGCGCGCGCGCCTCGCGAAGGCGGGCGAGCCGGCCCTCTTCGTGGGACGCGGGGGCAGGCGACTCTCGCCGCGCGAGGTCCAGCGCCGCATCAAGCGCCGCGCCGCCGCGGCGGGGCTCGCGACCGACGTCCACCCGCACATGCTGCGCCATTCGTTCGCCTCGCACCTGCTGCAGTCCTCCGGCGACCTGCGCGCCGTGCAGGAGATGCTGGGCCACGCGAGCGTCGCCTCGACCCAGGTGTACACGCACCTCGACTTCCAGCACCTCGCCAAGGTCTACGACGCTGCGCATCCGCGCGCCAAACGCAAGGGCTAGCCCTCGCGCAACCGAATTGCATCTGCGGCGCCGCGCGACCTAGAATCGGGGATGGCCATCCCCCGTTCACGCCACGCAGACCGAGTGGCCGCCGCCCGGTCGAGGATCCGCGCCGCCGGCGAGCGCCTCACGGTGCCGAGGGCCGAGGTGCTGGGCGTGCTCCTCGGCCGCGACACCGCGCTCACGCACCACGAGATCGAGGAGGCGCTTCCGCCCGGCCGCGAGGTCGACCGCGTGACGGTCTACCGCGTCCTCGACTGGCTCGTCGCCCTCGGGTTCGCCCATCGCATTCCCGGCGATGACCGCACCTGGCGCTTCCGCGCGAGCCGCGACCCGTCGCACGCACCCCACGCCCACTTCACCTGCTCGGGATGCGGCCGCACCGTATGCCTCGAGGGGGTGGCCGTGCCGCGGGCGGTGCGCCTGCCGCGGGGATTCCGGTCGCAGAAGGTCGAGCTCACCGTGAGCGGCCTGTGCGCCTCGTGCCGCTGACGGCCCGCCCATGACCGCCACGTCCGTCACGCCCGTGACGCTGCTCACCGGGTTCCTCGGCAGCGGGAAGACGACGCTCCTCAACCGGATGCTCGCCCACCCGGCCACCGGCGACTGCGCGGTGATCGTGAACGAGTTCGGGCCGGTGGCGGTCGACCACGCGCTCGTGCGCACGGCCTCGGAGAACATCGTGCTGCTGCCGAGCGGATGCGTCTGCTGCCAGGTGGCGGGAGACCTAGTGCAGGCGATGCGCGACCTCTACTTCAAGCGCGCCGCGGGGGAGGTTCCCGATTTCCGCCGCGCCATCGTCGAGACGACGGGGCTCGCGGACCCCGCGCCGCTCGCCCGCACCCTCGTCGAGCTGCCGCTCGTCGCGGCCCGCTATTCGCTTTCCGGCATCGTGGCCACGGTCGACGGCACGCACGGCCTCGGGCAGCTCGACCGGCACCCGGAGGCGGCCAAGCAGGCGGCGGTGGCCGACCGCCTCGTCGTCACCAAGGCCGACCTCGCCGCGCCCCGCGATCTCGAGGCGCTCGAGGCCAGGCTCGCGGCCCTCAACCCGGGAGCGCGCCGCATCCGCAGCGCGAACGGGGACGCCGATCCGCGGCTACTGCTCGACACGGGCCTGTACCAGGGAGGCGGCCGCCTGGCGGACGCGGGCTCGTGGCTCAACGCCGGTGCCTACCGGCGGGCAGGCTCGCCGGCGCCGGCCGCGCACGACCCGCACGTGAGCGCCTTCGCGTGGTTCGCCGACCCCCCCATTCCCTGGCCCGCCCTCGAGGACGCCCTCGCAACGCTGCTCGAGCTGGCGGGCAGCCGCATCCTGCGCGTGAAGGGGCTCGTGAACACGGGGGAGCCGGGCCCGGTGGCGGTCCACGCCGTCCAGCACACCCTGTACCCCCCGGCCCGCCTGCCCGCCTGGCCCGACGCCGACCGCCGCACCCGCCTGGTTTTCATCGTCCGCGACCTTGAAGAATCGTTCGTCGCCCAGACATTGGATTCCTTCGTCGCCGCACCCGCCGAGAGGTAACGCATGGCCGCCGCCCCGAATCCCGACCAGAACCTCGTCCCCGTCACGATCCTCACCGGCTTCCTCGGCGCGGGAAAGACGACCCTCCTCAACCGCATCCTCACCGAGCAGCACGGCGAGAGGATCGCCGTGATCGAGAACGAGTTCGGCGAGTCGGGCGTGGACAACGAGATCCTCGTGGAGGACCGCGACGAGCAGATCGTGGAGATGAACAACGGCTGCCTCTGCTGCACGGTTCGCGGCGACCTGGTGCGCATCCTGGGCGAGCTCGGGGCGAAGCGGGCGAAGGGCGAGCTCAGGTTCGACCGCGTCGTGATCGAGACGACGGGGCTCGCCAATCCCGGCCCCGTCGCGCAGACCTTCTTCATGGACGAGGGCATCCACGGGCAGTACCTGCTCGACGCAGTGATCACCGTGGTGGACGCGAAGCACGGCCAGAAGCAGCTCGACGAGCACGACGAGGCGCGCGCCCAGGTGGGCTTCGCCGACCGCATCCTCCTGTCGAAGACCGACCTCGTGGAGGAACCCGAGGTCGCAGACCTGATGGGGCGCCTTCGCGACATGAACCCCCGCGCCCACCAGAAGAAGGTCCACTTCGGCGAGACCGACATCCGCGAGATCCTCGACATCCGCGGCTTCAACCTGAGCGCCGCGCTCGAGATCGACCCCGACTTCCTCGAGGACACGCATCACCACCACGACGACGACGTGAAGAGCTTCGTGTGGAAGGACGCGCGGCCGCTCCAGATGGAGAAGATCGAGACCTTCCTCTCGCTCATGGTCCAGAACTACGGCGAGGACCTGCTGCGCTACAAGGGAGTCCTCAACGTCGAGGGCGAGCCGCGCCGCATGATCTTCCAGGGCGTGCACATGCTGATGGGCGGCACGCCCGGCAAGCCCTGGGGCCCCGGCGAGACGCGCGAGAGCGTGATGGTGTTCATCGGGCGCCGCATCCCGCGCCGCCTCTTCGAGGAGGGCCTCGCGTACTGCGTGGCCTGAGGCGCGACGGCTCCCATGCTCGAGATCCGCGACCTCCGCCACGACTACGCCGGGCGCACCGTCCTGTCGGTTCCCGCCTGGGACGTCGCCCAGGGCGACGCGAGCCTGGTGCTCGGCCCCTCGGGCAGCGGCAAGACGACGCTCCTCAACGTGATCGCGGGGCTCGCCACCCCCACCGCGGGGACGGTCCGCGTGGCCGGCGAGGAGGTCACCGGGCTCTCGCCCGCCGGACGCGACGCCTTCCGCGCCCGCAAGGTGGGTCTCGTCCTGCAGACGCTGCACCTGATCGGCGTGGTGAGCGTGCGCGAGAACCTGCGCCTCGCGCAGGCGCTGGCCGGCGCGGCAGTGGACGACGCGCGCATCGACGAGGTGCTCGCGAGCCTGGGGATCGCGACGCTGGCCGGCGCCCGGGCGCGCGATATCTCGGTGGGCGAGGCCCAGCGCGTGGCCATCGCGCGCGCCGTCGTGAACCGGCCGGCGCTGATCCTGGCCGACGAGCCGACCTCGGCCCTCGACGACGCCAACTGCGAGAAGGCGCTGGCGCTGCTCACCGAGCAGGCCCGCGCCTGCGGCGCAACGCTCCTCGTGGCCACCCACGACAACCGCGTCCGCGACCGCTTCGCCCGGAGGCTCGAGCTGTGATGACGATCCGCCTCGCCGCGGCCTACCTCGCGAGCCGCCCGCTCCTCACGGCCCTCAACGCGACCCTGCTGGCGCTGGGCGTGGCGACGATCGCGTTCCTGCTGCTCGTCACCGACCAGGCGGAGGATCGCCTCGCGCGCGACGCGAAGCCCGTCGACCTCGTGGTGGGCGCGAAGGGCAGCCCCCTGCAGCTCATCCTCTCCACGGTGTTCCACGCGGACATCCCCACGGGCAACATCGGCCTCGAGGAGGCCGGGACGGTCATGAAGAACCCGATGGTCGCCTCCGCCACCCCGCTCGCCCTGGGCGACTCCTTCCGCGGCTACCGCATCGTGGGCACGGACGCGTCCTTCCCGGCGCTCTACGACGCGAAGCTCGCGCGGGGCGCGCTCTTCGCGGACGAGATGGAGGCCGTCGTCGGCTCCGAGGTCGCCCGCCGGCACGGCCTCGCGGTCGGCGCGGCCCTCACGGGCTCGCACGGCCTCGCGGCCGCCGGCCCCGCCCACGACGACCACCCGTACCGCGTGGTGGGGATCCTCGCCCCCACCGGAACGGTGATCGACCGCCTGGTCCTCACATCGGTGGAGAGCGTGTGGCACGTCCACGGAAGCCACGCCCCCGGGCGCCCCGAGATCACCGCGCTCCTCGTGCGGTACGCGACGCCGCTCGCCGCCGCGATGCTCCCGCGGGCGATCAACGCCGGAACGGCGATGCAGGCCGCCTCGCCCGCCTACGAGAGCGCGCGCCTGCTCAGCCTCGTCGGGGCGGGAGTCGAGACGTTGCGGTGGTTCGCCATCGTGCTCATGGCGAGCGCGGCCCTGTCGCTCTTCGTCGCGCTCACCTCGGCGCTGCAGGAGCGGCGCTACGACCTCGCGCTGCTGCGCACCCTGGGCGCGCGCCCGGCCACGCTCGCCGCGCTCACGCTAGCCGAGGGTGTGACGCTCCTCCTCGCGGGCGTTATACTTGGGCTCGCTCTCGGGCATGGCGCGGCGCACGCACTGGGCCTGTGGCTCGCGGAGGCCGGCTCATGGCCCCTCACCGGGCTCACCTGGGTCGCCGGCGAGGCGATCCTCGTGGGGGCCGTCCTGGCGGCCGGGACGCTCACCTGCCTCGTTCCGGCCGTGCAGGCATACTTCAGCGATCCCGCGAGCCTTCTCGCGAAACGATAGGCCCGTGACCCATGGCGCAATCCCGAACCCTCCGCCGCATCGCCTTCGCCCTCGTTGCCGCGCTCGCCGCCGCCCACGCCGCGGCGGTGCAGCCGCAGGACCCGTCCAAGTCGCCGGCCCAGGGCGGGTTCTGGATCGGCGCCGACCCCGCCCCCGCCGGGACCGTGCCCTGGCAGCTGCTGCAGTCGACCAAGACGGTGCAGAAGGCGGACAAGAAGTTCGGCCCCTCGTTCCCGAAGGAAGTGAAGGAGCTCGACAAGCAGCAGGTGAAGCTCTACGGCTTCATGATGCCGCTCGACCAGGCGAAGCAGCAGAAGCGCTTCCTGCTTTCCGCCTACCCCCCGCACTGCTCGTTCTGCCTGACCGGGGGGCCGGAGTCCCTCGTCGAGGTGCTTGCCGACAAGCCCATCGACTTCACCTTCGAGCCCGTGGTGCTGGCCGGGCGCATGGCGGTCCTCGACAACGACGTCGTGTACTACCGCCTGACGAACGCCACGGCGGTGAAGCCCTGAGCCCGCCGTGGCCGTGACCTCCACCGGCGCCGGCGGCGCCACGACCGGATACCCCAGGCCCGCCGCGGCCCGGTCGCCCGGGCGCGTGGGCACCGAGGAGTACCACTCCGCCCCCCTGCCCCCGGCGCAGGAAGCGGCCGTGCTCTACGCGGCCAACATGCCGGGGCCCGCCGAGGCGGTCCTCAAGGCGCTCACCCGCGACCCCGCGAGCCGGTCCAACAAGCAGCCCTGGCTCATGCTGTTCGACCTGTTCGAGGTCACGCAGAACCACTCGGAGTTCGACGCGCTCTCGCTCCTCTACACGGTCAAGTTCGAGCAGTCGCCCCCCGTGTGGTCGGGCGGCGACGAGGCCGCATCCGACCCGCGCCGCGCGCAGAGCCGCGAGCGAAAGGACTTCTTCGCCCTGAAGCCCAACCCGCTCGGCGAGCTGGCGCCGGAGATCGAGAAGCTCGTCCAGTTCGCCAGCTCGATGGGAACGGTGCGCATCGACTTCGGCAAGATCGCCTCGATCACCGCCTCGGAGTCGGCGCTGCTCGCCGCGACCCTGCAGCGGCTGCGCAAGGCCGGGACGCCGATGTGGTTCAACAACGTGGAGGTCATCGAGAAGGTGCTCCGCACCGCGTTCAACGAGCCCGCATCCGACGCGATCCGCAGCTTCTGGTCCCTGCTCTTCGAGCTCTACATCCTCCAGGGCCGGCAGGAGCCGTTCGAGGAGCTGGGGCTCGAGTACGCCGTGGCCTTCGAGATGTCGCCGCCCATCTGGGAGGTCTACGTGAACACGGTGGCCGCCTCCGCGCCGGCGCAGCCGGCCGCCGCGGCCCCGCCCCCTTCCCAGCCGGGCCCGCAGCCCGGATTCGCGCTGAAGGGCGTGCTCTCCCCGTCCAGCCAGAACCAGTTCGCCGACCTCGCCGCGCACGCGGCGGGCGGCACCGAGATCGCCGTGGACATGAGCAAGGTCCTCAGGATCGAGTTCGCGGCCGGGGCCCAGTTCTTCGAGGTGGTGAAGGCGATCCAGCTCGCGGGCAAGCGGGTAATCCTTTCCAATCTTTCGGAATTGAATGCCGCGCTCCTCGAGGCATTCGGGTTCAATCGCCACGCCATCCTCATCCGCCGAAAGGCGAACTAGGCCCCATGGCCGACGAGTCCTTCCACGGCACCACCATCATCTGCGTCCGTCGCGGCGAGAGCGTCGCCATGGGCGGGGACGGCCAGGTCACCCTCGGCAACGTCGTCGTGAAGGCCACGGCCCGCAAGGTCCGCCGCCTCTACGGCGACCGGATCCTGGCGGGTTTCGCCGGCGCCACCGCCGACGCGTTCACGCTCTTCGAGCGCTTCGAGGCCAAGCTCGAGAAGCACCAGGGCAACCTGCTGCGCTCCGCCGTCGAGCTCGCCAAGGACTGGCGCACCGACCGCGCGCTGCGCCGGCTGGAGGCGATGCTCGCCGTGGCCGACCGCGAGACCTCGCTCCTCATCACCGGCACGGGCGACGTCCTGGAGCCCGAGCGCGGCATCCTCGCCATGGGCAGCGGCGGCTCCTACGCCCAGGCCGCCGCTATCGCGCTCGTCGAGCACACCGACCTCGCTCCCGCCGACATCGTGAAGAGATCGCTCGAGATCGCCGGCGACATCTGCGTCTACACCAACCAGAACCACGTGATCGAGACGCTGTGAGGGCGGCGCCGTGAGCGACTCACCCGCAGCGACCGCGCCGCAGGCTCCCCCGATGATGACCCCGCAGGAGATCGTCCACGAGCTCGACAAGCACATCGTCGGCCAGGACGCGGCCAAGCGCGCCGTGGCGATCGCACTGAGGAACCGCTGGCGCCGCTCGCAGGTGCCCGAGCCGCTGCGCGGCGAGATCACGCCCAAGAACATCCTGATGATCGGCCCCACGGGGGTGGGCAAGACCGAGATCGCGCGCCGGCTCGCGCGGCTCGCGAACGCCCCGTTCGTGAAGGTCGAGGCCACCAAGTTCACGGAGGTGGGTTACGTCGGCCGCGACGTCGACACGATCATCCGCGACCTCGCCGAGATGGCGGTCAAGTCGACGCGCGAGCAGGAGATGGGCAAGGTGCGCGCGCGCGCCGAGGACGCGGCCGAGGATAGGATCCTCGACGCCCTGCTTCCCGGCGTGCCGCCCTCCGAGGGCCAGGAAGCCGGCTCCACGCGGCAGCGGTTCCGCAAGATGCTGCGCGAGGGCAAGCTCGACGACAAGGAGATCGAGATCGACGTATCCCAGGGCCCCGCGTCCATGGAGATCATGGCCCCGCCCGGGATGGAGGAGCTCACGCAGCAGATCCAGGGCATGTTCGCGAACCTGGGCGGCGGCCGGCGCCGCAGCCGCAAGCTCCCCATCGGCGAGGCGCTTCGCCTGGTCACCGACGAAGAGGCCGGCAAGCTGGTGAACGAGGAGGAGATCCGCGTAAGGGCGATGCGGGCGGTCGAGCAGAACGGAATCGTGTTCCTCGACGAGATCGACAAGATCGCGAGCCGCGGCGAGGTGGGCGGCGCCGACGTCTCCCGCCAGGGCGTCCAGCGCGACCTCCTGCCCCTCGTCGAGGGCACGGCCGTCACGACCAAGTACGGCGTCGTGCGCACCGACCACATCCTGTTCATCGCGAGCGGCGCGTTCCACCTCGCCCGCCCCTCGGACCTCATCCCCGAGCTGCAGGGCCGGCTTCCCATCCGCGTGGAGCTCTCGAGCCTGTCGGTGGACGACTTCGAGCGCATCCTCACCGCCACGGACGCGTGCCTCACGCGCCAGTACGAGGCGCTCCTCGCCACCGAGGATGTGGCGCTCTCGTTCACTCCCGACGCCGTGCGCCGGATCGCGGAGATCGCGTTCTCGGTGAACGAGCGCACGGAGAACATCGGCGCGCGCCGGCTCCACACCGTGATGGAGAAGCTGCTCGAGGAGATCTCCTTCGACGCGGGGCGGGGAGCGCGCGAGGCGAGGATCGACGCGGCCTACGTCGACCGGCGGCTCGCGGGGCTCGCGAAGAGCGAGGACCTGTCGCGCTACGTCCTCTAGGGCCGCAAGGATCCGTCACGGGCGCGGCACCGTCCGTAACCGCGCCGCCGGACCGCCCGCCCAGAATGGCCGCATGAGACCCGCCATCGCCGCCCTCGCCACGGCCCTTGCCGGCTGCGCCGCCGTGACACCGGCCGATTCCCCGGAGGGCGCCCCCGCCTCGCTCGCCGCCGCCGAGAGCGCCTTCGCCGCGCAGTCCGTGCGCGAGGGCATGAAGGCGGCGTTCCTCTCCTGGCTCGCCCCGGGGGCCAGGATGTTCCGCGACGGGCCCGTCGACGGCCCCGCGCTCGTCGCCGGGAGGCCGGATCCCCCCATCGTCCTCGACTGGCGGCCGGCATTCGTCGAGGTCGCCGCCTCCGGGGAGCTGGGCCTGTCCACGGGCCCGTGGAGGATGACCAGCCGGAAGGACCCCGCCGCCGCGCCGCGCCACGGCCAGTTCGTCTCGGTGTGGAAGCGCGAGCCGGGCGGCGGCTGGCGCGTGCATGTCGACCTGGGAATCGGGCACGAAGCGGCGGCCCTGGCCGACGCGGCGCTCGTGGCGAGGACGACCCCCGCCGCACCGGGGCCGGAGGCCGGCTCGGTCGCGCAAGCGGAGGCTGCGTTCGCCTCGCGCGCCGCCGCCGAGGGCGATCGCGCCGCGTACGCCGCCTTCGCGTCCGCCACGATCCGCCTGTATCGCGAGGGCTCCGCGCCCTTCCTGGGGCGCGAGCGGGCGCTGGATTCCCCGGCCGCCGGGGACGCGCGCACCGCCTGGGCGCTGGACTCGCACGAGGTGGCGGCCTCGGGCGACCTGGGCTATGCCGTCGGCCGCTTCGGGCCGGCGCCGGGCGCCACGGCCGGGGACTTCGTCCGGGTCTGGCGCCTCGAGGCGCAGGGCTGGCGGATCGCCGCCGACGTGGTCGACCTGCGGGGAAGCCGCTAGGGGCCCGCCGGGAATCCGCACGTCGCCCTTTTTTAGTTGGGGAGCGCCGCCTACAATAGCGGCCAATTCCATTCCCTCCGCGGCGCCACCCCCATGCCCCCCAAGCTATCGTCGTCGAAGAAGGCCGAAGTGCTCATCGAGGCGCTGCCCTACATCCAGCGCTTCTACGACAAGACGATCGTGATCAAGTACGGCGGCAACGCGATGACCGACGTCGCGCTGCAGGAGGACTTCGCCGAGGACATCGTGCTGCTCAAGCTGATCGGCATGAATCCCGTCGTCGTGCACGGCGCCGGCCCCCAGATCGGGGCGCTGCTGCAGAAGCTCGGCAAGCAGAGCGAGTTCATCCAGGGCATGCGCGTCACCGACGAGGAGACGCTCGACGTGGTGGAGATGGTCCTCGGCGGCCTCATCAACCAGGAGATCGTGACGCTCATCAACAAGGCGGGAGGCAAGGCCGTCGGCCTGACGGGCAAGGACGGCCACTTCATCCACGCGCGCAAGCTCAAGGTGGCGAGCAAGGAAGACAAGAAGAAGAAGATCGACGTGGGGCTCGTGGGCGAGGTGGTGAGGGTCGACCCCGAGATCATCCAGCTCCTCGACGAGCGCGACTTCATCCCGGTGATCGCCCCCATCGGCGCCGACGAGAAGGGCGTGGCCTACAACATCAACGCGGACGTCGCGGCCGGCAAGCTCGCGGTGACGCTGCAGGCCGAGAAGCTCATCCTGCTCACGAACACCACCGGCGTCCTCGACAAGGATGGCAAGGTCGTGACCGGCCTCACCTCCAAGAAGGTCAAGGAGATGATCGACGACGGCACGATCCACGGCGGCATGCTTCCCAAGGTGGAGTGCGCGCTCGACGCGGTGAAGAACGGCGTGAAGACGGCGCACATCATCGACGGGCGCATCTCGCACGCGCTGCTGCTGGAAGTCCTCACGAGCGAGGGCGTCGGCACGCTCATCCGCGGCGCGAGCGCCAACCGCACCGACCACCGCTAGGGCGCCGGGCGCGGCCCCCCCCTCAGAACCATCGCCGGCCGATGCCGGCGATGCCCATGGCGAGCCGCGCGTAGCCGTAGGCGATCCAGCCGGACACGCGCTCCGCCAGGGAGCGGCGCCTCCAGAGCAGGCGCGGCACGGGCCGCGCGCCGCGCTGGATCTCGAAGTCGATCGATTCCCTGAGCTCCCGCGCGAACGACTCGCTGAACACGAAGACATTGGCCTCGCGGGCGAGGAAGAGGCTGAAGGGATCGAGGTTCGAGGAGCCGACCGTGGCCCAGCGCGCGTCGATGACCGCCGCCTTGGCATGCAGCTCGCTGCGCTCGTACTCGTAGATCTCGATCCCGTGCTCGAGCAGCGCCCCGTAGAGGACGCGGCTCGCGTTCTGGAACACCCGGTGGTCGGACCAGCCCTGGACCACGATCGCGATCCGCACCCCGCGCGAGGCGGCTTCCATGAGGGCGTGCCGCACGCGCCAGCCGGGCATGAAGTAGGCGCAGGCGATGA
>JBBIJT010000060.1:0-19750 GCA_037445795.1 Betaproteobacteria bacterium | reverse complement strand
CGCGGTCGGCCTCGGTGACGGGGTCGAAGCGCGCACCGCCCTTGTCCTCCACCGCGAGCGGCGCGCGGAAGAAGGGCTCGATCGCGACAGCGGCGGCGTCCGCGAGGCGCTCGGCGAAGAGGCGGTACTCGGCGATCTCGTGGGCGGAAAGGCGCATGGCGGCGGGGCTTGGGGAGGAGCGATCAGGATACCAAGGCTGCCCTAGAACCGGGTCCCGGCGGAGAACCGCCAGGTGTCCACCGTCGTGAAGTTGGTCTTCGGGTCGCGCGCCAGGCGCACGAAGAAGCGGGGCCAGTCGTACGTCACGGTGAAGCCCCACCGCTGGATCATCTCGCCTTCCACGAGCCCCTTCTTCCAGAGCGCATCGGCCGTGAGGTGGTTGCCGCGTTCGAGGGGCTGGCGCCACACGAGGTGCACGTGGCGCTGGTCCGGGTTCTCGCGGTTGTCGCGGACCATGAACGCCATCAGCACGCGGCCCGACCCGTCGCGGTGGCCGGCCGAGATGGTCCACGAGTCGTTCGGGTCGAAGTTGAGGTTGTAGTAGGGGCGCAGGTTCGTGCGCCCGAGCCCCGCGCCCACGAACCACGGCTCGCCCGTCTCGAGGCCGATGCTCCCGCCCACGAAGCCGCCGGAAGCGAGCTGGACCGAAGGCGCTCGAGAATCCGTTCTGCCTCGCCTATCCCTCCTGGGCGCTCTACCCCATCGTGGCGCTCGCCACCGCGGCCACGGTGATCGCCTCGCAGGCGACGATCTCGGGCGCCTACTCGATCACGCAGCAGGCGATCCAGCTCGGCTACCTCGCCCGCATGTCCGTGCTGCACACCTCCTCGCGGGCGATGGGCCAGGTCTACGTGCCGATGACCAACTGGATCCTGCTCGCGGCCGTGGCCGCCGCCGTGATCGGCTTCGGTTCGTCGACCCGCCTCGCCTCGGCCTACGGCGTCGCGGTGATGGGGACGATGCTCGTCACCACCTTCCTCACCTTCTTCGTCGTCCGCCACGGCTGGCGCTTCCCGCTGTGGATCGTCGTGCCCGCCACGGCCGCGTTCCTGGTGGTGGACGCCACCTTCTTCGCCGCGGCGATGCACAAGGTGCTCGAGGGCGGGTGGTTCCCCCTGCTGCTGGGCGCCGCGATCTTCTCCGTGATGGTGACGTGGCAGCAGGGCCGCAAGGCGCTCCTCGAGCAGCTGCGCGCCTCGTCGATCCCGCTCGCGCCCTTCCTCGACTCACTCTTCGCCGCGCCGCCGCAGCGGGTGTCGGGCACGGCGGTATTCCTCACCTCCACCCCCGACTCGACGCCGCACGCGCTGCTGCACAGCCTCAAGCACTACAGGGCGCTGCACGAGCGCAACGTCTTCATGACGGTGGAGTTCCGCGACGTGCCCTGGGTGCCCTTCGGCGAGCGCGTGAAGTGCGAGCGCCTCGGCCACGACTGCTGGCGCGTGGCCGTGCGCTACGGCTTCATGAACCGGCCGGACGTGGGCGCGGCGCTCGAGCTGTGCGGGCCCATGGGGCTCCAGGCGGAGCCCATGGAGGCCTCGTTCTTCCTCTCACGGGAGAAGATCCTGCCCTCCGTCCGGGCGAAGGGCGCCCTGATGCGGTTGCGCAACCTGGTGTTCGCGGCGATGGCCCGCAACGCCGGCAACGTCACCGACTACTTCAACATCCCCGTCAACCGCGTCGTGGAGCTCGGCACCCGCGTCGAGCTCTGAGCGCTGCCTGCCGTAGCGCTCCTTCATGGCCACCCGGGCTGCGCTCTCCCGCCGCAGCGAGCGGGCACGGTCCATCGGCGGCGATTGCGCATTCCCTGACGAAGCACAGTCGCCGGGCGGGGCGCCGCGGCGTAGGATGGTCACCGCTGTTGCCCCGAGGAACCGTTCCGATCCCGCGCCCCCCCCGAAGGAAGAGCCATGAACGTCCTGAAGCGTCTCGCCGTTGCCCTCTCCCTGCCCGTGCTGTGCCTCGCCGCCCTTTCCTCGCGGGCCGCGGACACGGTCAACGTCTACACGATCTGGCCCGAAAACTGGGCCCGCCCCATGTTCCAGGAGTTCGAGAAGGCCACCGGCATCAAGGTGAACTTCGTGCGCTTCTCCTCGGGCGAGGCGCTCGCGCGCGTGATCGCCGAGAAGGGGAACCCTCGCGTCGACGTCCTCTTCGGCGGCCCGGTCGAGACGCACTCGGCCGGCATCAAGGAGGGCATCTTCGAGTCCTACAAGCCGCCGTCCTTCGCGAAGCTTCCGGCGCGCTTCAAGCACCCCGACGGGCAATGGGTGGCCATCGCCGACGACCCGCTCGTCTTCATGACGAACGCGAAGTTCCTCCAGGAGAACAAGCTCAAGGCGCCGGCCTCGTGGAACGACCTGCTGAACCCGGCCTACAAGAACATGCTGCAGATGGCGGACGCACGCACTTCCGGCACGGCCGTCACGCGCATCTTCTCGATCGTCGAGGTGAATGGCCGCGACGAGAACAAGGCCTTCGAGTACATGAAGAAGCTGCGCCCCAACGTCCAGCTCTACACCAAGAGCGGCGGCGGCGGGACGCTCCCCGTGGGCCTCGGCCAGGCCGGTGGCGGCATCTTCTTCATCGTGGACGCGCTCGACACCAAGGCGAAGGGCTACGACGTCGTCATCAGCTTCCCGAAGGAGGGCATCGGCACGGCCGCGGAGGCCATCGCGCTCATCAAGGGCGCCAAGAACCCGGAGCTGGGCCGGAAGCTCATCGACTGGGCCACCTCGCCCGCCATGCAGAACACGTTCGCGACGCACAAGATCAACTTCCTGCCCGCGCACCCCGACGTGAAGGTGGAGCCGAGCCTCGCCGAGGTCCTGAAGGACGCGAAGATCTTCCCCATCGACGCCGACTACGCGGGCGCCAACCGCAAGAGAATGGTCGAGCGCTGGATCGCCGAGGTGCTGAACCCCTGAGCGAGGCGGCATGGCGAGCGTAGCGGCGCCCGAGGGGCCGGCCCGCGGCCTCGCGTGGGCCCGGCAGGACCCCGCGCTTTCCGCCGCGGTGCTGGCGCTATGGCTGCTGCTCGGCCTCTTCGTCGTCTTCCCCCTCGCGATGCTCGCCGCGAGGGTCTTCTGGGACGGCGGGCACTTCTCGGTCGCGGGAATCGGCGCGATCCTCACCGACCGGCACCAGGTCCAGGCGTTCTGGAACAGCCTGCTGCTCGCCACGCTCGTGGGCCTGCTCGGCACGTTCCTCGGCTTCGTGTTCGCCTTCACCGTGGCGCGCGGGGGGCTGCCGCGGTGGGTGGTGACGGCGATCGACGGCGCGGTGCTGCTGCCGCTCATCTCGCCGCCCTTCACGACGGCCATCGCCTTCGTCTTCTCCTTCGGTCCGCGCGGGCTCATCACCTACGAGCTGCTCGGCATCAAGGGCTTCACCATCTACGGCATGGGCAGCACCCTCTTCTCGGAGGCGCTCACCTACTTCCCCATCGCGTACCTGGCGCTTCGCCCCATCCTCGCGGCCATCGACTCCAACATCGAGGGGATGGCGATGAGCCTGGGCGCCTCGCGCTGGCGCGTGTTCCGGACGGTCACGATGCCGCTGTGCATCCCCGGCCTCGCGAACTCCTTCCTGCTGCTCTTCGCGGCCTCGCTCGCGGACTTCGCCACGCCGCTCATCCTGGCCGGCAACGCCTTCCCCGTGCTGCCCACGCAGGCGTTCCTGCAGATCACCGGGATGTTCGACCTGCGCGGCGGGGCGGTGCTGTCGCTCGCGCTGCTGGTGCCGGCCATGGCGGTGTTCGTGCTGCAGCGCTACTGGGTGAGCCAGCGCTTCTACGTGACCGTGACGGGCAAGGGCGCGGGCACGGCGCCGTTCGAGAGCGTGGCGCCCGGCGTCCGCTGGGTGCTCGTGGCCGCGTGCGTGGCGGTGACGGTGGTGATCGCCTACCTCTACGCGCTGCTCCTGTACGCCTCGCTCGTGATGGCCTTCGGCGCCAACCACGCGCTCACCTTGCGCCACTACGGCGTGATCTTCACCGAGGGGCTCAAGGCCATCAAGGACACGCTCGTCATCGCCGGCCTCAGCATGCCGCTGGGCGGGCTCTACGGCGTGCTCCTCGGCTACCTGGTGGCGCGCAAGGCGTTCCCCGGGCGGCGGACGATGGAGGTGACCTCGATGGTGAACTACGCCCTGCCGGGCACCATCGTCGGCATCGCCTACCTCATCGCCTTCAACGACCCGCCCATCGAGCTGGCGGGCACGGCCCTCGTCATCATCGCCTGCTACGTGTTCCGCTACGGGCCGACGGGGATCCGCACGACGATCGCGCTGCTGCAGCAGATCGACCGCAGCCTCGAGGAGGCCTCGGAGAGCCTCGGGGCCGCGAGCGGCACCACCTTCCGCCGGATCACGCTGCCGCTCATCCTGCCGGCATTCTTCGCCGGGCTGGGGGTGGTCTTCATCCGCTCCATGACCGCGATCAGCGCCACGATCTTCCTCGTGTCGATCAACTGGACGCTCATCACCGTGAAGATCCTGGAGAACATGACGGAGCTGTCGCTGGGGCCCGCGGCGGCTTTCTCGGTGCTGGTGATCGCGATCGTGTTCGTCGTGATCGGGGCGATCAGCTGGGGGCTGCGGCGGATGCGCGCGCCCGGCGCGGAGCCCGTAACGAGCCTGCTGGGCGGATAGCGGAGGGGCGATGGAGGCGGTGGGCGTCAAGGTCGAGGTCGTTTCGAAGCGCTTCTCCCACAAGGTGAAGGGGGAGGTGTGGGCCGCGCGCGACGTGACGCTCGACGTGCGGCCCGGCGAGTTCGTGACGATGCTGGGGCCCTCGGGCTGCGGCAAGACGACGACGCTGCGCATGATCGCGGGCTTCGAGCGCCCCGATACCGGCCGCGTGCTCATCGGCGGGCGGGACGTGACCCACCAGCTCGCCAGCCAGCGCAACATCGGCTTCGTCTTCCAGAACTACGCGCTCTTCCCCCACCTCACCATCGGCGAGAACGTGGCCTACGGGCTGCGCGTGCGAAACCTCCCGGATTCGGAGATCGCCTCGCGCGTGAGGGAGGTGCTCGCACTCGTGGGCCTGGCGGGCTACGAGCAGCAGTTCTCCAACCAGCTCTCGGGCGGCGAGCAGCAGCGGGTGGCGCTCGCCCGTGCCATCGTGATCCGGCCGCAGGTGCTGCTCTTCGACGAGCCGCTGTCGAACCTCGACGCCAAGCTGCGCGTTCAGATGCGCCACGAGATCCGCGAGCTGCAGCGGCGCCTCGCGATCACGACCGTGTACGTGACGCACGACCAGGAGGAGGCGATGGCGGTCTCCGACCGCATCGCGGTGATGAACCAGGGCTCCATCGTGCAGGAGGGCACGGCGGACGACCTCTACTACCGTCCCGCGTCGGCCTTCGTGGCGCAGTTCATCGGCCGCGTGAACCTGCTGCCGGCGCGCGTGGAATCGGCCGCGGCCGCGGGCGGGGAGGTGACGGTGCTCGGGCAGCGCGTCGCCGTGGCGTGTCTTCCGACGGGCGCGCGCGCGGGCGACGCCGTGCGGCTCGTCCTGCGGCCGGAGGCGCTGGCGCTGCGGGCCGCGGAGGGCGCACCGGCGCTGCCGAGGGGAACCGTGGAGGGCCGCATGTTCCTGGGCGAGAAGGTGGAGTACGTCGTGCGCTGCGGCGAGGCGCGACTGCAGGTGGTGAGCTACAACGCGAGGCCCGGCGAGCTCCTCGCGGAAGGGTCGGCGGTGGCCGTGGAGCTGAAGGGCCCGGACATCCCGGTGCTGCCGGAGGAGCGCCCGTGAGCGCGCGCGCCGCCGTCATTGCGCTGTCGCTCGCGCTCGCCTCGCCGGCCGGGGCAGCCGACGCATTGGCCGGGCGCGAGATCCACGGCGAAAGCGACGCCTTCGCCGCGGAGGGCGTGGCCATCGCGTGGGCGATCCTGCGCGCGCCGAATCTCGACGACGCGACGGTGGTGATGCGCGTGGTGAAGGACGACGCGCGCTACCCGGCGCTGGGCGTCGACGCGGTCGATCCGTTCGGCGGAGGCCGGCAGGCCGTGCGTGCGGCGGCGGCGGTCACGGGCACGGTGGACGTGAGCTCGCGCAGGGGCCGGTTCGCCGAGTTCGCGCGCACGGAGTTCCGGCTCTACGCATCGGCGCGGCCCGCCGCCTCGGAGGCACCGGTGCTCACGGTCTTCTACCAGGGCGTGCCCGACACGACGCCCGAATTCGATTCCGAGGCGAAGCTGCGGGCGTGGCTCGACGAGCGCATCGCGCGGCTGCGCCCGGCCGCGGGGGGAACGACGCGATGAAGCGTGGAGAGATGGCCCGGCTGCTGGACCATTCGGTCCTGAAACCCGAGGCGGTCGAGGCGGACATCCGGGCCGGCATCGAGGTGGTCCGCCCCTGGCCCGGGGGCTTCTACTGCGTGCAACCCTGCTGGGTCGCGCTCGCGTCGCGCGAACTCCGGGGAACGCCGGTCGGCGTGATCTCGGTTGTCGGCTTCCCCCACGGCTGCGACCGGAGCGAGGTGAAGTCGCGCGCGGCGGCCCTCGCCGCTTCGGATGGCGCCACGGAAATCGACATGGTCCTGAACCTGGGGTTCCTGCGCAGCGGACGCGTGGCGGAGGCTCGCGACGACGTCGCCACGGTGGTGCGCGCTGTCCCGGGCACTCCCGTGAAGGTGATCCTGGAAACGGCCGCGCTCACGCCGGACGAGATCCGCGTCGCCTGCCGCCTGTGCGTCGAGGCGGGGGCGGCGTTCGTGAAGACTTCCACGGGCTTCCACCCCGCGGGCGGGGCGAGCGTGGAGGCCGTGCGGCTCATGCGCGCGACCGTCGGCACCTCGGTCGGGGTGAAGGCCTCGGGCGGCATCCGGAATCTGGCGGACGTACTGACGATGATCGAGGCGGGCGCGAGCCGCATCGGCACCTCGGCGAGCGCGGCGATCCTCGCCGCGCTGCCCGATTGAATCCGGTCCGCGTGGACCCCGGCGGTCGAGCTAGAACCGGAACCGCTGGATGGCGAGATTCCCGGACGGCAGCGTGAGGATGCCCGTGTCCGCGCCCTGGAAGGTGATCGTCACCGGGGCCACGTTGCCGTTCACGAGCGCCGGGGCCTTGTAGGCGCCGGTGAGCGTTTGCCCATTGGCGAACTGCAGCCAGGTGCCCTGGTAGGACAGCGCATTGGATACCGTGCCCTGCGAGACGTACCACACGGCATTGCCGGAGGTGTCGTACATGTAGCCGGCGAGGAAGGCGGCGTTTCCCTGCCACTCGAAGAAGAATCCCCGCCCGTTGTCGGCGCTGCCGCCCCACCACCAGCCGTTCTGCGGCGCGTTGGCGAGGGGCGTCGCGGACGCCCCTGCCGGACTCACGGGGAATCGCTGGATCGCCACCGTGCCGCCGGGCCACACGAGCGTGCCGTGCCGCGCGTCCGAGAAGGCCAGCGTCACGCTTCCCGGGCTCGCGAGCGGCGCGTTGGACCGGTAGGGGCCGTCGAGCGTCACCCCGCTGCCGAAGGCGAGAAGGGACCCGGTGAAGAGCGACCCCTCGAGCATCGTGGGACCGGCAGCCACGTGCCAGGTAGCCCGCCCCGAGGCGTCGTACAGGTAGCTCGCCATGAAGAGGTTGTTGCCCTGCGCCTCGATGGAGTAGCCGCGGCCGCTCTCGTTCGGGTTCCACCACCATCCCGCCTGCGGCGGCTGCGGGTCGCACTGTGTGGAGCCCGGCACCGACACCGCGCGGTTCACGATGTTGCCGTTGAGCATCGCGGAGGCGCTGCTGCCGTAGCCGACGTAGAACACGGCACCGCCGATGTTGACGGTGGGGACGTTGTTGATGATCGTGACCGCCTGCCCCTGCGAGGACAGCACCCCGGTCACGTAGGCCTGCAGGCTCGAGGCGGAGACCGACTGCAGCTGCCCCGAGGCGTTGAGCTGCGCGAGGACGCAGGCGACGGAAGTGTCCTTCCCGCCCGCGGTCGACTTGGCGAAGCCGACGAAGAGGGATCCGTCCTCGCCGTGCGACGCCTTGACGAGCGTCTGCGGCGCGACGGCGAAGGTGTAGACGCTTCCGGAGGCGCCCACGTCCTGCGGGCGGTACTGGATGCTCGCGCTCGCGCTCGATACCGTGGCGCCGATGTTCGAGTTCACCACCATCGGGAAGGCGGTCGCCGTGCCCGTGCCCGTGACGCTCAGGTGGATCGTGTTCGTGCAGGACTGACCGGTGCCGGGATCCACGAACGCCTGCGCCGGGCAGGACTGGTCGCCGCTCATCGAGAGGGAAGGAGGGGCGGAGTAGCGCGCCGACAGGTCGCAGTTCACCGCGCCGTTGGCCTCGTGGTCCCCATAGATGTAGTCGGTCGTGCCGTCGGGCCGCACATACCACGCGGGATAGCCGGAGGGCTGCGGCGGCGTCGCGTACGGCACGCCGTCGCGCGTCGCGCTCGCCGCGCCCCAGACGCCCTGGAACTCGCCGGTCAGGGAAACGGTGCCGGACCAGGGCATCGTGAACGCGTAGGTGGTCGTCGTGCCGCCGCACGCGACCTGCTCGACGTTGACGATGGTGCCTCGCCAGCTGCCGGCGAAGGGGCTCGGAGCCTCCTGCGCGAGCGCCGGGCCCGCCAGCGAGACGAGAGCGCCCGCCGCTGCAATGACGCGCCCGATGCCGGATGCAAGGTCGCCGTGAGCCATGGGTGCCTCGTCGGCCGATGGGGAGATCCCCACCTTTCCATGTTCGGAACGCCGCGGCGCCGCGGGTTGAGGCAGGTCAACCGGACCGCTCGGGCCGCCGCCCCTATTTCGCCGCGCCCTTGGCGCGGATCGCCATCACGTAGCGGTCGTTGGAGTGGACGAGGCGCCGCACGAGCAGCTTCACGATCCCGCGGCCGAAGGCGGCCTGCAGCGAGCCCGAGGCCTGGTTGAGCGCCTCGGCGGAGAAGGTGACCACTTCCGTGGGCGTCACGGCGCGCACGCTCGCCACGCGGGGGCGGTCGGTGCCCTCGATGAAGGCGATCTCGCCGAACGCCTCGCCGGGCGGGATGCGGCCCAGGCGCACGCCCTTGTGCACGACCTCGAGGTCGCCCGCTTCCACCACGTAGAGCGTCGTGTCGTCCGAGCCCTCCGCGATCACTTCGGCGCCCTTGTCGAAGGTGCGCGGCACGCCGATGCGGACGGCCTCCCACACCTGCGTCTCGGTGAACTTCGCGAAGAACGGGATGCGGCGCAGGGCCTCGAAGCGCGCGCTCTCCGTGACGGTGGCCGACCGGGCCACGAGCTCGGGGAAGGCGCCGGCGAGCGCGTCGCGGAACGCCTGCCAGGTCGCGAAGCGCACCTTGCGGTCGCGGTGGATGGCGCGGTCGACGAGCGACACGAGGGCCGGCGGCAGGTCGCGGCGTCGCGAGGCGAGCGGGACGGGCTTGCCCTGCAGCTTCTCGTGGATGAGGTCGGCCTGCGTCTCCGACAGGTGCGGGTAGGCGCCGCTCAGGAGGTTGTAGGCCATCACCCCCGTGGCGTAGATGTCCGTCTGCACGCCGGGCTCCACCCCCTCGAAGTGCTCCGGCGGCATGAAGGCGAGGGTGCCAACGCCCATCACCTGCGTGTGCTCCTCGTCCAGCAGGTAGGCGGCGCCGAAGTCGCTGATCTTGGGCGTGCCGTCGGCCGCGAGGAGCACGTTGGCGGGCTTCACGTCGCGGTGCAGCAGGCCCTGCGTGTGGGCGTACTCCAGGGCGTGGCTCACCTTGAACACGATGTCGGCCACGCGCGATGGCGCAAGCAGCGTGTCGGGCGAGGTGTGCGACGACAGCGTCCCGCCGGCGAGGAACTCCATCACGAGGAAGCTGTGGCCGTCCTCGCTCCCGGCCTCGTACACCTCGAGGATGTAGGGATGCTTCAGGCGGCCCGCGAGCCGCATCTCGTTGAGCCACAGGTGCTCGAGTTGCTTGCGTTCCTCCCCGGCGTTCTGCGTGGAGCGGACGATCTTCAGCGCCACCTCCCGCTCGTGGAAGCGGTCGCGGGCGAGGTAGACCTCCGCCATGCCGCCCTGGCCGAGGCGGCGGACATACTCGAATCGCTGGCCCAGTGCGCCGGAAAAGACGTCCGGGACGCCTTTTGCCATGTCGTTGTTCTCCGTTGTGCCGACACCATAGTCCCGGGCGAAGGGGCACGCAAGGCACTGCGTCACATCCGGCGCTCCTTGCGCGCCCGCGGGCGCGGCCCGAAGATGCCGGGATGGATTTCCGCGGCCAGATCGTCAAGGAAGCGCTCGACAAGACCATCGGCCAGTGGCGGCCGGAGTCGACGCGCAGGGCGCGGGTGAGGCGGGTCCTCGTGGTCGTCGCCCTGGCGCTCGCCATCGTGGTCGGGTTCTGGACGGTGCTCCACCTGTCCTCGCCGAAGCCGAGGCCCCCGGCGGAGCGCAAGCCCATCGCCGTGGACCTGCTGCCGGCCCCGCCGCGCTGACCACGAACGGCCAAGCAAGGCCGCGGGCATTCGACCGCCCCGGGCGTCGTATCATGGCGCCCATGCGCAGACACTCCGCCGGCTTCACGTGGATCGAGCTCGTGCTCGTGCTCGCGGTGTTCGCGATCCTGGCCGCCCTCGCGATCCCGAGCCTGCGCGACACCACGATCCGCAAGCAGGTGAAGGAAGGCCTCGCGCTGGCCGACCTCGCCAGGCAGGGAGTCCAGGCGGCGTGGTCCGCCTCGGGAGAGATGCCCGCGGACAACGCCGCGGCCGGCATCCCGCCGCGCGACAAGATCGTCGGCAACCTCGTGCGCGACGTGAACGTGGAGGCCGGGGCCATCACGCTCACCTACGGCAACAACGCGACGAAGTTCCTGGAAGGCAAGCGCGTGACGCTCAGGCCGGCGGTCGTGCCCGACCAGCTGCGCGTGCCCATCGCCTGGATCTGCCACGACGTGCCGGTGCCCAAGGGCATGGAGATACGCGGCAAGGACGAGACGGACATCGAGCCCAGCTTCCTGCCCGTCGAGTGTCGGGGGACGACCCAGAATTAGGCGGCATCGCCGTCCGGCAGTCTCTCCCCCCGGGGTGATTCTCAGGCCTCCTCCCAGCGGTCCACCGTGTACGCCCCTTCCAGCCAGCGCACCACCTCGACGGCCATGGGGTGGTCGACCGCCATGTAGCGAGCCCGCAGGCGCTCGCGGTCGTCGCGCAGGTGATCGATGCCCAGGTCCTGGAGGGCCAGCAGGTCGGCCTCGAGCATGGAGGCGAGATCGGCGCCGGCCATGTCGCGCGCGGCTTCCCGGAAGGCGCGCATGTAGCAATAGCCCGGGCCTTCCCGGTAGCTGGCGGCGAGCGTGGCGGCCGGGATCAGCGTCAGGTTGGGCTGAAGCGCGGGATTGATGGCGTGCGCGGCGACGTGCGGCGCCAATGCGCCCGGGCGGCCCGTGAATCCGCGCAGGTGGAGGCAGCGGGACATGCGGGGCCCGTCGTTGACCGGGTAGTTGTCCCACAGCATCGGCTTGCGGCGCAGGGCGTCGGCGATGCGGACCAGGTGACCGGGGCTGAACTCGCGGGCGCAGATCTCCTCGCCGGTCCAGTAGACGCCGACCCGCGGGTCGAGCCTGCGGCCGAGGTCCTCGAGATAGCCCGCCGGGCGGTCGCCGAACACGACGTCTAGCATCGTGTCCTCGGAATAGTAGGTCGGGCACATCACGACGCGGCTCGCGCGGGTGGCCGCCATCGCCGCGTGGACGATCTCGCTTTCCTTCGCGGCCAGGTCGGGCACGTCGCCGCGCGTGTCGTCGAAGAGGAGCGCGAGGTCGTCGAGGCCGATGTCGTCGAGGGCGCGGACCTTGGCGAGGAAGTCCGCCTTCGCGGGGCCGGAAAAGTCGCGATAGAGCTCGTAGGGGCTCAGGCCCACGCCGAAGCGCATGCCGAGGCGGCGGCAGTGCGAGGAAATGTCCGCCAGCTCGGCCAGCGCGGCGTCGGGGTGCGCCTCGCGCCAGCGGCGGCGCAGGCGCTCGTCGGCCTTCGGCGCGTAGTGGAAGAAGGAGTAGCCGAGCCGCCGCAGCTCGCCCGCCGCGAACTTGCGCTCGGCGTGGGTCCATGGTTGCCCGAAATAGCCTTCGATGACGCCGAGCTCGGGAATCATGCCCCGCACCCTACCACGCCGGCGCGCGCCGGCCCGCTAGAAGACGAGGACCTTGTCGGCCTGCATCGTCCACTCGGCGAGCTGGGCCAGGGTGCCGCGCCTCGCTCCCTCGACGCACTCGGATTCCGCCATGCCGCGGGCGTCCATGCAGGTTCCGCACAGGCCCACGTCGCCCTTGCGCAGCACCTTCCCCAGCATGATCTGGATGCTGTAGTAGCCCTCGGACACCTTCTGGCCCGCCTTGGCGCAGGCCTCGGCGTCGGCCATCAGGAAAACGCGCACCTGCTCGCCTTCCTTGCCGGAGAGGGCGCCCGCGAGGCGAAGCGCGTTGTAGGCCCGCTCGTTGCCGTAGGGGGCGTCGTTGATGATGAAGAGCGTCGAGCTCACGTCTGTTCTCCTGCACCGTCGAGTAGGGGATCCGGGATGCGGGCCGGGGCCGTCGTGCCCTGCAGGGGCATCGCGAGCATGCCGGCCAGCGAGACCTCGAGGCCCGATCCCGTGATGCCCTCGACACCGATGCGCATGCGCTCCTGCGGCAGGCTCGTCTGCGCGCGGTAGGTGCCGAAGAGGCGGTCCCACCACGCGAGGTTGAATCCGTAGTTGCTGTTCGCCTCCGCCATCTCCATGGAGTGGTGGATGCGGTGCATGTCGGGCGTGACGATCACCCGCCGCAGCGCGCGGTCGAGTCCATCCGGCAGCCGCACGTTGCCGTGGTTGAACATGGCGCCCGCGTTCAGGATCACCTCGAAGGCGAGGACCGCCGCGGCCGGCGGGCCGATCAGAGCGATGGCCGCGAACTTGATCGCCATCGAAAGCAGGATTTCGACGGGGTGGAAGCGCGCGCCCGTGGTCACGTCGAAGTCCGGGTCCGCGTGGTGCACCCGGTGCAGTCGCCAGAGCAGCGGGACGGCGTGGAACATCACGTGCTGGAAGTAGATCGCGAGGTCGAGCGCCACGACGGCGACGACGAAGGCGATCCAGCCGGGAGGCGCGAATGCGTTGAGCAGCCCCCAGCCCCGCTCCGCGGCGAGCGCCGCGAAGCCCACGGCCGCCACGGGAAAGGCGAGGCGCACCGCCAGCGAATCCAGCACGACGAGGCCGAGGTTCGCCGTCCAGCGCACGCGGCGGGCGTGCAGGCGGGCGCGCCGGGGCGCGAGCGCTTCCCACGCGGCCATCGCCGCGAAGACGCCGACGAAGGCGCCGAGGCGCGCCAAAGGTTCCCAGTCGGCGAATCCGGTCGTGGTCATGGCCCTGGCTCCGCTACCATGGAGGCGTCGCCGCTCCCTTGTTCAACTAATTGGTTGAATAGTAGAATAGATGCCGAACACCCCCAAGTCAAGCGAGGCCATGAAGTCGACCCTGTACCAGCACATCGCGCGGGTGGCCGCCGCGCTCGCGAGCGAGTCGCGGCTGCAGCTGCTGGAGTACGCGGCGCAGGGGGAGCGCAGCGTGGAGGCGCTGGCGACCATGACGGGGCTTTCCATGGCCAACTGCTCGAAGCACCTGCAGGCCCTGCGCGCGGCGGGCCTGGTGCACGCGCGGAAGGAGGGCCTGCGGGTGTACTACGTTCTCGCGGGCGACGACGTCGTGGCGCTCTATTCGGCCCTGCACCACGTGGCCGAGAACCGGGTGGCGGAGGTGGAGAAGCTCGTGCGCACCTGGCTTCGCCACAAGGACGTGATGGAGCCCGTGCCGCCCGCCGAGCTCCTGGAGCGCGCGGCCAAGGGCCTGGTGGTCGTGATCGACGTCCGGCCGCCCGAGGAGTACGCCGCCGGCCACGTGCCGGGCGCCATCAACGTGCCCTTCGACCAGCTCGAGTCGCGCCTTTCGAAGTTCCCGAAGCGCAAGGAGGTCGTGGCCTACTGCCGCGGTCCCTACTGCCTGATGTCCTTCGACGCGGTGCGCACGCTGCGCGAGCGCGGCATCAAGGCGCGCCGGCTCGAGGACGGCTTCCCGGAGTGGCGCGCGGCGGGGCTGCCCGTCGAGAGATAAGGGGCGCTTTCGCGCCGCGCTAGCGCACCAACGCCTTCGTGTCGAGCTGCTGGAACCGCGAGAGGATTCCCGCGGCCATGGCCTTCGCCTCGGCCGCCCCGGCGCTGATCCAGAGGTCGATGGAGAGCGTCGTGGCGCCCTTGCGCGCGAAGCCCCGCACGACGGTGTTGGCGCCCTGGTGGCGGGCGCAGCTCTCGGTGTACTCGACGTAGAGGCGCTGGCCCGCCGGAAGCTTCTCTTCCTGGAGCGCGACCACGTCCTTCACGCCCGAGTTGGTCTTGCGAAGGCTGGCCACGCGCGCCGGAAGCGACTTGCGCGCGCCCGCGATCTCCTCGGCGTGGAGCTGCACCGCCATGTCGAGCATCGGCGGAGCCTCCCAGGCCGTGTCGCCCTTGAGGGTGACGCGAAGCTCGGGACCCACGGTGATGTCGCAGGACATGGGCTTGCCCGGAATCCCGGCCGGCAGGTTGGCGCCGAAGCTCTTGCCGTACTCGGTAGGCATCGCGCTCCAGGAGCCGGACTTGAGCCTGGCCTCGGGAGGAAGGAGGCCCGCCACCGCGGGAGGAACCTTGCCCGGCTGCGCCGCAGCGCGGAGCGCGAGTGCCGCCACCAGTGCGACCCCAGCCAACCCGGCTGCGCGCCACGCGGCGGAACGCACCCGCGACGCCACGTTTCCGCCTACCCGCAGGCCCCCACCCACCCGCACGCGCTGCAGAAGTCGCAGCCGTCCTTGCGGATGACGGTCATGTTGCCGCACTCCGTGCACTTGGTGCCCTTCATGAGCGCGGGCTCGTCGCCGCGGCGCGGCGTCTCGAGGATGCCCATCTCCTGCTTGGGATAGCCGTTCTCGTCGAGGACCCCGAGCATCGAGTAGCGGTGGATCACCAGCCGCGCCAGGTACGCGACGGTGGAAGGCCAGTTCTGCTGCCGGCGCTGCCCGGGCACGAAGGCCATGAAGTCGCCCAGGGGCTCGCTGTAGTCAAGGAGCTTGCGGAGCTTCATGCCGATCCACGCCGGGTCCATCACGCGCATGTCGAGCGACAGCAGCTTCGCCAGTCCGTCGAGCGCGCGCGGGTAGTGCCCCGAGAGCCACATCGAGTAGGGCCGCGTGCCGCCGTCGGGCATGTGCATCTCCTTCAGGCCCATCACGAACTCCTCGCCCGAGGCGGGGTTGGCGATGTCGACCGTCCAGGCGAGCGTGCCGTCGGTGCCGGTGCGCGGCTCCTCGAGGCTGAACATGGCGTCGAGAAGGGGCGAGGCGCCCGCGTCCTCGAAGGCCTTGAGCGACTCGCAGCGCCAGCGCACGACCTGGCCGAGGGCAGACACCATGCTGGGCACGCGCCGCTTCTCGCCGTGCGGCGGCATGCGCATGTCGAAGCCGTCGTCGCCCACGGTGAGGGCGAGCGCGTCCAGCTTCATCTTGAGCCAGGCGCGGTCGTTGGCGCGCATGTCCATGGAGAGCGTCTTGGCCACGGCGCCCAGGCCGCGCGGCTGCTCCGCGCCGTTCACCCATACCTCGAACGGGAAAGCGCGGTGCGTCTCGCCCTCGACGTGGCCGATGAAGAGCGCGAACTTGCCCACCGGCGAGTCGATCATGTAGGTCCACGCCGGGTTGCCTTCCGGCAGCTCGGGGCGGCCGGGCCAGCGCAGGCTCGCGAGCACGGGCTCGGGCAGCGTCTTGATCGACAGGCGCCGGTTCATCGTGTCCACCGGCAGTTCCACGGGCGCGGCCTCGACCGGCTTGGCGGGTTCCGTGGACAGCACGGAGCCCAGCACGCTGTTGGGCCGGTAGGTGGCCAGGCCCTTGAGGCCCGCCTTCCATGCCGAGAGGTAGAGCCCCTCGAACTCGGAGTACGGGTAGTCCTCGGGCACGTTCACCGTCTTGGAGATGCTCGTGTCGATGTACGGCGCGACCGCGGCCACCATGGCCTTGTGCGCCTCCGCCGAGATCTCGAGGGCCGTCACGAACCAGTCGGGCAGCATCGCGTCCTCGCCGTTCAGGAACTTGAACATGCGGTAGGCGTGGTCCTCGACGCGGAACTCCTTGTGCGTGCCGTCGGGCATGCGCTTCTTCCTCGTGTAGGTCCACGAGAAGGGCGGCTCGATGCCGTTGGAGGCGTTGTCCGCGAAGGCGAGCGAGATGGTGCCCGTGGGCGCGATGGACAGCAGGTGCGAGTTGCGGATGCCGTGCTTCCTGATCTTGTCCTTGATCTCCTGCGGCAGGCGCGAGGCGAAGTTGCCGCCGGACAGGTAGAGGTCGGCGTTGAAGAGCGGGAAGGCGCCGCGCTCGCGGGCCAGCTCCACGCTCGCCTCGTAGGCGCGGTCGCGCATGTACTCGCTGATCTTCGCGCCCATGGCGCGGGCCTCGTCCGTGTCGTAGGCGAGTCGCAGCATCAGGAGCGCGTCGCCCAGGCCCGTGAACCCGAGGCCGATGCGGCGCTTGTTCGAGGCCTCCTTCTTCTGCTGCGGGAGCGGCCACGGCGTCACGTCGAGCACGTTGTCCAGCATGCGGATGGAGGCGTCGATCACCTTGCCGAAGGCCTCGAAGTCGAAGGCGCAGGTGTCCTCGAACGGCTCCTTCACGAAGCGCGCGACGTCGATGGAGCCGAGGCAGCAGCAGCCGTAGGCGGGCAGCGGCTGCTCCGCGCACGGGTTCGTGGCCTCGATGGCCTCGCAGTAGTAGAGGTTGTTGTCGCGGTTGATGCGGTCGAGGAAGAGGATGCCCGGCTCGGCGTGGTCGTACGTCGAGCGCATGATCTGGTCCCACAGGTCCTGCGCGCGGACCTTGCGGTATACCCACAGCCCGTCGCCGCGCTGGTAGCCGCCGTTGTCCTTCACCTCCTGCGACGGCTCGGCGCGGTGCACCAGCTCGACGTCGCCGTTGGCCTCCACCGCCGTCATGAACGCGTCGGTGACGCCCACGGAGACGTTGAAGTTGGTGAGGTCGCCCTGGTCCTTGGCGTGGATGAAGCGCTCGATGTCCGGGTGGTCGCAGCGCAGCACGCCCATCTGGGCGCCGCGGCGGGCGCCGGCCGATTCCACCGTCTCGCACGACTGGTCGAAGACGCGCATGTACGACACCGGCCCGCTCGCGCGCGAGTTGGTGCCCTTGACCCACGCGCCCTCGGGGCGGATGGACGAGAAGTCGTAGCCCACGCCGCCGCCGCGGCGCATCGTCTCGGCGGCCTCGGCGAGCGCGGTGTAGATGCCGGGGCGGCCGTCGACGATCTCGGTGATGGAGTCGCCCACCGGCTGCACGAAGCAGTTGATGAGGGTGGCGGTGAGGGAGGTGCCGGCGGCCGAGTTGATGCGGCCCGCGGGGATGAACCCGCTTTCCTGCGCCTCGAGGAACTTGGCCTCCCAGAAGGCGCGGCGCTCCTCGCTCTCGTTGCCCGCGAGCGCCTTGGCCACGCGGGCCCTCACTTCGCGGATCGATTTCTCGCCGTCCTTGGCGTACTTTTCGACGAGGACTTCGGCGCTGATTTCCTGGGCGGGCAGCCTGGAAAGGTCGGCTGCGGAACGGCGGGACTTGGCCACGCTCATGTTAGGTAATCCCCCTCTTGCTGCACTACCGTTATGGGTGAACTCTCCCGCTTCTTGGGCAGGCGGAGTGCCGATTCTCCGCGTCGGCCCCCCGATTTCGGTTGTCCCAGATCAAGTGGAGGGCAGTCGCGGAAACCCCCACATTTTGTGGTCGAGGGGGCTTCCTGTCCAGCGTTTTTCAACCTATTGTGGCCCTCATTCGGGCGCGGTTCTTGCGAGGAGTCGTTCGATGGCGACGGAAGTGGCCACATTGGCCGGAGGGTGTTTCTGGTGCCTGGAGGCGGTCTTCGACCAGCTTCGGGGAGTGGAAAGCGTGGAATCGGGCTACATGGGCGGCCATTCCAGCAACCCGAGTTACGAAGACATCTGCACCGGCGACACCGGGCACGCGGAGGTCGTGCGCGTGACCTTCGACCCCGCCGTCCTCGATTACCGGGACCTCCTCGCGGTCTTCTTCACCATCCACGACCCGACCACGCCCGACCGGCAGGGCAACGACGTGGGCAGCCAGTACCGCTCGGCCATCTTCTTCCATTCCCCGCAGCAGGAGGCGGCGGCGCGCGAGGTCATCCGGTCGCTCGCGGCCAAGGGCCTGTGGTCCGACCCGATCGTCACGGAGGTCGCCCCCGCGTCGACCTTCTGGCAGGCCGAGGACTACCACCAGGAATACTTCGAGCGCGTGGGCTCGCAGAACCCCTATTGCTCCTACGTCGTCGCCCCCAAGGTCGCCAAGTTCCGCAAGCACTTCACCGACCGACTCAAGAAGCGCTGAGGCTGCGGGACGGTAGAATCGCGGTTCCATGCGGTTCTTCCGGCTCCTTCGCATCGTCTCCACGATCGGTCGGCACGGGCTCGACGAGTTCCTCGTCGGGCGCGGGCTAGGCATCGTGCGCCTCGCCTTCCGCGTCACCTTCTTCTGGGCCGACCGCTCGGGCCCGCGCGGCGTGCGGCTGCGCCTTGCCCTCCAGGAGCTGGGCCCCATCTTCGTGAAGTTCGGGCAGCTGCTGTCCATCCGCCCCGACCTCATCCCCACGGACATCACCGACGAGCTCTCGAAGCTGCAGGACAGCGTGCCGCCCTTCCCGGCCGCGCAGGTCGTCGAGACGCTGGACCGCGCCTACGGCAAGCCCCATGCCGAGGTCTTCCGCAAGTTCGACCTGACGCCGGTGGCGAGCGCCTCCGTGGCACAGGTGCACTTCGCGGAGCTGCCGGACGGGCGCGAGGTGGCCGTGAAGATCCTGCGGCCGCACATCGCCGAGACGATCGACAAGGACACGGGAATCCTCTACGCGGTGGCGGGGCTCATCGAGCGGCTGCACCCGCTCTCCGACCTGCTGCGCGCGCGCGAGGTGGTGCAGGAGTTCGACAAGATCATCCACGACGAGCTGGACCTGCTTCGCGAGGCTTCCAGCATGAGCACGGTGCGGCGCAACTTCGCCGGCTCGAAGATCCTCTACGTGCCCGACGTGTACTTCGACTGGTGCACCAGGGACGTGATGGTGATGGAGCGCATCGACGCCATCCCGGTGAACGACCTGGAGGCCATCCGCGCGGCCGGCATCGACATCCCCACGCTGGGGCGCAACGGCGTCGAGATCTTCTTCACGCAGGTCTTCCGCGACGGCTTCTTCCACGCCGACATGCACCCCGGCAACATCTTCGTGGCGCGCGACGGGCGCTACTGCGGCATCGACTACGGGATCATGGGGTCGCTGCCCGAGGTGGACAAGAACTGCCTCGCGATGATCTTCATCGCCTTCTTCAAGCGCGACTACAAGGCGGTGGCGGTGGCGCACATCGAGGCGGGGTGGGTGCCGGCCGACACGGGCGTCGAGGAGTTCGAGGGCGCCATCCGCTCGGTGTGCGAGCCCATCTTCGACAAGCCGCTGAAGGACATCTACTTCGGCAAGCTCCTGCTGCGGCTCTTCGAGGTCGGGAGGCGCTTCCGCATGGATATCCAGCCGCAGCTCGTGCTGCTGCAGAAGACGCTGCTGCAGGTGGAGGGGCTGGGCCGCCACCTCGACCCGGAGCTCGACCTGCGCCGCTCCGCGCAGCCCATCCTCGAGCGCTGGATGAGCGAGAACTACGGCCCGCGCGGGCTGTGGAAGCAGATCCGCAACGAGGCGCCGATGTGGGGCAAGAC
>JBBIJT010000059.1:0-19876 GCA_037445795.1 Betaproteobacteria bacterium | reverse complement strand
CACCGGCTGGCGCGCGGGAGCGGCCGCGGCAGGAGCCCCGGCCGGCGCGGCTGCCGCCGGCGGCTTCGCGGGCGACGAAGGATCCCGAAGCGGCGTGACGACGGTCGACGGCGCGAGGCCGGCGGGCGGCGTTGTCTCGCGGGGCGCGTCGGCCGAGAATGCGGCAGGAGCCGCGAGGAACGCGGCAAGGAGGATCGCGGTGAAGCGCGCGAGGGACGAGGGCAAGGCGGGCGACTCCGGTTCGCCGCCGGCGGAAGGCCGGACGGCGGCGTTGCCGGTGGGATTATATGTGGTGGCCACGCCCATCGGGAACCTCGGCGACGTCACCTCGCGCGCGCTCGGGACGCTCGCCGCCTGCGACGTGGTGGCCGCCGAGGACACGCGCGTCACCCGGGCGCTCCTCGCGCACTTCGGCATCGGGGCGCGCGTGGTGGCGTTGCACGAG
The DNA here is from genome assembly GCA_037445795.1 of Betaproteobacteria bacterium. Taxonomy (GTDB): domain Bacteria; phylum Pseudomonadota; class Gammaproteobacteria; order Burkholderiales; family Usitatibacteraceae; genus FEB-7. Next base: position 19,431 of record JBBIJT010000059.1, on the reverse strand, counting down.
CACAACGAGCGCGCCGCCGCGGAGGGCATCCTCTCGCTGCTTCGCGAAGGCAAGGCCGTCGCGCTCGCCGCCGACGCGGGAACGCCGGCCGTGAGCGACCCCGGCGCCCACCTCGTCGACCGCGTGCGCGCCGAGGGCTTCCCGGTATTCCCCGTTCCCGGCGCGAGCGCCCTCACCGCCGCGCTCTCCGCGAGCGGCATCGCCGCCGACGGCGTGGTGTTCGCGGGCTTCCTCCCGGCGAAGGGCGCCGAGCGCAAGCGCCGCCTGGCGCAGCTCGCCGCGGGCCCCTGGGCCGTCGCGCTCTTCGAGTCGCCCCACCGCATCGAGGCGACGCTGGCCGACCTGCACGCGCCCCTCGGGGAGCGTGACGTCGTCGTCTGCCGCGAGCTCACCAAGCGCTTCGAGACGATCGAGCGCGTGCCGCTCGCGGGCGCCGTGGAGTGGCTGCGCGCCGACGCGAACCGCTCCCGCGGCGAGTTCGTCCTCGTCGTCGAGGGCAGGCCGGTGGAGGCGGGCCCGGCCGTCGACGCCGCGCGCGTGCTGGAGGTGCTGCTCGCCGAGCTCTCGGTCAAGCAGGCCGCGGCGCTCGCGGCGAAGATCACCGGCGCCAACCGCAGCGAGCTGTACGAGAGAGCACTCGCGATGAAGGGCGAGGGAAGGGAAGCGGCGAAGACGAGGGGTGGCCGGAGGTAAGGCAGTCCGGATCCCGGGCGCCGCAGTCACGACCCTCTGGCGGGACCCGTCGAATCGAGGCCAGTCAACACACGACTGGCCTCGCTTCTTCCTCCCGCGCGGCGCCACGCTTCGCCTGGCGCCTTTCCGAGGGTCGCGTCGCCAGGGATCCGGACTGCCTTACCTCCGGCCACCCCCGTTGCAGCGGGGCGCATCCGGCGGCCGACCCTAGTTCAACCGGCGGCTATAATTCCCCATGGCCGACACGATCACGCTGCTGCGCCCCGACGACTGGCACGTCCACCTGCGCGACGGGGACCTCATGCGCTCCGTCGTGGGCGCGACGGCGCGGCAGTTCGGCCGCGCCATCGTGATGCCCAACCTGAGGCCGCCCGTGACGACGGTGGAGCAGGCGGCCGCCTACCGGGACCGCATCCTCGCGGCGCTGCCGGCGGGCAGCGCGTTCGAGCCGCTGATGACGCTCTACCTCACGGACAACACGCGGCCCGACGAGATCGCGAAGGCGAAGGCCGCGGGCTTCGTGAAGGCGGTGAAGTACTACCCCGCGGGCGCGACGACCAACTCCGACTCCGGCGTCACGGACATCCGCAAGTGCGACGCGGTGTTCGAGGCGATGTCCGGGGCCGGGATGCCGCTTCTGCTGCACGGCGAGGTTACCGACCCCGAGGTGGACGTCTTCGACCGCGAGAAGGCGTTCATCGAGACCATCCTCGTGCCGCTCGAGCGCCGCTTCCCGAGGCTGCGCATGGTGCTCGAGCACATCACCACGAGCGAGGCGGCGCTCTTCGTCTCGAGCGCGCCCGCGAACGTGGCGGCCACTATCACGGCCCACCACCTGCTCATGAACCGCAACGCCCTCTTCGCGGGCGGCATCCGCCCGCACCACTACTGCCTGCCGGTCCTGAAGCGCGAGCAGCACCGCCTCGCGCTCGTGAAGGCCGCCACTTCGGGCAACCCGCGCTTCTTCCTCGGGACGGACACGGCGCCGCACGCGAGGGGCATGAAGGAGTCGTGCTGCGGGTCCGCGGGCATGTACACGGCCCACGCGGCGATGGAGCTCTACTGCGAGGTCTTCGAGCGCGAGGGGGCGCTGGACCGCCTGGAGGGATTCGCGAGCCGCTTCGGCCCCGACTTCTACGGCCTGCCGCGCCACGCGCAGACGGTGACGCTCGAGAAGGAGCCTTGGGAAGTGCCGGCGGGCTACCCGTTCGGCGCCGAGACGGTGGTGCCGCTGCGGGCCGGCGAGCGCCTGGCCTGGCGCTTCAAGGGCTGATCCCGGGAATCCATGGACTGGGTCGCCGCGCAGGCGAACCTTCGCGGCCCCGCCTTCGAGCCGCTGGCGCCGTTCATCGCGCGCCTCGCCCCCGACCGCTGGCCGACCCTCGACGACCTCAACGCACTCGCGGAAGGCATCGCGACGTCGGCCGGCAAGCCCCTGCGCTTCGTGCCTCCCGGGTCCCGGCGCGATCCGGGGCGGCCTTACTACGAGCTGCGCATCGCGCGCTCCGGCGAGGTGGAGACGAGGTCCGGGAACTGGCACGACCTCTTCAACGCGCTGTCGTGGGCCGCGTTCCCCCGCGCCAAGGCGGAGATCAACGCGCAGCACGCGCGGATGCTGGAGGAGGGCGGCGAGGCGCAGGCGCGTGCGCGCGGCCCGGAGAGGGACGCCCTCACGCTCTTCGACGAGGGCGGCGTGGCGGTGGCGTCCAGCTCGCCGGCGCTCTTGAGGCTCATCGTCGACTTCGAGTGGAAGGAGCTCTTCTGGGCGCGCCGCGAGGAGCTGGCCGCGAAGGTGCGCTTCGTGGCCTTCGGCCACTCTCTTTTCGAGAAGGCGCTCGATCCCTTCACCGGCATCGTGGCGAAGACCGTGTTCCTGCCGGTGGACGACCTGTTCGCGATGCTGCCGCCCGAGGCGCAGGTGGCGCGCGTGGACGGGCTTCTCGCCGCGCACTTCGCGAGCCGCTCGCGCTTCGCCACGCCCCGGGTCATGGCGCCCATGCCGGTGATGGGCATCCCGGGTTGGCACCCCGGCACGGGCCGCGAGGACTACTACGACGACCCCGACCACTTCCGCAAGCGGCGGAACGGCCGCAATGCCGCGTAGAATGGACGGGTGAAGCAGGCCGGACGGTCGCCGTGCCGCGGTTCGCGGTGCGGAGGAAAGTCGGGACTCCACAGGGCAGCGTAGCGGGTAACCCCCGTCCGCCGTGAGGCGAGGATCAGAGCAACAGAGACGAGTCCCGGGCGGACCGCCGCGTGTTGGTTGCGGCGGCCGCCCGGGGGTGAAACGGGCAATCTCTACGCGGAGCAACACCAAATAGGCAGACGACGACGCGGCCCGCCGAGTCTGCGGGTAGGTGGCTCGAGCGCCGCGGCGACGCGGCGCCTAGAGGAATGATCGTCATATTGCCGAGAGGCAGTAACAGAATCCCGCTTACAGGCTTGCTTCACACTTTCTTCCGCCTCCTGCCGCCCCTCGTGCTGGCCGCCGCGCTGCCGGCGCCCGCGCTCGCCGCCGGCGAGGATGTCCCCTTCATCACCACGCCCGACAGCGTCACGGCGGCGATGCTCGAGATGGCCGGCGTGAAGGCCGGCGACCACGTGATCGACCTGGGCTCCGGGGACGGGCGCATCGTGATCGCCGCCGCGCTGCGCGGCGCCACCGGGCTGGGAGTCGAGATCGACCCGCGGCTCGTCGGGGAGAGCATCCGCAACGCCCGCCGCGCGGGAGTGGCGGAGCGTGCGAAGTTCCTCGAGCAGGACCTCTTCAAGACCGACCTCGCCGCGGCCACCGTCGTGACGATGTACCTGCTGCCGGAGGTGAACCTGCAGCTTCGCCCCTCCATCCTCGCGCTGCGGCCGGGCACGCGCGTCGTCTCCCACGACTGGGACATGGGCGACTGGGCCCCCGACCGCACGCTCGCCATTCCCGTTCCCGACAAGACCATCGGCCTCGAGAAATCGAGCCGCGTGCACCTGTGGGTCGTGCCCGCGCGCGTGGAGGGGCTGTGGTGCGGCGGCCAGGGCAAGCGCCAGGCGACGCTGCGCCTTCGGCAGGCGTACCAGGTCGTGGAGGGCACGCTCGAGCGCGAGGGCGCGCCCCCCGTTGCGGTCGCCGGCCGCATCGACGGCGCCCGGGCCCGCATCGCCACGCAGGCGAAGCCGGAGGGCGCGTTCGTGATCGCCGTGCGCTCCGGCGCGGGCGCGAGGACGAGGAGCGCGAGCGGGTCCCTCGCGTCCCTGAACGGGCTCGAGTGGCGGGCCGGGTCCGGGCCCTCCTGCCTCAGCGGGCCGCAGCCGCCAGGGAAGGCCAGTCCTCCCGCCTGATGCGGGCGACGACGACGAAGTCGCCGCCGGCGGGCTTCAGCACGGCGGCCTCGCCTTCCTGCAGGTGCGGCGGCCCCGCGATCGCCCGGAACGGGTTGCCGTGGCTCGTGACCATGCGAAGCGTCCCCGCCTTCGGGGGCGCGGCGAGGAGGGCCACGAGCCTCGAGTAGTCGGCGTTCGCGGCGTTCGTTCCCTCGTAGCCGCGCACCACCGCCGAGGGCTCCGCGCGGCCGAACATGAGCCGCCCCGTCTCCATCGTGCGGCAGAAGGGGCTCGCGATCACTTCGCCCACGGGGAGCTTCAGCGCGCGGATCGCCTCGCCGATCTCGCGCGCATGCGCGCGGCCGGCCTCGGAGAGATTGCGCTGCGTGGCGCACTCGTCGTAGCCCTTCATCGCCGCGTCGCTCTGCGAGAAGTCCGTCGCGGTGTGGCGGAAGTAGAGCGTGTAGCCGCCGGCGCGCAGCGCGGTCACGAGGGCCGCGCCTTCGAGCGCGTGCGCGGGATCCGGCGACGAAAGCCGCTCGCCGGCAACCGGCAAGGCGCAGGCGAGGGCCGCCATTGCGGCGGCGCAGCGCAGGGCGATGGTGCGATGCAGCATGATTCCTCCTCTCGACTGCCTCGGCCGTCTCCGGCGACGCCTCCCGGCGACAGTCCGCGCGCCAATCTTATCAAACAACTTTCACTTAGTTTTCTAACCTATTGAAAACATTGACTATAGAAAATCCAAAATTCCCGTGAGGAACCGCGCCTAAGTCCCTGTCGCACAAGAAAAAATTCTGAATTCCCCTCTTGACTCCCCCAAGTTGTCTCAATAGAGTGTGCGGAAGTGGGAAAAACTGGGAAATCCTAGGAATCCGGCCCGTCCGGAGGCTTGGGATCCGCCAAACAGGGGGAGCACGGTGTTTCAGGGAGCCTCGCAGATCAACCTCGACGCGAAAGGCCGCTTGGCGGTTCCGACGCGCGTGCGCGACCCCCTGACGCAAGGCGGCACGGTGCCGGTCGTCCTCACGGCGCACCCGGACAAGTGCCTCCTCCTCTACCCGGCCCCCGCGTGGGAGCCGGTGCGGGCGAAGGTCATGGCCTTCCCCAGCCTCGATGCCTCGTTCAACCCGTGGAAGCGCCTGCTCGTCGGCTTCGCCGAGGAGCTTTCGCTCGACGGGGCCGGGCGCCTGCTCGTCTCGCCGGAGCTGCGCGCCTTCGCGGGCATCGACAAGCGCGTGATGTTCATCGGGCAGGGCAACTACTACGAGATCTGGGACCTCGAGCGCTGGCAGCAGCAGCTCGACCGGCTTACCGCCGGCGGCAGCCCCTCGTTGCCTCCCGGGATGGAGAACTTTTCGCTGTGACGCGGCTGGCGCTCCCGGGCTCCCGCCGCTCAGAAGCCCCGAGCGGCCCCCCGGCCCCAGGTGCCCCCGTCTTTTCCACCCGTGAGTGAGGTAGCCCATGTCCCGGTCCTACTCGAAGAAGCCGTCGCTGCCCTCCGAGTCCGTCCCGACGGGATCTACGTCGATGGCACCTTTGGCCGCGGCGGGCACAGCGCGGCCATCCTCGCCCTGCTCGGTGTTCGCGGAAGACTTCTCGCTCTTGATCAGGACCCCGCGGCGCTTGCGTCTAACGCGATCGCGGATCGACGTCTTGAGCTGATCCATGGGCGCTTCTCCACGATGACCCGCGAGCTGGCCGCGCGGGGGATCACGAAGGTCGCGGGGGTGCTGCTGGACCTGGGCGTGTCGTCCCCCCAGCTCGACGAGGCCGGGCGGGGATTCAGCTTCTCCGCCGACGGCCCGCTCGACATGCGCATGGACCCCACCCGGGGGGAGTCGGCCGCCGGATGGCTCGACCGGGCCACAGAACAAGAAATCAGGGAGGTCATCGCCACTTATGGGGAAGAACGGTTTGCTAAACAGGTTGCAGGAGCGATTGTTGCGGCAAGGGGCCGCGAGCCTGTCCGGACCACAGGGCAGCTTGCCGCGATCGTGGGTGGCGCGGTTCGGACGCGCGAGCCGGGCAAGCACCCGGCGACCCGCACCTTTCAGGCTCTTCGGATTTTCGTCAATCAAGAGCTTGCGGAGCTCGAGATGACGCTTCCGCAGGCGGTGGATCTCCTCGAGCCCGGCGGGAGGCTGGCGGTGATCAGCTTCCACTCGCTCGAGGACCGCATCGTGAAGAACTTCCTTCGCGAGGGCGCGCGGGCCGACCGCCTGCCGAGGGGCGTTCCGGTGCGCGCCCGCGACCTTCCCGAGCCGCGGCTTCGCCTCTTGGGCCGCGCCGTGCGCCCTACGGACGCCGAGGTGGCCGCCAACCCCCGCGCGCGCAGCGCCACGCTGCGCGTCGCCGAGCGCACCGGCGCCTGAGGATCTCCCCGTGGCGCGACTGAACCTCCTGCTCCTCGCCGTCGCGGTCGCCTGCGCGCTGGGCGTGATCACCGCCCAGCACAAGTCGCGCAAGCTCTTCATCGACCTCGAGGCCGGGCAGGCGCAGGCCAAGCGCCTCGACGAGGAGTTCACGCAGCTGCAGCTGGAGCAGGGAACCTGGGCCACGCACAAGCGCGTCGAGGCGATCGCCGCCGGCTCGCTGGACATGCGCCTGCCGGACCCGGCCGCCACGCGCGTGGTGACGCTGGAAGGCGCCCGGGAGGAGAAGCGGTGAGGTTCGAGAAGCGCACGCCGCAGCTGCGCCTGCGCCTCGACGGATGGCGCTCGCGCCTCGTCCTGGGCCTCGTGGCGGCGGGCTTCGCGGTGCTCGCCGGCCGCGCCTTCTACCTGCAGGGCCTCGACCGCGACTTCCTGCAGCAGAAGGGCGAGGCCCGCTACGGCCGCGTGGTCGAGATGCCCGCCTCGCGCGGGCCGGTGAAGGACAGGAACGGCCAGCCGCTCGCGATCTCCACGCCCGTCGAGTCGATCTGGGCGAGCCCGGACGACTTCGCGGCGGACGACGCGAAGGTCCGCGCGCTCGCGAAGGTCCTCGCCGTCGACCCGGCCGAGATCCGCCAGAAAGTCGCCAACAAGGATCGCCAGTTCGCCTGGCTCCGGCGCCAGATCTCGCCCGAACAGGCTGTCAAGGTGATGGCGCTGGGCATCCCCGGGGTCTTCCAGCAGCGCGAGTACCGGCGCTACTACCCGGCGGGCGAGGTGATGGCGCACGTGGTGGGTTTCACCGGCATCGACGACAGCGGCCAGGAGGGCATCGAGCTCGCGCAGCAGTCGTGGCTCGCGGGCGTGCCCGGCAGCCGCAAGGTGATCCGCGACCGCAAGGGGCGCGTCGTCGAGGACGTGGGGAGCCTTCGGGTGCCGCGCGACGGCCGCAGCCTCGTGCTCTCGATCGACCAGCGCCTGCAGTTCCTGGCGCACCGCGAGCTCAGGGCCGCCGTGGAGGCGAACCGCGCCAGGGGCGGCTCGCTCGTGATGCTGGACGCGCGCACGGGCGAGGTGCTCGCGCTCGTCAACCAGCCCGACTACAACCCCAACAACCGCGCCAACGTGACCGGGCGGCAGACGCGCAACCGCTCCGTGACGGACATCTTCGAGCCGGGCTCGACGATGAAGCCCTTCACCGTGGCGGCGGCGCTCGAGGCGGGCATCGTCACGCCCGACACCGTGATCCAGACCGCCCCGGGATCGATGACGGTGGGCGGCTGGACGATCAGCGACTCCCACGCCCACGGCCTGCTCTCGGTGGCGCAGATCATCCAGAAGTCCTCCAACGTGGGCACCGCCAAGATCCAGCTGCGCATGGAGCCGGAGCGCATCGGCGCGTTCTACCGCGACCTCGGATTCGGCGCGCCGCCGCAGACGGGCTTCCCGGGCGAGGCGAAGGGGCTGCTGCGCCCGCCGGCCACCTGGAAGCCCATCGAACAGGCGACGATGGCCTACGGGCACGGCATCTCGGTGTCGCTGCTGCAACTGGCGCGCGCGTACACGATCTTCACCGGCGAGGGCCACCTGCTGCCGCTCGCGCTCGTGAAGCGCGACAGCCTGCCCATCGGCCGGCCGCTCGTCTCGAAGGCGACGGCGCGCGAGGTCTCGCGGATGATGGAGATGGCCGTGGGGCCCGGCGGCACCGCGCCGCGCGCCGCCGTGCCGGGCTACCGCGTCGCCGGCAAGACGGGCACCGCGCACAAGGCCGAGGCGGGCGGCTACGCGGAGCACAAGTACGTGTCGTCGTTCGTGGGCTTCGGGCCCGTGTCGGACCCGCGCTTCATCGTGGCCGTGATGATCGACGAGCCGTCCGGGGCCAAGTACTACGGCGGCGACGTGAGCGCGCCGGTGTTCTCCTCCGTGATGGGCGCGGCGCTTCGCATGATGTCCGTCCCCCCGGACGCGCCGCAGACGCTCAACGTGCAGGCGCCGGCGGCGCCGGCCGCCACCGAGGCCCGCGCGCCGTCCGCGGGGGGCGCGGGATGATCGCCGTGGCCGCGCCCGCGCGCTCGCCTTCCGCCGTGCTCGCCGAGCGGCTCTCGCAGCTCGGCGTGCCGCTCGTCGACCTCACCACCGACTCGCGTTTGGTCAAGCACGGCTCGGTGTTCCTCGCCTACCCGGGGAGCAGCCGCGACGGCCGGCACTTCATCGCCGACGCGGTGTCGCGCGGCGCCGCGGCCGTCCTCTGGGAGCGCCGCGGCTTCGAGTGGCGCGCGGACTGGGACGTCCCCAACCTCCCCATCGACGACCTGCGCGGCCGCGCGAGCGAGATCGCCGGACTCGTGAACGGCGACCCTTCGGCGAAGCTCTGGGTCGTGGGCGTCACCGGCACCAACGGCAAGACCTCGGTGGCGCAGTGGGTCGCGCACGCCTTCGACGGGCTCGGCCGGCGCTCGGCCGTGCTCGGCACCCTCGGCAACGGCCTCGTGGGCGAGCGCGCGGAGGCGAAGAACACGACGCCGGACCCGGTGGTGCTGCAGCGGGAGCTGGCCGACTACCTGCGCCGCGGCGCCCGCGTGGCCGCGATGGAGGTCTCGAGCCACGGCCTCGACCAGGGGCGCACGGCCGGCATCAAGTTCGACGTCGCGGTGTTCACGAACCTCACCCGCGACCACCTCGACTATCACCGGACGATGGAGGCCTACGCCGAGGCCAAGTACCGCTTGTTCACCGCGCGCGGGGTAGGCCGCGCCGTGATCAACGTCGACGACGATTGGGGAAGGCGATTCGCGGACCGGCTCCGCGGATCGCCTGTCGACGTCGTCGGCTACGGGCTCTCGGGCGGGCGGCTTCGCGCCTCGGGCGTGTCGCAGTCGGCCTCCGGCCTGCGCTTCCGGGTCGAGGGCGACTGGGGAGCGGCCGAGGTCGCCATCCCCGTGCTCGGCGCGTTCAACGTGTCGAACCTGCTCGCGGTGCTCGGCACGCTCCTCGCGAGCGGCGTCGCGCTGCCCGATGCGGTCGCCGCGGTGGGGGGCCTCAGGCCCGTGCCCGGGCGCCTCGAGCGGCTGGGCGGCGGCGACCTGCCGCTCGCGGTCGTCGACTACGCGCACACCCCGGACGCCCTCGAGAAGGCGCTCGGCGCGCTGCGCCCCGTCGTGGCGCCCGGCGGCCGGCTCCTCTGCGTGTTCGGCTGCGGCGGGGACCGCGACGCGGGCAAGCGGCCGATCATGGGAGAGGCCGCCTCGCGGCTCGCCGACCACGTGATCGTCACGAGCGACAACCCGCGCGGGGAGGATCCGCAGGCCATCATCGGCCAGGTCCTCGCCGGCGTCCTCGGCGGCAGCGTCGAGGCCATCGCGGACCGGCAGGTGGCCATCTTCACCGCGATCCACCTGGCGCGGCCGGGCGACGTGGTGCTGCTCGCGGGCAAGGGCCACGAGACCTACCAGGAGATCGCGGGCGTGCGCCACCCGTTCAGCGACGCCGAGGTGGCGCTCGCCGCGATGGAGGCGCAGCCGCGATGAACGCCCTGGGCCTCTCCGGCGTGCCGATGATGGACCTCGTGGAAGCCGCGGGCGCCACCGGGGGCGTGGCCGCGGGCGAGCCCGCGTCGTTCACCGGCGTGAGCACCGACTCGCGGACCATCGCCGCGGGCGATCTCTTCGTCGCGATCGCGGGCGAGAACTTCGATGGGCACGACTACGTGCCGCAGGCGATCGGGCGCGGCGCCGCGGCGGCGCTCGTGTCCCGGCGGGTGGGCTCCGAGCGCGAGATTCCCCAGGTCGTCGTGAAGGACACGAGGCTCGCGCTCGGCGCGCTCGCCTCCGCGTGGCGCGGCCGCTTCGCGCTGCCGGTCGTGGCGCTCACCGGCAGCAACGGCAAGACCACCGTGAAGGACATGCTCGCCTCGATCCTGGCCGCGCACTGCGGGGGCCCCGACGACGTGCTCGCCACCGAAGGCAACCTCAACAACGACATCGGCGTGCCGCTCATGCTGCTCAGGCTGCGCGAGCACCATCGCTGCGCCGCGCTCGAGATGGGCATGAACCACGCCGGCGAGATCGGCTACCTCGCGCGCATGGCCTCGCCGGACGTGGCGCTCGTGAACAACGCCCAGCGCGCGCACATCGGGCTTCTCGGCTCCGTCGAGGCGGTGGCGAAGGCGAAGGGCGAGATCTACGGGGGGCTGCGCCCCGGCGGCATCGCGCTCGTGAACGCGGACGATCCCTTCGCCCCCCTCTGGAAGGGGCTCGCGACGGGGCACAACGTGGTCACCTTCGGCACGTCGGAGGCCGCCGACGTGCACGGCTTCCTGCAGGACGGGCAGGTGCGGTTCGTGACTCCGCTCGACGCCTTCGCCGTGACGCTCCAGGTGCGGGGCGAGCACAACGCGCGCAACGCCATCGCGGCCTGCGCCGCGGCGTTCGCGCTCGACATCCCGCCGCGCGCCATCCAGGACGGGCTCGCGGCCTACGCCGGCACTCGCGGCCGCCTCGAGGCGAAGCGCGGCCCCGGGGGCTCGACGCTCATCGACGACACCTACAACGCGAACCCCGATTCGATGAAGGCCGCGATCAACGTCCTCGCGGCCGCCCGCGGCCGGCGGGTGCTCGTGATGGGCGACATGGGCGAGCTGGGAGACGGGGGCGAGGCCCTGCACGCCGAGGTGGGCGCGTTCGCGAAGCGGGCCGGCATCGAGCGGCTGCTCGCGCTGGGCCCCCTGAGCCGGCACGCGGTGAAGGCCTTCGGCGACGGCGCCTCCCATTTCCCGGCCGTCGAGGCGCTCGCCACCGAGGCCCGGGCGCTCGCGAGGCCGGGCGTGACGCTCCTCGTGAAGGGCTCGCGGTTCATGCGCATGGAGCGGGTGGTGGAGCGGCTTTCCCAGGGAGCGGGCGATGCTGCTTGAACTTGCGCAGTGGCTCGCAGTCGACATCCGCGCCTTCAACGTCTTCACCTACATCACGCTTCGCGTGGTCCTCGCGGCGCTCACGGCGCTCGCCATCTCCTTCGTCATCGGGCCGGCGATGATCCGGCGCCTCACCGCCTACAAGATCGGCCAGGCCGTTCGCGACGACGGGCCGCAGAGCCACCTCGTGAAGACCGGCACGCCGACGATGGGCGGGGCGCTCATCCTCGTGTCGGTGGCCGTCACCACGCTCCTCTGGGCCGACCTCGAGAACCGCTACGTCTGGATCTGCCTCGCGACGACCCTCGGCTTCGGCGCCATCGGCTGGATGGACGACTGGCGCAAGGTCGTGCACCGCAACCCCAAGGGGCTCTCCGCGAAGGCCAAGATCCTCTGGCAGTCCGTGATCGCGGTCACCGCCGTGGCCGTGCTCGCGTGGAGCGCGAAGCTGCCGCAGCAGACCGAGCTCATCGTGCCGTTCTTCAAGTCGGTCGCGATCCCCCTGGGCGCCATCGGCTTCGTGATCCTGGGCTACTTCGTGGTCGTCGGCACGTCGAACGCGGTGAACCTCACCGACGGCCTCGACGGCCTGGCGATCATGCCCACGGTGATGATCGCGGGGGCGCTCGCGGTGTTCGCCTACGTCACGGGCCACGCGGTGTTCTCGCGCTACCTCGGGTTCCCGTTCATCTCGGGAGCGGGCGAGCTCGCCGTCTTCTGCGCGGCCATCGCCGGCGCCGGGCTCGCGTTCCTGTGGTTCAACGCCTACCCGGCCGAGGTCTTCATGGGCGACGTGGGGGCGCTCGCGCTGGGCGCGGCGCTCGGCATGGTGGCGATCGTCGTGCGGCAGGAGATCGTGCTCTTCATCATGGGCGGCGTCTTCGTGGTGGAGACCCTGTCCGTGATGATCCAGGTGGCGAGCTTCAAGCTCACCGGCAGGCGCGTCTTCCGCATGGCGCCGCTGCACCACCACTACGAACTCAAGGGCTGGAAGGAGAACCAGGTGGTGGTCCGCTTCTGGATCATCACCATGATGCTCGTCCTCTTCGGGCTCTCGACCTTGAAACTCAGGTAGGCGGCGCCAAAGGCGCCTTACGAAGCTTCGCTGCGCATGACGGAGATGGCACATGACGACTGGGCAGGCAAGACCGTTCTCGTTCTGGGGCTCGGTGACACGGGGCTTTCGTGCGTTCGTTGGCTCGCTGAGAAAGGCGCGCGGCTGCGCGCCGCCGACACGCGACAAGCGCCTCCGGCCCTGGGAGCGGTCCGCGACGCGGCCCCCGGCATCCGCCTCGAGCTCGGCCCATTCCGACCCGCGAGCCTGGCAGGGGTGGACGCGGTCGCTGCGAGTCCGGGCGTTGCGCTACGCGAGCCGATCCTCCGCGAAGCGGCGGCACGCGGCATCGAGATCGTCGGCGACGTCGAGATCTTCGGGCGCGAGATGGCGCGCTCGCGAGGCGCAGCGCGCGTGATCGGCGTCACCGGCACCAACGGCAAGAGCACCGTGACGGCGCTCGCGGGCGCGATGGCGCTCGCCGCGGGGCGGCGCACCGTGGTGGCGGGCAACATCGGCCTGCCGGTGCTCGACGCGCTGCGCGAGGCCGACGCCACGGGCCGGCCGGAGGTGTGGGTGGTCGAACTGTCGAGCTACCAGCTGGAGACGACGGCGAGCCTCGACCTCGACGCGGCCGCCATGCTCAACCTGACGCAGGACCACCTCGACCGCTACGACTCGATGCAGGGCTACGCCGAGGCCAAGGCGCGCATCTTCCGCCGCTGCGGGACGCGCGTGCTGAACCGCGACGACCCCTGGAGCGCGGGCATGCGCGGCGGCCGCACCGTCACCTTCGGCCTGGGCGCGCCGACGCAGGCAGACGAGTGGGGCCTGGCCGGCGCCCGCCTCCTGGAGGGCCGCGAGCCGATCGTGGCGCTCGAGGAGATTCCCCTGGCGGGACTGCACAACGCGGCCAACGCCCTGGCGGCGCACGCGCTCTGCCGCAGCATCGGGCTGGAGCGCGAGCCCCTCGCCCGCGCCATCCGCGGGTTCCGCGGGCTCCCGCACCGCGTCGAGCGCGTGGCGCAGGCGCGGGGCGTCGTGTTCTACGACGACTCCAAGGGGACGAACGTCGGCGCCTCGGTGGCCGCCCTCGAGGGCATGCGCGAGACCGTCGTGCTCATCGCGGGCGGCGACGGCAAGGGCCAGGACTTCGGGCCCCTCGCGCCCGCCGTCAAGGCGAAGGCGCGGGCGGTGGTGCTCATCGGGCGCGACGCGGGCGAGGTCGAGGCGGCCCTGCACCCGGCCGGCGTGCCGTGCACGCGCGCGACCTCGATGGAGGCGGCGGTGGAGGCCGCCTTCGGCCTCGCGAAGCGCGGCGACGCGGTGCTCCTGTCCCCCGCCTGCGCGAGCCTCGACATGTTCGCGAACTACCGCAAGCGCGGCGAGGCCTTCGCGGCCGCCGCCCGCGCGCTCGCCTCGAAGGCGGAGGGCTGATGCTCTACAACCCCGCGCGCCGCGACACGCCGATCGACCAGGGGCTCCTCTGGTCGGCGGTCCTGCTCGCGTCGTTCGGGCTCGTCATGGTCTATTCCGCCTCGATCGCCATGGCCGAGGCGGAGCGCTTCACCGGCTTCCGCTCGCACTATTTCCTCGCCCGCCACGGGATCTACCTGGCCGCCGGCCTGCTCGCCGCGGTGGCGGCCTTCCGCGTGCCCGTGCGCTACTGGCAGGTGGCGGCGCCGTGGCTCTTCATGGCGGGCGTGGGGCTGCTCATCCTGGTCCTCATCCCGGGCGCCGGGCGCGAGGTGAACGGGGCGCGGCGCTGGATCGGGCTCGGCCCCCTCACCTTCCAGCCCTCGGAAGTGATGAAGCTGCTGGTGGTCCTCTACGCGGCGGACTACACGGTCCGCAAGGCCGCCTTCATGGACGACCTGCAGAAGGGCTTCCTGCCCATGTTCGCGGTGATGTTCTTCGTGGCGGGGCTGCTCCTTCGCGAGCCCGACTTCGGCGCGCTCGTGGTCGTCACCACGATCGCGATGGCGGTCCTCTTCCTCGGCGGGCTCAACTGGAGGATCTTCGCGTTCCTGGTGGTGGGCCTCGCCGCCGCGTTCGTCGTCCTGATCGTCTCGTCGCCCTACCGGCTGCAGCGGATCCTCGGCTTCATGGACCCCTGGTCCGACGCCTACGGCAAGGGCTACCAGCTCTCGCACTCGCTCATCGCGTTCGGGCGCGGCGAGTGGCTGGGCGTGGGGCTGGGCGCCTCCGTGGAGAAGCTCTTCTACCTCCCCGAGGCGCACACGGACTTCCTGCTCGCCGTGGTGGCCGAGGAGCTCGGCTTCGCGGGCGTGGCGGCGGTGATCACGCTCTTCCTCTTCCTCGTGGCGCGCGCCTTCGCCGTGGGGCGCCAGGCGGCGAGCCTCGAGCGCTACTACGCGGCCCTCGTCGCGCAGGGCGTGGGCGTGTGGCTCGCGGCGCAGTCCTTCATCAACATGGGCGTGAACATGGGGCTCCTTCCCACGAAGGGCCTCACGCTCCCGTTCCTGTCCTTCGGCGGCACGGGCATCGTGATGAACTGCGTGGCGGTGGCGATCCTGCTGCGCATCGACTTCGAGAACCGCTACCTCATGCGCGGGGGCTCGCTGTGAGCCGGACCATCCTCATCATGGCGGCGGGAACGGGCGGCCACATATTCCCGGGGCTCGCGATCGCGAAGGAGCTCGTCGCGCGCGGCTGGAAGGTGGCGTGGATGGGCACGCCCGCGGGCATGGAGACGAAGCTCGTCGCGCAGGCCGGCTACCCGATGCAGACGGTGAACATGACGGGCGTGCGCGGGAAGGGCGGGCTCGCCTGGCTCCTGCTGCCCGCGCGGCTGCTGGTCGCGTTCTGGCAGGCGAGCGCGGCCATCTTCCGCGTGCGGCCGGACGTCGTGCTCTCGATGGGCGGCTACGTCGCGTTCCCGGGCGGCATGATGGCCGTTCTCTGGGGCAAGCCCCTCGTCGTGCACGAGCCGGGCGCGACCGCGGGGCTCGCCAACCGCGCGCTGGCGCTGGTGGCCGACCGCGTGGTGGCCGGGATGGAGGGCGCCTTCGAGTCGCGCACGGGGCACGCCATCGGCGACCGCATCCCGAGGCCCCGCCGCGTGGAGTGGCTCGGCACGCCCGTCCGCGAGGAGATCGCCGGCGTGGCGCCGCCCGAAGAGCGCTACGCCGGCCGCTCGGGGCCGCTGCGCCTGCTGGTGGTGGGCGGAAGCCTCGGCGCCCAGACGCTCAACGAGCTCGTGGTGGCCGCGCTCGCCGCCATGCCCGAGGCCTCGCGGCCCGAGGTGGTGCACCAGGCGGGCGAGCGCAATTTCGAGGCGCTCGCCGGGCGCTACCGCGCGGCGGGCGTGCGCGCGGAGGTGGTCCCCTTCATCGACGACATGGCCTCGCGCTACGCCTGGTGCGACGTGCTCATCGCCCGGTCGGGCGCCATCACCGTCGCCGAGGTCGGCGCCGCGGGGGTGGCCGCGATCCTCTTCCCGCTGCCGTGGTTCGTGGCCGACGAGCAGGCGGGGAACGCGCGCTTCCTCGAGTCGCGCGCGGCCGCCATCCGGCTCGCGCAGCTGGAGACGACGCCCGGGAGCCTCGCGGCCGTGCTCGCCGGGCTCACGCGCGAGAAGCTCCTCGCCCTGGCGAAGGCCGCCCGCGCGCTCGGCAAGCCCGACGCGACGCGGCGCTGCGCCGACCTGTGCGAAGCCCTGGGGGGAGCCTGACCGTGCGCCACAAGGTGAGGCAGATCCACTTCGTCGGCATCGGGGGCTCGGGCATGTCGGGCATCGCCGAGGTGCTCGCGAACCTCGACTACACGGTGACGGGCAGCGACATCGCCGAGAGCGCGGTGGTAAAGCGGCTGCGCGCCATGGGGATCCGCGTGGACATCGGCCACGAGGCGCGCCACGTCGCGGGCGCCGACGCCGTCGTGGTGTCCTCCGCCGTGAAGCCGGAGAACCCCGAGGTCGTGGCCGCCCGCGAAGCGCACGTGCCCGTCGTGCCGCGCGCGATGATGCTGGCGGAGCTGATGCGCTTCAAGCAGGGCATCGCGGTCGCGGGCACCCACGGCAAGACCACCACCACCTCCCTCGTCGCCGCCGTGCTGGGCGAGGCGGGGCTCGATCCCACCTGCGTCATCGGCGGCAGGCTCAACTCGATCGGCACCAACGCGCGCCTGGGCAAGGGGGAGTTCCTGGTCGCCGAGGCCGACGAGTCCGACGCCTCGTTCCTCTACCTGCAGCCGGTGATCTCCGTGGTCACGAACATCGACGCGGACCACATGGAGACCTACGGACAGGACTTCGAGCGCCTGAAGAGCGCCTTCGTCGAGTTCCTGGGCCACCTGCCCTTCTACGGCCTCGCGGTGGTGTGCAAGGACGACGAGCACGCGCGCGCCATCATGAGGAACGTCGCGCGCCCGATGCTCACGTACGGGATCCGCTCCGACGCCGACCTGCGGGCGCAGGACGTGCGCTGGGACGCGGGACGCATGCGCTTCCGGGCGGTCGGCGGCGGCGCGGAGCCGCTCGAGGTCACGCTCAACCTGCCGGGCGAGCACAACGTCCTCAACGCGCTCGCGGCGATCGCGGTCGCCCGCGAGGTGGGCGCGCCGGACGCGGCCATCGCGAAGGCGCTGGCGGAGTTCACCGGCGTGGGCCGGCGCTTCCAGCGCTACGGCGACGTGGCGCTCGCCTCGGGCGGCAGCTTCGCGCTCGTCGACGACTACGGGCACCATCCCGCGGAGATGGCGGCCACGATCGCGGCGGCGCGCGGCGCGTTCCCCGGCCGGCGGCTGCTCCTCGCCTTCCAGCCGCACCGGTTCACGCGCACGCGCGACCTCTTCGAGGACTTCGTGCGCGTGCTCTCGAGCGTCGACGCGCTGGTGCTCGCAGACGTCTACCCGGCGGGCGAGTCGCCCATCGTGGCGGCCGACGGCCGCGCCCTGGTGCGCGCGGTGCGCGTGGCGGGAAAGGTCGAGCCCGTCTTCGTCGAGCAGGTCGCGCAGATGAAGGATGCGGTGCTCGCCGCCGTGCGCGACGGCGACGTCGTGGTCACGATGGGCGCCGGCTCGGTGGCCGGGGTCGCGCCGGAACTCGCGCGCAAGGCCCCCGGCGCCCGCAGGCCGGAGCCGGGAGAGTGAGGGCATGGACATGAGCGACGCGCCCCGCCTCTCCCCGCCGGCCCTGCGCGGCGCCGTGCGCCACCACGAGCCGATGGCGAAGCACGTGACGTGGCGGGCCGGCGGCCGGGCGAAGGTCTTCTTCCGCCCCGCCGACCTCGAGGACCTTCGGGCCTTCCTCGCCTCGCTTCCGCCGGCGGAGCCGGTGCTCTTCGTGGGCCTGGGCAGCAATCTCCTCGTGCGCGACGGCGGCTTCGATGGCGCGGTCGTGTTCACCCACCACGCGCTCACCGGCATCGAGACCGCGCCGCCCCTGGGCCCGCGGCTCCTCTTCGTCGCGGGCGCGGGGGTCCCGGCGCCGCACCTCGCGCGCTTCGTGGCGAGGAATGGCGGCGCGGGCGCCGAATGGATGGCGGGCGTGCCCGGCACGGTGGGCGGGGCGCTGGCGATGAACGCGGGCTGCTACGGCGGCGAGACGTGGAGCCACGTGGCGAGCGTGCGCACGATCGACCGGGGCGGCGCCGTGCGCACCCGCACGCGCGAGGAATTCGAGGTCGGCTACCGGCACGTGGCGCTCCTCGGCGGGGCCGAGGAGTGGTTCGTCGCCGGGACCTTCGCCTTCGACCGCGGCGACGAGGCGGCCTCGATGGCGCGGATGAAGGCGCTGCTCGTGAAGCGCGTGGCCACGCAGCCCCTCAACGAGCCCAACGCCGGAAGCGTCTTCCGCAACCCCGAGGGCGACCACGCCGCGAGGCTCATCGAGGCGTGCGGGCTGAAGGGGTTCGCGGTGGGCGGCGCGCAGGTGTCGAGGAAGCACGCCAATTTCATCGTGAACACGGGCGACGCGACGGCCGCCGACATCGAGGCGGTCATCGAGCGCGTGCAGGCGGAGGTGCGCGCCCGCACGGGCGTCGAGCTCGTGCGCGAGGTGCGGATCGTGGGCGCCGCGCGCGACGGGGGGCGGCCATGAGCGGGCCGTTCGGGAAGGTCGCGGTGCTCATGGGCGGGCCCTCGGCCGAGCGCGAGATCTCCCTCATCTCCGGGAAGGCGGTTCTCGCGGCGCTGCGCGAGAAGGGGGTGGACGCGCACGCCTTCGACCCGAAAGAGCGCGACCTCTTCGACCTGAAGCGGGAGGGCTTCGCCCGCGTCTTCATCGCGCTGCACGGCCGCTTCGGCGAGGACGGCACCGTGCAGGGCGCCCTCGAGGTGCTGGGCATCCCCTACACGGGCAGCGGCGTGATGGCCTCGGCGCTCGCGATGGACAAGTGGCGCACGAAGCTCGTGTGGATCGGGGCCGGCATCCCGACGCCCCGCTTCGCCATCGCCGAACCAGACACCGACTGGGCGCGCGTGCTGGATCGGCTGGGCCTGCCGGTCTTCGTGAAGCCGGCGCGCGAGGGGTCCACGCTCGGAATCACGAAGGTCCGTTCGGCCGCGGACCTCGCGCCGGCCCTCGCATTCGCCGGGAAGTTCGATCCCCTCGTGATCGTGGAGGAGAGCTTCGAGGGTCAGGAACTCACCGCCGCGATCGTGGGCGACGAGGCGCTGCCGCTCGTGCGCATCGAGGCACCCGGCGGCAACTACGATTACCAGAACAAGTACTTCACCGACGACACGAAGTACCACTGCCCGGCCGGGGTGCGGCCCGAGGTCGAGGCGGCCATCCGGCGCGACACCCTCGCGGCCTTCCGGGCGCTGGGTTGCCGGGGCTGGGGCCGCGCGGACGTGATGCTTCGCGCCGACGGCAAGTATTCGTTCCTCGAGATGAACACCTCGCCCGGGATGACGGGCCACAGCCTCGTGCCCATGGCGGCGCGGGCCGTGGGGCTCGACTACCCCGACCTGTGCGTGCGGATACTCGAGGGCGCCGCGACGGAGGGAAGGCCGTGAAGCCGGGCGCCGCCTTCGTCCTGCGCGCGGGAAGCGCCCTCGCGGCCCTGGGGCTCCTCGGGGTGGGCGCGTGGGAGGGCTGGGACGCGCTCGGGCGGCGCCCCATCGAGGCG
>JBBIJT010000058.1:7439-20292 GCA_037445795.1 Betaproteobacteria bacterium | reverse complement strand
GCGAAGGGCACGAACACCGCGAGCGTGATGACCTCCTGCAGGATCTTGAGTTGCGCGAGCGAGATGCCGCCCGCGAAGCCGATGCGGTTGGCCGGCACCTGCAGCAGGTACTCGAAGAGGGCGATGCCCCAGCTCACGAGGGCGGCGATCCACCACGGGCTCGCCTGGAGGTGCTTGAGGTGCCCGTACCACGCGAACGTCATGAAGAGGTTCGAGGCCGCGAGCATCGTGGCGGTGAGGGCGAGCGTCTGCAGGGGGGTCATGGCGGGCGGGCGGCCGGGACAGGGCCCGCGGAGGAGGTATGGCCGCGAATTTTATCACCCGGACGGGTTAAACTAGCCCTCCGCCCTGCCGCAAGAGGGGCGAATGCCCCCGCCGCGGGGCGCGACCCCCACCCTGCCGCCCATGGTCCCTCACCTCACCACGTCCCTCGCCGGCCCCCTGCACGACCTGGAGCGGCTCGTCCTCGACCGCCGGCCCGAGATCGAGCGCTGGTTCCGCTCCCGCTTCGCCGAGCACGAGGTGCCCTTCTACTCGTCCGTGGACCTGCGCAACAGCGGCTTCAAGCTGGCGCCCGTGGACACGAACCTCTTCCCGGGCGGCTTCAACAACCTGAACCCCGACTTCCTGCCGCTGTGCGTGCACGCGACGATGTCGGCCATCCAGAAGCTCTGCCCGGACGCGCAGAAGCTCGTGCTGGTCCCCGAGAACCACACGAGGAACCTCCACTACCTGCAGAACGTCGCCACGCTCAAGCGCATCCTCGAGGGCGCCGGGCTCGCCGTGCGCGTGGCGAGCCTCATTCCCGACCTCGCGGGCGCCACGGAGCTCGAGACCGCGGGCGGCGACAGGCTGCTGCTGGAGCCCCTCCGGCGCGACGGCAACCGCGTCGGGCTCGAGGGCTTCGACCCCTGCGCGGTCATCGTCAACAACGACCTCTCGGGGGGCGTGCCCGCCGTCCTGCGGGGACTCGAGCAGACGGTCGTCCCGCCGCTCATCGCCGGCTGGTCCACGCGCCGCAAGTCGCAGCACTTCCACGCCTACGACACCGTGGCCGAGGACTTCGCGGAGCTGATCGGCATCGACCCGTGGTTCGTGAATCCGGTGTTCAGCCAGTGCAGCGCGGTGGACTTCGCCGGGAAGGAGGGGGAGGACTGCCTCGCGGCCAACGTCGAGTACGTGCTCGCGGAGGTCCGCGAGAAGTACGCGCAGTACGGCATCACGGAGGCGCCGTTCGCCATCGTCAAGGCCGACGCCGGCACCTACGGCATGGGCATCATGACGGTGAAGAGCGCCGACGACGTGCGCAACCTGAACCGCAAGACGCGCAACAAGATGTCCGTGATCAAGGAGGGCCAGCCCGTCACGCAAGTGATCATCCAGGAAGGCGTCTACACCTTCGAGGACGTGGACGGCGCGGTGGCCGAGCCCGTGGTCTACATGATCGACCAGTTCGTCGTGGGCGGCTTCTACCGCGTGCACAACGCGCGCGGCAAGGACGAGAACCTCAACTCCCCCGGCATGGAGTTCCGCCCGCTCGCCTTCGAGACCGATTGCCACTCCCCCGACTGCGCCGGCGCGCCGGGCGACCCGCCCAACCGCTTCTACACCTACGGCGTGGTGGCGCGGCTCGCCAACCTCGCGGCCGCGGTGGAGATCGAGGAAATGGCGGAGCGCGCCGACGAAGAGGCCGCCGCGGCTGCGGCCACCGCATGAAGCTCGCCTTCGTCCTCGATCCGCTCGAGACCCTCAAGCCGAGGAAGGACTCCTCCATCGCCATGATGCGCGAGGCCTCGCGGCGCGGCCACGAGGTCTACGCCATCGGCATGGCCGACCTCTTCGTGCAGGACGGCGCGGTCGCCTGCCGCGCCACGCCGCTCGCCGTGGACGAGGACGACGCCGACTGGTACCGGACCTCCGAGGCGGAGGAGGTGCCCCTCGCCTTCTTCGACCTCGTCGCGATGCGCAAGGACCCCCCCTTCGACCAGGAGTACTACTACGCGACGATCCTCCTCGAGCGCGCCGAGGCCGAGGGGGCCCGCGTGGTGAACGCCCCGCGGGCGCTGCGCGACTGGAACGAGAAGCTCTCGATCCTGCGCTTCGCGCAGTTCACGCCCCCGACGCTCGTTTCGCGGCAGCCCGCGCGCATCCACGCGTTCGTGGACCGGCACGCCGACGTGATCCTCAAGAAGCTCGACGGCATGGGCGGCACGATGATCTTCCGCGTGCGCCACGACGACCCCAACCGCAACGTGATCGTCGAGACGATGGCGGGCGACGCCGAGCGCACGATCATGGCGCAGCGCTACGTCCCCGAGATCGCGAAGGGCGACAAGCGGGTGCTGGTGATCGAGGGCCGGCCCTTCCCGTACTGCCTCGCGCGCATCCCGAAGTCCGGCGAGACGCGCGGCAACCTCGCCGCGGGCGGCACGGGGGTGGCGCAGCCGCTCTCGGCCCGCGACCGCGAGATCGGCGAGGCGGTGGGCGCGGAGCTCGCCAGGGCCGGCATCGTCCTCGCGGGCCTCGACGTGATCGGGGACTTCCTCACGGAGGTGAACGTGACGAGCCCCACCTGTATCGTCGAGATCGCGCAGCAGACGGGGGAGAACGCGGCCAAGCCTCTCCTCGACGCCTTCGAGCGTCGTGCCCGCGCGTAATCCCCCCTCGGCCGGCGACGCGTTCGCGGCCGCCATCGCCCTCCACCAGCAGGGCAGGCTCGCGGAGGCCGAGGCGACCTATCGCGGCCTGCTGCGCGCGGACCCTGGCCACGCGGGCGCGCTGCACCTGCTCGGCCTCGCGCATTTCCAGCGCGGGGACGCCACGGCGGCCGCGCGTCTCATCGGCGAATCCGTCGGCCGCGACGGCCGCAACGCGGTCGTCCACAACAACCTCGGCGCCGTCCTCCTGGCCCTGCGAAGGCTCGACGAGGCGCTGGCGGCGTTCGACCGCGCGACGGCCCTCAAGCCCGACTACGCCGAGGCCCTCAACAACGCGGGCAATGCGCTCGTCTCGCTCGGCCGGCCGCAGGAGGCGCTCGAGCGCTACGAGCGCGCCGTGGGGCTCGGGCCGCCGGGGGCCACCCTCCTCTACAACCGCGCCATCGCCCTGCAGCAGCTCGGCCGGCTCGACGAGGCGCTCGCCGGGTACGACGCGGCACTGGCCCTCGAGCCCCGTTACGCGGACGCGCTCGCCAACCGCGGCGAGGCGCTGCGGCTGCTGGGGCGCGCGAGCGAGGCGATCGCGTGCTTCGACCAGGCGGTCGCCCTCGCCCCCGGCAACGCGGTGGCGTTCAACGGCCGCGGGGCCGCGCTCCTCGAGGCGGGCCGGATGGACGAGGCGCTGGCGAGCTTCGACCAGGCGGCCACGCTCGATCCCGCCGGCGCCGATGCCCACGCCAACCGCGCCAACCTGCTGGTGCGCCAGGAGCGCCACGACGAAGCGCTCGCCAGCTGCGAGCGGGCCCTCGCGGCGAGCCCGGCCCACGCGCTGGCGCTCCGCAGCCGGATGGCCGCTCTCCTCGCCCTGCGCCGGTACGACGAGACCTTGGCCTGTGCCGACGCGCTGATCGCCCGCGACGAAGGCGAGGCCGACGCCCACTTCGCCAGGGCGCTGGCCCTGGGGGAGCTCTTCAGGCGCGAGGAAGCCCTCCCGAGCCTCGAACGGGCCCTCGCCCTCTCGCCGGACCTTCCCTACGCGCCGGGGCTTCGCCTTCACCTCCGCATGCACCTGTGCGAATGGGAGGATTATGGAGCCGACTGCGCGAGGCTCGTCGAAGCGACGCTCGCCGGGCGGAAGGCCTGCCCGCCCTTCGCGTTCCTCGCCATTCCCGCCTCGCCGAAGGCGCAGCTCGAGTCGGCCCGCGCCTGGGTCGAGGACCGGTACCCGGCCAGCGCCTCGCCGCTGTGGCGCGGCGAGGCCTATGCCCACGACCGCATCCGCGTCGGCTACTTCTCGGCCGACTTCCACGACCACGCCACGGCGCACCTGATGGCGGGCGTCCTCGAGCGCCACGACCGCTCCGCGTTCGAGGTCACGGCGGTCTCCTTCGGTCCCGAGAGGGAGGATGCGTGGCGCTCACGCATCAGGGCCGGCGTCGAGCGCTTCGTGGACGCCGCGCAGTGGAGCGACGCGCGCATCGCGTCGCTCGCGCGCGAGCTGGAGCTCGACATCGCCGTCGACCTGAAGGGGCACACCGCCGGCGCCCGCACCGGGGTCTTCGCGCGGCGGCCGGCGCCCGTGCAGGCGAGCTTCCTCGGCTACCCCGGCACCCTCGGCGCGAGCTACATGGACTACGTCGTCGCGGACGCGGTCGTCGTTCCCGACGGGCACGAGCCCTTCTACGCGGAGAAGCTCGTCCTGCTGCCGGACTGCTACCAGCCCAACGACTCGGGCCGCAGGATTTCGGAGCACGCGCCCTCGCGCGCGGACGAGGGGCTGCCGGAGCCGGGCTTCGTGTTCTGCTGCTTCAACAACAGCTACAAGATCACGCCCGACGCGTTCGAGACCTGGATGAGGCTGCTGGGCCGGGTACCGGGCAGCGTCCTGTGGCTGCTCGGCACGTCGCGAACCGCGCAGGACAACCTGCGCCGGGCCGCGCAGGCGCGCGGCATCTCGCCCGGGCGCCTGGTGTTCGCGGGGGTCGTCGACCCCGCGGAGCACCTCGCGCGGCACCGGCTGGCCGACCTCTTCCTCGACACGTTCGAGTACAACGCCCACACGACCGCGAGCGACGCGCTCTGGGCGGGCCTGCCGCTGGTGACGGTGATGGGCGGGACGTTCGCGTCGCGCGTGGCGGCGAGCCTGCTGGGCGCGGTGGGGCTTCCCGAGCTCGTCGCGACGACGCAGGAGGCCTACGAGGCGATGGCCCTGGATCTCGCCACCTCCCCGGAGAAGCTCGCCGCCGTCCGCGCGAAGCTCGCCGCCAACCGGGACACCCAGCCGCTCTTCGACACGCCGCGCTTCACGCGCAACCTGGAGACGGCCTTCTCGATGATGCACGGGCGCCGGAGGCAGGGGCTGCCTCCCGCGCGGCTCGTGGTGCCGCCTAGAACACGGTGACGCGGTCGAAGTCGCTGCCGCGCTCGAGCACCTCGTAGACCGTCGACTCCTTCGCTTCCTTGGCCCAGACCTCGACCCCGCGGCCCCGGGAAGCGATGCCCGACGGGACCACGAGGGACTCCGGGACGCCCAGGCGCTCGAGCGCCGGCAGGCGGAAGCCCTGCGCCCACTGCGAGACCTGGCGGTTGCGCGAATCGGCGGCGCGAACCGCGATGGGCTCGGGCTTGCCGGGAAAAAGCCCCACGGTGATCACGATGCGGCCGTCGGTCTCCTGCACGAGCGCCTGCACCATGCCCAGGAAGAACGGGGCCGCGTCGCCCAGGCGCATCGCGAGGACCCGCCCGATGGCCACGCCCTTGGAGGCGGTGGGCGGCCGCTGCAGGCGCCAGGCGCCCATCATCTCGTCCACCACGCCCCAGCTCTCGAGGGTGAAGTTGTAGTCCGCGATGCGCAGCTGCTGGGTGCGCTCGGTGATCCGGCCGAAGGTCGCGAGGTCGTCCTTCTCCTGCCTCGAGAGCTCGCGCTCCTTGTCCGGCTGCTCGAAGGCCGCGCCGCCGGTCACGAAGAAGTGGATCTCGGGCAGGCCGAAGGCGAGGGAGGCGGACTTCTCCTCCGGCACCTTGGCAGGAGGCCGCGGCGGCGCGCCCTCGCACCACAGGCGGTGCAGGCGGCCGAGCTGCGCCAGCGTGTCGATCGCGCCCGCCTCGGCCGGCAGCCCCAGGCTCGCCGGCTCCTCGCCGGCCTGCAGCCCGCGAAGGCGCCGCCGGATGCTCTTCGAGAGCGCCTCGACGTCGAGCACGCGCTGGGTGGGCAGGCGCGCGTCGGCATGCAGGGGCCGCGCGCCGATGGGTTTGGCGAGATCCACGGCCAGGGGGAAGGCGGAGCCCGCCTCGCCGGCCGAGGGGGGATCGACGAAGATCCGGACCTTGCGCGCCCACATCCGCAGGAGCGCCGCCAGCAGGTCCATCTGCGGGGCCGTCATCTCCGACAGGTAGGCGGCCTGCGTGAGCACCACGTGGACATAGGCCTCGTGGACGGTCGAGACGCCGTCCTCGCTCTCGAGGCTGTCCTTCACGCGCTCGTCGGCGACGCCGTCGCGCTCCGCGGTGGCGAAGAGGTCGTGCAGACGCAGCCACAGCGCAGGGTCGAAGCGGCGGTAGACCATCGCGTGGAAGAGCATCTGCGCGCCCAGGTAGCGCACGATCCTCTGCATCATGAGGGCGGAGTGCCGGGCGATCTCGCCCTTCTCGATCTCCGCCGTCGTGAGGCACTGGCGGTAGCCGGCCTCCATCTCCTCGAGGAGGGAGCGGCCCGTCGACCAGGCCGCGTGGTCGTTGGGCGACAGCGGCAGGGTCTTGCCGAAATAGCGCGAGCGCTGCTCGCCCTGCAGGAACGCGACCTTGTCGCGCATGAGCTCGAGGCACTTCAGCCGCTCGAGGCTGCCGGGCTCGCCGCGATTGCCCGCGCGCAGCGCCTCCAGGACGATCTGCTGCGCCTGCGGGATGTTGGTGAGGGGCAGCCCCGACAGCCACTCCTTGCAGCCCTTCGCGTCGGCAAAGGGGACGCCGGCAGGGGTCTTGGGAGGGTTCGCGGCCATCGTTGAACCTACCCCTCCAGCGACGAGAGGGCCGCGGGAAGCGACGCGGCCATGCGCGCCGCCGCCTGCGCCCGCGCGGCCGGGACGGGGTCCTGGTGCCTCGCGGCGGCCCATACCGGGCCCGGGAAGTGGCGGTCGCCCCGCCAGCGCGGGATCACGTGCCAGTGCACGTGCGGGGTGAGGTTGCCAAGGCTCGCGAGGTTCATCTTGTCGGGCTCCAGCGACCGCCTCACGTGGGACTCCACCGCGAAGACCACGGCCATGAGGCGCTCGCGGTCGGCGGACGGGAGGTCGGTCATCTCTCGCACGTGGCGGTTCAGCACCACCCGGACGAAGCCCGGGAGCCCGGGCTCGTCCACGGCCACGACCCGGCAGAGGTCATTCTGCCAGAGGAGCGTGCCCCCCGCGCCATGGCACAGGTCACATTCCGGGGCCGGGGCCGTCACAGCAGGACCCTCTCGATGCCGCCGTGGTTGGCGCGCTCGACGAACTCCGGCAGCCAGCGGCTGCCCAGCAGGTGGCGGGCCATTTCGACCACGATGTAGTCCGCGCTCGTGCCGGCGTCGTTGTCGAACCGGGAAAGGCCCTGCAGGCACGAGGGGCAGGACGTGAGGATCTTCACCTCGCCGGCGAAGCCGTCGGCGCGCGCCGCCCGCGCCCCCTTCACCATCTCCTCCTCCTTGCGGAAGCGCACCTGCGTGGAGATGTCCGGGCGGGAGACCGCGAGCGTGCCCGACTCGCCGCAGCACCGGTCGTTGAGCGCGACGGGCGCGCCCATGAGCTCGTTCACCACGCGCATCGGCTTGTGGGTCTTCATCGGCGAGTGGCAGGGATCGTGGTACATGTAGCGCACGCCCGCCACCCCGTCCAGCTTCACGCCCTTCTCCAGCAGGTACTCGTGGATGTCGAGCAGGCGGCATCCCGGGAAGATGCGGTCGAACTCGTATTCCATGAGCGCGTCCATGCACGTGCCGCAGGAGACCACGACCGTCCTGATGTCGAGGTAGTTGAGCGTGTTGGCGACGCGGTGGAACAGCACGCGGTTCCTCAGCGTGATCTCCTCGCCCTTGGCCGCCTGCCCGCTCGCGGTCTGGGGATAGCCGCAGCAGAGGTAGCCGGGCGGCAGGACGCACTGCGCGCCCACGTGGTAGAGGAGCGCCTGGGTGGCGAGCCCCACCTGACCGAAGAGCCGCTCGGACCCGCAACCGGGGAAGTAGAACACCGCGTCGGAATCCTCCGTGACCTTCGCGGGGTCGCGGATGACGGGCACGAACGTCGGGTCCTCGATGTCCAGCAGCGCCCTCGCCGTCTTCTTCGGCAGGTTGCCCGGCATGGGCTTGTTGATGAAGTGGACGACCTGCGCCTTGAGCGCGGGCTTGCCCACCGTCGCCGGCGGGCGCCGCGTCTGGCCGCGCGTCACGAGGAAGCGCCGCGCCAGGCCGTGGGCCAGGCGCTGCGCCTTGTAGCCCCAGTCGAGCATCAGGGTCTTGAGCACCTTGATGGTCGCGGGATCCGTGGCATTGAGGTAGGCCATCGAGAGCGCCGAGCCGGGGTTGAAACGCTTCTTGCCCAGCTTGGCGAGGAGGCCTCGCATCGCGATGGAGACGTCGCCGAAGTCGATGTCCACCGGGCACGGCGCCTCGCACTTGTGGCACACGGTGCAGTGGTCGGCGACGTCGCCGAACTCGTCGAAGTGCCGGAGGCTCACGCCCCGGCGCGTCTGCTCCTCGTAGAGGAAAGCCTCGGTGAGCAGCGACAGCCCGAGGATCTTGTTGCGCGGGCTGTAGAGGAGATTGGCGCGCGGCACGTGGGTGGAGCAGACCGGCTTGCACTTGCCGCAGCGCAGGCAGTCCTTCACCGAGTCCGCGATGGCCCCGATGTCGCTCCTCTCGAGGATGATCGACTCGTGGCCGATGAGGGCGAAGGACGGGGTGTAGGCGTTCGACAGGTTGGCGCCGGGCAGGAGCTTGCCGCGGTTGAAGCGGCCCTCGGGGTCGACCTTCGCCTTCCAGGCCGCGAACGCCTCGACCTCGCCCCGGTCGAGGAACTCGAGCTTCGTGATGCCGATGCCGTGCTCGCCCGACACCACGCCGCCCAGCTCCCTCGCGGCGCGCATCACGTGCGCCACCGCCTCGTTGGCGGTGCGCAGCATCGCGTAGTCGTCCGAGTTGACCGGGATGTTGGTGTGCACGTTGCCGTCGCCGGCGTGCATGTGCATCGCGATGAACACGCGGCCGCGAAGCACCTCGGCATGGACCGCCTGGACCGCAGCCATGACGGGCTCGAAGGCGCGGCCGGCGAAGATCTGCCGCAGGGGGTCGCGAAGCTCCCGCTTCCAGGAGACGCGCAGCTCGTGCTGCTGGACGAGCGAGAAGAGCGTGCGCTCGTCGGGGGCCGCGACCAGGACGGGGGCGAGCCCGAGCGGGCCCAGGTCGGCGCGCACCTCGCCCAGCCGGCGGTCGAGGTTCCGCAGCAGGTACGACCAGCGCGACTTCACGAACCGGACGAGGTCGAGCGCCTGGGCCGGCCGGTCGCCCAGGACGTCCTCGCGGGCGAAGGCCTCGCCATCGGTCTCGACCGGGAGATCCCCGGCGAGGAGCTCCTCCAGGGCCGCCACGAGCTTCAGCTTGTTCGCGATCGAGTACTCGACGTTCAGGCGCTCGACGCGGTTGGTGTAGTCCGCCAGCCGCTCGAGCGGGATCACCACGTCCTCGTTCAGCTTGAAGGCGTTGGTGTGCTTGGCGATGGCCGCGGTGCGCGATCGCTCCATCCAGAAGCGCTTGCGCGCCTCGGGCGTGGAGGCGATGAACCCCTCGCCGCCGCGGACGTTCGCGATGCGCACGACCTCGGAGGCCGCCTGCGCCACCGCGTTCTCGTCGTCGCCCACGAGGTCGCCGATGAGCACCATGCGCGGCCGGCCGTGCGCCTTGGCCTTGGTCGCGTAGCCCACGGCCTTCACGTAGCGCTCGTCGAGGTGCTCGAGGCCCGCGAGCGCGACGCCGCCGCGGCCGTCGACGCGCTTCGTGATCTCGACGATGGCGGGCACGGCCTTCGCCACGTCGCCGAAGAACTCCAGGCACACGGTGCGCGTGTGCGAGGGCATGCGGTGCAGGATGAAGGTGGCGGAGGTGATGATCCCGTCGCAGCCCTCCTTCTGCACGCCCGGGAGCCCCCCCAGCACCTTGTCGGTGACGTCCTTGCCGAGGCCCTGCCGGCGGAAGCGCCGGCCCTCGATCTCGAGGATCTCCTCGGACTTCACGGCCTTCCCGTTGGCCTCGAGGCGGCGGATGCGGAAGCGGGCGAGCGCCACGTCGTGGATCTTGCCCAGGTTGTGGTCGAGGCGCTCGACCTCGATCCAGTCCGCCTCGGGCGTCACCATGCGCCAGGAGGCGAGGTTGTCCACGGCCGTGCCCCACAGGACGGCCTTCTTGCCCCCCGCGTTCATGGCGATGTTGCCGCCGATGCAGGAGGCATCCGCCGAGGTGGGGTCGACGGCGAAGACGAGCCCGGCGCGCTCGGCCGCCTCCATGACGCGGCGCGTCACGGCGCCGGCGCCCACTCGGATCACGTCGACGGGCGCGGCCACGCCCGGAAGCGGCTGCGTGCCCACCTCGCCCAGCCAGTCGAGCTTCTCCGTGTTCACGACGGCCGAGAGGCGCTCCAGCGGAATGGCGCCGCCGGTGTAGCCCGTGCCGCCGCCGCGGGGGATGATCGTGAGCCCCAGCTCGACCAGCGCCTTCACGATGGGCGCGCACTCGGCCTCGGTGTCGGGCGAGACGACCACGAACGGGTACTCCACGCGCCAGTCGGTCGCGTCGGTGACGTGCGAGACGCGCGCGAGGCCGTCGAATGCCACGTTGTCGCGGCGCGTGACGCCGGAAAGCCGGCGCAGCACCTGGCGGCGCAGCCTGCGCGTCTCGTCGAACTCCCGCTCGAACTCGTCCACGGCGCGGTGGGCCGCGGCGAGCAGCTTCTCGACGCGCTGGCTGCGCTCCGGGTCGGAGGCGTCTGCCTGGCGCCGGTTCTCCACTTCCCCGAGGCGATGGCGCATGGCCTCCACCAGCAGGTCGTGGCGCTTCGGGTTGTCGAGGAGGTCGTCCTGGAGGTAGGGGTTGCGCTTGACCACCCAGATGTCGCCCAGGACCTCGTAGAGCATGCGCGCCGAGCGGCCTGTGCGACGCTGCGCGCGCAGCTCGTCGAGCACGTCCCACGCCTCGCGCCCGAGCAGGCGGATCACGATCTCCCGGTCGGAGAAGGAGGTGTAGTTGTAGGGAATCTCGCGAAGGCGGGCGGTCATCGGGGGGTGCGGGCCCTGGGCGCGGAGGGGGGAATAGCGATTTTACCGCAATGCAGCATTGATCCCGGCGAGGGATCTAGAGGAGGGCAATCGCCTGCGCGATGGCGGCGTAGCGTGCGGCCTTGCCCGCGGCCATGGCGATCGTGCAGGCGATCCAGTTGAGGCGAAGCCAGCCCGCCGCCGCACACAGGGCGTCGCCGACGAAGGGCAGCCACGACAGGAGCAGCGCTGCGGCACCGTAGCGGCGCACCCGCTCCACGGCCCTGCCTTCCGGCAGGCGAGACGGGAGCAGGCGGCCGATCCCGTACGTGGTGAGCCCGCCGAGGGTATTGCCCAGGGTCGCGACCGCGACCGCGGCCAGCGGGTTGGCGCCCCCGGCCTTCAGGACGGCCACGAGGACGATCTCGGAGTTTCCCGGCAGCACCGTGGAGGAAACGAAGCTCGAGACGAGCAGGGCCCACAGCGAGACGTCCATGCCGCTCCTAGGGGCGCCCCAGCCCTTCCAGGAACTCCTCGAGGGCGGCGACCGGCGCCTCCTGCCCGAAGAGCCTGCCCGACGCCTCGCCCATGCGCCGGACAACCTGCGCCCGCCACTCGCGGTCCGAGGCAAGCCGGACGGCCAGGCGGACGTAGTCCTCGTCGTCGGTCGCGACGAGTTCCCCGAGCCCCATGATCCGCAGCATGGCGAGGCTCTGGCGGCCGCGCATCAGCGCGCCGGGAAGCGTGACCATCGGCAGCCCGGCCGCGATCGCGTCCAGCGACGTGTTGCCGCCGGACCAATGCAACGTGTCCAGCAGCACGTCGCAGACCGTGTTCAGGCGAAGGTAGTCCTCGTGGCCGACGCGCTCGACGAATATGGCGCGCGCCCTGTCGACGCCCCGCGCGCCGAGCGCCGCATCCAGCCGCGCCCGCAGGTGGCCCGTCAGCGGCCGGTCGAAGTCGTTGAAGAGGACGAGGCTGCCCTCCGGGTCCGCGGCGAGCACGCGTGCGAAGAGCGCGTCGTTGTCCGGGTGGATCTTGAAGGCGGACTGCGGGCACAGGTAGAGGTGCCCCGATGGCGGCAGGCCGAAGCGCTCGCGGGTGGCATCGCCGGGGACCGGCGGCCGGTCGTACCGCACGCCGATTCCCGGAAGCGGCACGAGCCGCTCGGTGTAGTGGCCCTCGGCGCCCTCCGGCTCCATCTCGCGGCAGGAGAGGTAGTACTGGATCGACGGCAGGCCGGTGGTGACGGGGTGCCCCCACCCCGCGCACTGGATGGGCGCGAGCCGCATGGCCGCCAGCAGGTTGGTCGTCGTTTCCATGCCCACGTCCGGGAAGACGAGAACGTCGAGCCGGTCGGCCAGCACCTTGCCCGCCACGGACGGCGCCGGCTCGTACGCGTGCCGGAATTGCGCGCCGGAGCGCGCGATGCCCTCCGTGAGAGCGTCCCGCCCGAAGCCCGTGTGGTAGGCGAACACCTCGAAGCGCTCCGGGTCCAGGCCGGTGATCCAGCTGCGGAAATACTTCCCGACCGTGCAGTCATGGAGGAAGCTCGACAGGAAGCCCACGCGCAGCCGCTCGCCGGGCCCGAGTGCGCGGCGCGGGCGCGGCGCCACGAGCTCCGGCGCGGCACGGCCGAGGAGAGCGGAAATGAACCCGCCATACCGCTCCTGCAGCGCCCGGTCGTCGAAGCCCTGGTAGGCGAGCAGGAAGTTCTCCCACTGCAGCCCGAGGACCTGCTCCCGGTCGCGGGCGAACCTTTCGATGCCGGACTCGAGCCGCGCAAGGCCGCTGGCGAATGCCTCGCGCGCCTCGCGAACGGCCGCCGCCGATTCCGGCACCGGCGCCAGCGCGAGGTTCGTCATGAGCGAGGCCTGCAGGTCGTCGGGGCGAAGCGCGAGGATCGCCTGCGCGACGGCCTT
>JBBIJT010000058.1:0-7339 GCA_037445795.1 Betaproteobacteria bacterium | reverse complement strand
TGGGCCGCTTCCGGCAGGCGGCCGGCCTCGAACAGCGCGATGCCGAGTTCCTCGTGCAGCCGCGCATCCTCGGGCGAGAGCGCCAGTGCCCGCCGGCAGCGCTCGACGGCGGGATCCGGCACGCTTCCCGGCCCGGCGCTCACCCCTGCTCTCCGGCGCCGCGGGCCGCCGCCTCGAGGAAATCGGCGAACGCCTCCACCGGCCCTTGCTGGTCGAAGAGCGCCACCGAGCCCTCGCCCATGCGACGCGAAATCGACTCGCGGCGGTCGCGGTCCGAGGCCACGCCCACCGCGATGCGCACGTAATCGGATTCATCCCGGGCGACGAGCTCCTCGAGCCCGAGGATTCGCAGCATCCCCGCGCTCTGGCGTCCCCGCATGAGGCCGCCGGGCAACGTGACCACCGGCAGCCCCATCGCGATCGCGTCGAGCGAGGTGTTGCCCCCCGACCAGTGCAGCGTGTCGAGCATGACGTCGCAGAGCCTGTTCACGCGAAGGTACTCGCCGTGCGTGAGGAACGGCAGGAACAGGAGGTTACGCTCGACCGAGAGGCCGCGCACGGCGAGCGCGGGAGCGATGCGCTTCGCGAACGCCTCCACGTGCGCCGGGGCGCCCGCGGCGAAGAAGACCGCGATTCCGGCGGGGTCGGCCGCGAGGACGTCGGCGATGAGCCCGTCGTTGTCCGGGTGGATCTTGAACACGGATTGCGGCACGAGGTAGAGGTGCCGGTCCGCCGGGAGGCTGAAGTCCGCGCGCTCCCCGCCCGTCTCGCCCGCGGGCCGCGCGTAGTTCGTCCCCAGGCCCGGCAGGAGGGCCAGCCGCTCGCGGTAGCAGGCCTGCGCCGCCTCGGGCTCCATCGATTCGCACGACAGGAACCAGTCGATGGAGGGCAGTCCCGTCGTGGTGGGATGCCCCCAGCCCGCGCACTGCACGGGCGCGAGCCGCAGCGAACCCAGCGCGAAGCTGTCCGCGTGCATGCCGAGCTCGGGATAGACAAGGATGTCGAGCTCGTCCGCCAGCACCTGCCTCGCGATGTCGTGCACGGTGCGCGAGGCCACGTGGCGGAAGTGCGCCGCCGAGGCCGCGATCGCCCGCGTGTCGTCGGCCACCAGCGGGTTCGTGTAGTACACGAAGGTCTCGAAGCGCGACGCGTCGAGGCCGCGGACCCAGCTCGCGAAATAGCGGCCGGCGGTGCAGTTGAAGAAGAAGTGGCTGAGGAAGCCCACGCGCAGGCGGGCGCCTTCCCGCACCCGGCGCGCCGGACCTTCGACGAATCCGGGTGCGGCCCGCCGCAGGAGGCCGCGGATGAAATCGCCGTAGAGGGACTGCAGCTCGCGGTCGTTGCGCCCCTGGTAGGCCAGGTAGAAGTTCGTCCACCGCATGTCCGCGAGCGCGTCCTGGGCCCGTTTCCACGAGAAATCGCCGGATCGCTCCTGGAGGTCGTGCAGGCCCTGCCGGTAGCTTTCGCGGCAGCGGGCGAGGTCGTCCTTGCCCGCATAAACCGCCGGCAGCAGCAGCGCCGAGCCGAGGGCCGCCTTGAGGTCGCCGGGGTGGTCGCGCCGGTTGGCCTCGAACTCCCGGCGCGCCGCGTCGATCGCGCCCGCTTCCCACAGCATTTCGGCCAGCGCATTGCGCGCCCGAGGCAGGGCCGGATTCGCGGCGACGGCGCTCTGGTATCGCTCGAGCGCGCCCGCGGCGTCGCGGCGCTTGCGGCAGAGGTCGCCCGCCATGAGGTGCGCTTCCGGGTTGCGGGGCGCGAGCCGGCGGGCCTCGTCGGCCTGGGCGAGCGCTCCCGGGGCGTCGCCGCCCGCCTCGAGGGCGCGCGCCAGGTTCAGGCGCGCGAGCGCGAATCCCGGCTCGAGCGAAAGCGCCCGCTCGAAGGCGGACCGGGCCTCGTCCCGCCGGTCGAGCCCGAGGAGCGCGAAGCCGAGGTTGTTCCACGCCTTGGCTCGATTCGGGTCGAGCGCGGCGGCGCGCTCGAGGCACGCGACGGCGTCGTCGGCGCGCTCGGCATCCAGGTGCACGGCACCGAGGCTCGCCCACGCCGGCGCCCACTCGGGCCGGAGCTCCGCGACGCGCGCCAGCTCGCGCGCCGCCCGCTCGAGGTCGCCGGCATCGTGCGCGAGATGCCCCGAGTGCAGCAGGAAGTGCGGATGGTCCGGCTCGATGGCGAGCGCGCGGTCGGCGCTCGCGCGCGATTCGTCAGGCCGGCCCAGCGCCTGTTCCGCCAGGGAGCGCAGGTACCACACGTCGCCGCGGCCGGGCTCGAGCTCGAGGAGATCGCGGTAGGCCTCGAGCGCCTTCGCCGGCTGCCCCTCGCGATGCAGCGCGCGCGCGGCCGCCAGGCGAGCCTCATCCACCGCTCACTCCCCGCGCCCGCACCAGCGCCGCCACTCGTCGCGCAGGAGCGACTCCAGGTCGCGCGTGAATCCGGCGTGATCGAGCAACGGGCTCGCGCGCAGGCGATCGCGAAGGCCGGCCGAGAGCCGCGCGAGCCCGGCGGGGTCCGACGCGAGCCCATGCGCGACGCGGACGAAGCCGCCGGCATCGGCCGCGCAGAGTTCCCCCAGCCCCGCCGCGTGGAGGATGGCCTTCGACTGGCGCGAGATGAGCGTGTCGCCCGCCACGGTCACGACCGGCCTGCCCATCCAGAGCGCCTCTATCGTGGTGAGGCCGCCGTTGTACGGGAAGGTGTCGAGCACGATGTCGACGTCGCGGTATTCCGCGAACATCGCCTCGTGGCCCGACTCGCCTCGCCACTCGATCCGGGCCGGATCGACGCCGCGCTCCGCGAACCACTTCGCGAACCAGGCGCGCTCGTCCGCGCGGCCCACCGAGGAGTTCTTGAGCACGAGCCGGGCGGCAGGCACCCGGCGAAGCAGTTCGCACCACGCATCCAGCGTCGCGGGCGAGACCTTCGCCATGCGATTGAACGAGGCGAAGACCGGCGCGCCGCCGCTGCGCGCGATGGGGGGTGGCAGCACCTCCGGCGCATAGGGGGCCGCCTCCCAGCAGTAGCGGCAATGCGGCAGGCGTACGAGGCGTTCCGTGAAGGGCTGCGCGTCCTCCGGCGGGGAATGGATCGCGTCGGTGACGAGGAAGTCCACCTGCTCCATGCCCGTGGTGTTGAAGTAGTCGAGCCACGTGCCCGTCACGGGAGCCGGGCCGAGGGCGAACATCGTCAGGCGGTGGCCAGGCGTGTGGCCCGCCAGGTCGATGGCGATGTCGATGCCGTCGGCGCGCATGCGTTCGGCGAGTTGCTCGTCGCCCAGGCCGCGGGTGTCGGTCCACCGGGCCCCCGACGCGCGGATGCGCTCCGAGAAGGCATCGTCGATGTCCTGGTTGGCGTAGCAGTGCACCTCGAACGCGGCCGTGTCGTGGCGCTCGATCACCGGCACGATGAGGAAGCCGGCCGACGATCGGTGAAAGCGGGGCGAGACGTAGGCCAGCCGAAGGCGGCGCCCGGGGTCGCGCGAGTTGGCGAAGTCGCGCCGCCGTGGCGCCGAAGCGTATCGGGCCGCCCATTCGCGGTGGGCTTCGAACACCTCGCGCCGATCGGCGACGCCGTCGTACTGCATCGCGAAGAGGCGGTCGCTGCCCAGCTGCGCGGCTTCGCGGGGAAGGAGCGACTCCGCGCGCCGGTACGCCTCGACGGCCTCGGCCCGCTGGCCCAGGTGGACATGGACGCCGGCGAGCTTCGCCCACGCGGCCCCGAGCCCCGGGTTGGCGGCGGTGGCCCGTTCGAAGGCCTCGCGCGCCGCGAGCAGCGCTCCGCCGCGGGCGCGGCACATCCCGAGCTGCTCCCAGGCGAGCGCGTTCGCGGGGTCCAGGGCGACGGACCTTTCGAGCGCGGGCAGGGCGTCCGCATCGTTGCGCTGCTGCGCGAGCGCGCGCCCCAGGTTGAGCGCCGCGGATGCATGACCGGCGTCGATCTCGAGGGCGCGCTTCGCCGCCGATTCCGCCTCGCGGGCGCTTCCCTGGGCCAGGAGCACGGCCGAAAGGTTGTTCCACGCGCGGGCATCGCTCGGGCGTGCCTGGACCGCGAGCACGAAGTGGGCAGTGGCCTGCGCGAGGTCCCCCATCTCCTGGTGCGCGATGCCAAGCCGGACGTGGGCCGGAGCGAGGCCGGGTTGCCCCGCCACGGCGCGACGCCAGGCGTCGATGGCCGCGGCGCGATCGCCCATGCGCTCGAGCACGTCGCCCAGCGCGTAGTGGTAGTGGGGCAGCTCGCGCATCGCCAGCGCGCGGCCGATGGCGTCCCGCGCCGCCTCGAGGCGGCCCAGCTCGGCCTCCACCAGCCCCTCGCGAAAGTGCGGTTCGCTCTCGAGGGGGAAGCGCCCCGCCAGCTCGCGGGAGGCGCTGCGGGCCTCGTCGAGCCTTCCCGCGCGATGCAACGCCGTCACGGCGTCCAGGGCCGACGCCAGCGAAGGGGCGTCGACCGGCGCGGCTCCGCTCACAGGAAATCCTCGAAGTACGGCGAGACCCGGTGGAAGATCCAGAGGCCCGCGGCGAGGATCGCGGCGGCGCCGAGCGCGATGCCGAGATCGACCAGTGATGGCCCGGCCCCGGCCAGCATCACGTCGCGCTGGCGATCCATGACCCACGTGAGGGGGTTGGCCTGCAGCCACGGCCGGTATCGCTCCGGCACGAGGCTCACGGGGTAGAGCACGGGCGTCGCGTAGAAGAGCACGATCATCACGACCCCGACGACCTGCTGCATGTCGCGCAGGAGCACCTGCAGCGTCGCGAGGAAGGCGGCGAGCCCCACGGTGCCGAGCCCCAGCAGAGCGAGGAGGACGAGGGCCCAGGGCAGCCCCGCGAGGTGCACGGGCTCGCCCATCAGGCGCAGCACGACGAGCACGGCGAGGTAGCCGGCCGCGTGCACGGCGAAGCTCGCGAGGACGGAAGCCTCGACCAGCAGCCGGTGCGGAAAGGCGACCTTGCGGACGAGGTCCGCGTTCGCGTTGATGGCGGCCATTCCCCGGTTGAGGCCGTCGGAGAACATGAGCCACGGCCACAGCGTCACGGCGACGAAGGCGGTATAGCTCGCGGCCCCCGCCTCGGGCGGGAGCTGCACGCGGAACACGACGGAGAAGATGAACCCGTAGACGGCCAGCAGCGCCAGCGGGTTGGCCAGGGCCCAGCCCATCCCGGCCGCCGAGCCCGCGTAGCGGTTCGTGATCTCCCGCCGGGTGAAGGAGGCGAGGAGCCAGTGGCTGCGCGGGGCCACGTTGCGTGCGCGGCCTACTTCGCCGGCCCCCTCAGCAGCGACTCCATCTGGGCCGCCTCGAGCTCGGCCGGGGTCATGTCCTTGTGCAGTGCGTTGATGTTGTTCTCGTACACCTTCCGGTTCTGGTTGTTCTTGAGCTCGTCGATGCGCCGGTCGGCCGCCTCGCCCACGAGCCGGTTGCGCTCTTCCTCGATGATGCCGCCCTTCACCGCTTCGAACGGCCTCTGGCCACCGGGGAAGCGCTTCTCGAGGCGGATGATGTGGAACCCGGCGCGCGTCTCGATGGGCCCCACGATGTCGCCCGGCTTCTTGAGGGCGAACAGGGCGTCCGCGAAGGGCTTCTCCAGCTCGGCGGCCGTCGCGACACGCAGGCGACCGTAGTCGCGAAGCGCCCTGGGGTCCTCGGAATATTGCTTTACCAGCTCGATGAAGTCCTCGCCGGCGATCGCCTTCCTGTAGACCTCGGTCGCGCGCGCGAGCGCATCCTCGCGCGTGCGGCCGCGGAGGGTGACGAGAACGTGCCTGGCCTCGGCACGCTCCGGGTCGCGGAACTTGTCCTTGTTGAGGCGGTAGATCTCCTCGGCGCGGGCGGTGAGGTCGGGCACCTGGGCGGTTTCGCGATACTTCTCGACCCAGAGCTGCGCCAGGTAGGCCTCGTCCAGCTGCTTGCGGCGCAGCTCGATCAGGGGATCCTTGTCCAGCCCCTGGCGCTTCGCCTCCTCCGCGAGGATGCGGTTGGTGTAGACGAGGTCGACGGCCTTGCCGATGCGCTCGTAGCTGGCGCGGATCTCGGGCCGGTGCTTCTCGGGCGCGCGCAGGAGGAACGCCTCGAAATCCTCGGCCGTGACGGTGACGGCGCCGTTGGTGACGAGCGGCGCGTCCTTCGGGACTTGCGCCCAGGAGGTCGCGCTGGCGACGAGGAGCGGGAGCAGCAGCGGGATCTTCATGGAACTCCGGAATGAAAAGGCCCGCATACCGGGGTATGCGGGCCTGGACGAGCGGTGCCCTAGAACGGCGTCATGTCGACGTAGTTGGAGCACGTCCCCACGCTGCAGCCCGACGAGTTGTTGGACTTCAGGTAGCGGATGTTGTAGTAGTAGACCTTGGCCGGATCGAGCCCCTTGCAATAGCTGCTGGAGCCCGTGGTCAGGACGCTGGCGTAGTTCGTCCGCGCCGGGCCGCTGAAATTGAACGGGCCGCAGCTCGGGCCGAGGGTCGTGGTGAAGTCGCCCGGGCACTCGGAGATGTTCACCTGGTAGTAGGACGGCGCCGTGCCGCCCGGAATGGGCGCGCTGTAGCTCAGCTTCACGTTGTTCTGCGTGATGATGCTGCCGTCTTGCTGGACGAGCCCGCGGGACGCCTTGAACTTGACGGCGCCCGTCTTCTGGGCGTTCATCGAGAAGTTGGCCCGGTACAGGGCGCCGGTCGAGAAGTCGACGTTGACGTCGGCCGTGGTCGTGCAGGTGCCGCCGCCGCCGGTGCTCGCCTTGTTGACCGTGAGCACGTAGGCCGTCGCGCTGGCCGTCGCGCCGCCCGTCGGGCTGCTGAGGGTGCACGTCACGGAACCCGCCGTGGATGCGGGAACCGTCGTCGGGTTGATGGTGATCGACTTAGCCGTCGCATCGGGGCCGGTCCAGGTGAGGGTGTCGGAGGCGGCTGGCGTGATGGCCGGGGTGTAGCCCGACGGAAGCGCCGCGCAGGTGTAGCCGACGGTGACCGTCGGCGCGGCCGTGCCGGAACCGGTGCGGGTGACGTTTACCGTCTGGACGGCGCCGCCTTCCGTGATGGTCGCCGAGAGGGGGCTGAAGGCCAGCGTGCCCGGGTCGGATGCGCTCGCGATCGGGATGTTGACCGTCAGCTTGTCGCCGACATTGGGCGGCGTGGTCGTCGTGGCGGTTCCCTTGTCGTTCAGCGTCACCTCGATCGTCGCCGTGCCTGCCGCGGTAGGCGTGCCGTCGACGGTAAAGCTCCGCGTCCCGGCGCCGGTAAAGGTGTGAGTCGGGGGCAATTGGAGGATGCTAAGGACAGGTACCGCCGGGTTGATCGCAACACCGACAATGACGCCGCTGCAGGCGGTGCCGGCACAGGAGACCGGGACGTTGGCTGTCGA
>JBBIJT010000057.1:0-20386 GCA_037445795.1 Betaproteobacteria bacterium | reverse complement strand
CGCGGGAGCTGCGCCTACAGCCACGGCAACTACAGCGTGCCCGTCACGCTGGCCCTTGGCGTCCTGGCTGTCGCGCCGCCCGGGGGCCGCGCGGCCGGCGCGCCCGCTACGCCACGGGCGTCGACAGCACCTGCTTCGCGCCGGGGCGAGCTTTCAGCGACGCGTACCAGCGTTGCATCCCGGGCCGCGGCTCCCGCGCGAGCGGGAGGTTGAGCCACCGGTGCGCGGCGCACCCCAGGACGATGTCCGCGGGCGAGAACGCCTCGCCCGCCGCGAATTCGCGGCCCGCGAGGTGCGCTTCCAGCACCGCGGCGGCCTTCTCCGAGGCCGCGCGGGAGGCCTCGATGGCGGCCGCGTCGCGCTTCTCCGGCGGCGTGCGCACGAGCTGCCAGAAGGCGTCGCGCATGGCCGGCGTGAATGTCGTCGCCTGCCAGTCCATCCAGCGGTCGATGTCCGCCCGCCTGCACAGATCGTCGGGCCAAAGCGTGCCGGACGCATGCTTCGCGGCCAGGTAGCGCACGATGGCGTTCGATTCCCACAGCACGAAGCCCTCGTCCTCGACCACCGGGACGAGGCTGTTGGGGTTCATGCGCCGGTATTCGGGAGTCGCCACGATGCCGAACGCGCCGCCGGCGTCCAGGCGCTCGTAGGCGAGGCCCAGCTCGTCGGCCGCCCACACGACCTTCTGCACGTTGACGGAGGAGATCCTCCCCCAGATGCGCAGCACGGGCCCGCTCACGCCACGAGCGGCGCGGCGAGGCCCTCGGCCCACCTGGCCGAGTCCTTCTTCGCCTCCATCAGGTCCCGGACCATCTCGAGCGCCGACTTCCCGCAGGGCGGCAGCTCGACGGGGGAAGCCGCGATCGGCGTCGTGCGGCTGCCCCACTGGATCACGTGCGCGCAGTAGGTGAGGCCGCCGCCGAAGGCGGGGGTGAGGATCTTCGCGCCGGGCTTCACGCGGCCTTCCTCGATGGCGTCGACGAGCGCGACCGGCACCGTGGCCGCGGACATGTTGCCATAGCGCTCCACGGTCAGCATCACGCGGTCGTGGGGCGCGCCGATGCGCTTGCCGACGAAGTCGATGATGCGCAGGTTGGCCTGGTGCGGCACGACGAGGTCGATGTCGCCGATGGCGAGGCCCGCGCGCTGCAGCGCCGCGTTCGATGCCTCGGTCATGCCGTGCACCGCGCGCTTGAAGATCTCCTGGCCGTCGAAGTCCCAGCCCGTCATGCCCACGGGAACGCCGCGGTTGGCGTAGGCCGCGCCCATGCCGCGCACGCGCAGGATGTGGCGCGCGTCGGCGT
Source organism: Betaproteobacteria bacterium (assembly GCA_037445795.1). Classification (GTDB taxonomy): domain Bacteria; phylum Pseudomonadota; class Gammaproteobacteria; order Burkholderiales; family Usitatibacteraceae; genus FEB-7. Next base: position 19,082 of record JBBIJT010000057.1, on the reverse strand, counting down.
AGCAGCCGAGCTTCTCCGAGAGCAGCCCCGTCTTCTCCTCCGTGGCCTGCAGGACGACGGCCGCGGCGCCGTCGCCGAACAGCACCGCCACGTTGCGGTTGGTCCAGTCCATGAAGGGCGTGATCACCTCCACGCCGATCACGACGGCGTTCCTCACCACGCCCGTGCGGATCATGGCGTTGGCGGAGGACAGGCCGTAGAGGAAGCTCGTGCAGGCCGTGTTCACGTCCATGGCGGCCGCGTTGGCCGCGCCGAGGAGCGCCTGCACGCCGGAGGCGCTGTTGGGGACCTGCTCGTCGTAGGAGCAGCTGCCCAGCACGATGAGGTCCACGTCCTTCGCGTCGAGCCCCGCGCAGGCGAGCGCCCGGGCGGCCGCCACGTGGGCGAGCGCGGTCGTGGGCACGTGCGAGATGCGGCGCTCGCGGATGCCGGTGCGCGACAGGATCCACTCGTCGCTGGTTTCCATGAAGGTCGCGAGGTCGGCGTTCGAGAGGACGGCCGGAGGCATGCACTTGCCCCAGCCCGTGATGGCGGCGTAGGTCATTTTTATGGGATCCGTAGGCGGTGTGGGGAGAGTTTGCCCGAGTCGGCGGCCGGGCGCATGGCCCCGGCGCGGCGCTCAGAGCCTGTGGGAACCGATGAGCAGCCGGTCGTAGACGGCGTACTGCTCGTCCACCGCGGCGCCGCCGTCGCGAGGCGTGCGCTTCACGGTGATCCAGACTTCGGGGGAAAGGGTGTCGCAGACGTCCGCGGTGTGGCGCACCTCCTCCTCGGCCACGCGGCGGGCCACCTCCCAGGAGGGGGCGCCCCAGCCCTTCACGAGGAACCAGGCCAGCGCGTCGGTGTGGGCCTCGAGTTCCCCCTCGCTCACCTCGACCACCTCGGCGATGGAGCAGCGCGCGCGCCCCTGGAGGGCGAGGAACGACGACTCGCAGTAGCAGCGCGGATCGCACTTGGGGGCATTGGCGAAGTCGCACACCGCGTAGCCGCCGGTCACCACCCATTCGCCCTCGCGGGCGGCGCCGTGGGCCTTGAAGAGGCGGTCGTCGGAGTCGTCCAGGCGGACGGCGCGGAGGAACTTCGGCATGGGGCGTGCTTCGAAGGGGAGCCTGACCCCGTATGATATCAGCCGGCCACCGCCGAACGTCGCCCAGAGGAGACAAATGCCCGCCGTAAAGACCGCCATTGTCACCGGTGCCAACCGGGGACTGGGGCTCGAGATCGCCCGCCAGCTCGTGAAGGAAGGCGTGCGCGTCGTCATGGGGTCGCGCGACCCCGCGAAGGGCGAGCGCGCCTGCGCAAGCCTCAAGGCCGGCGACCTCGCCGTGAGCTTCGCGCTCGACGTCACCGACACCAAGAACGTGAGGCGATTCGTGGAGTTCGTGGAGCGCGAGTTCGGCGCCCCGGCCATCCTGGTGAACAACGCCGGAATCTATCCCGAGGCCACCGACGCGACGGTCGTCGACACGAAGACGGCGCTCTGGCGCGAGACCTTCGAGACCAACCTCTTCGGCGCCGTCCGCCTGTGCCGCGAGGTCGTCCCCCTCATGCAGCGCGTGGCCTACGGGCGCATCGTGAACATCTCCTCGGGCCTGGGGCAGCTTTCCCAGATGGGCGCCGGGAGCCCGGCCTACCGCGTCTCGAAGGCCGCCATCAACGCGTTCACCGCCACCCTCGCGGCGGAGACGAAGGGCCAGGGGATCCTGGTGAACTCGATGAGCCCCGGCTGGGTGAGGACGGACATGGGCGGCCCCGACGCGCCGCGCGGCGTGGAGGAGGGGGCCGACACCGCCGTGTGGCTCGCGCTCCTGCCGTCGACCGGGCCGACGGGGAAGTTCTTCCGCGACAAGAAGCCCATTCCCTGGTGAGCCGCCTCGCCCGCCACGCGCTCGTCGCGGCGCTTGCGGCGCTCGTCCTCGCCGCGTGCTCGTCCGTCACGCGCGTGGCCTACAACAACGCCGCGTTCGCGGCGACGTGGGTGGTCGACGACTGGTTCGACCTGCACGACGGGCAGCGCGACTGGGTGAAGGAGCGGTTCGAGCGGCTGCTCGCGTGGCACCGGGCGAGCGAGCTGCCGGCCTACGAGCGGCTGCTGCAGGAGACGGCCGCGCGCGCGGCGACGCGCATCACCGAGGAGGACGCGCGCCGCACCTACCTCGAGATGCGCGCCCTCTACCGGCGCCTCATGCGCCGCGCCATCCCCGACATGGCCGACTTCCTGCTGCAGGTCCATCCGGAGCAGGCGGCATACCTCGAGCGCAAGTTCGCCGAGGACAACGCGAAGGCGGTCAAGGAGAGCGTGAAGGGCACGCCGCAGGAGCGGCGCGCGGTGCGCGCGAAGCGCTACGTCGAGCGCATCGAGGACTGGACGGGGCGCCTCTCGGCCCCGCAGCGCGAGCTTGTCGGCTCGCGCGTGGCGGCCATCCCCGACGTGACCGACGAATGGATGGGCGACCGGCGCTTCCGCCAGTCCGAGACCCTGCGGCTCATCCGCGCGAAGCCCGCGCGCGAGGCGATGATCGCCGGCCTCGAACGCATCCTCCTCGAAACCGACGAGTGGCGGCGGCCGGAATACGTCGCGAAGCTGAAGGCGCGCGACGAGCACGTGTTCGCGATGATCGCGGCGCTCGACGCCACCCTGACCCCGGAGCAGCGCGGCAGGCTCCACCGCCGGCTGGGGGCCTATGCGGCGGACGTGGCTTACCTGATGGTCGCGAACTAGATGCGCGGGCATCACCCCCGGATCGACTTGAACTTCTCCATCGCCCCGACGAGGCGCGACCGGATCCCCGGCTCGAACGCGGAATGGCCCGCGTCCGCCACCACGTGGTACTCCGCCTCGGGCCACGCGCGGTGCAGGTCGTCGGCGGTGACCGCGGGGCACACCGCGTCGTAGCGGCCCTGCACGATGACCGCGGGAACGTGGCGAATGCGCCCGACGTTCGCCAGCAGGAAATCGTCGGGCAGGAAGAGGCGGTTCACGAAGTAGTGCGCCTCGATGCGCGCGAGTCCCAGGGCCACGCGGTCCGTGGCGAAATCCGCCACGAGGGCCAGGTTGGGCGCGAGCGTCGAGCAGGAGCCCTCGTAGACGCTCCAGCGCCGCGCGGCCGGCAGGTGAACCGCGGGATCGGGGTCGACTAGGCGGCGATGGTAGGCGGCAAGCAGGTCGCCCCGCTCGCCCGGCGGAATGAACTCCGCGAACTCGCGCCAGGGCTCCGGAAATACGTTGCGGATGCCGTGCAGGAACCAGTCGATCTCCGACGGGCGGCCGAGGAAGATCCCGCGCAGCACGAGCGCGAGGGCCCGCTCCGGGTGGTTCTCGGCGTAGGCGAGCGCCAGCGTGGAGCCCCACGAGCCGCCGAAGACGATCCAGCGCTCCACCCCGAGGTGCTTCCGCAGCCGCTCGATGTCGGCCACCAGGTGGGGCGTCGTGTTGGCCTCGAGGCCGCCGAGCGGGGCGGAGCGGCCGGCGCCGCGCTGGTCGAACACGACGATCCGGTAATGGCCGGGGTCGAAGAATTGCCGGTGCACCGGGCTCGCCCCGGCGCCCGGGCCGCCGTGCAGGAACACCACCGGCACGCCGGCGGGGTTGCCGCATTCCTCCCAGTAGAGCCGGTGCCCGTCGCCCACGTCGAGGGCACCTCCCCGCAGGGGCTCCAGGGCGGGGTAGAGGGGCAGCAGGTCGCCGTTCCTGCGATTGGCTTCGGGCGGCATGGCGGGCAGCTTACCAGAGCCCCAGGGGCGGCCCCGGATTCTTGCCCCGCATCAACTTTTCCGCCGACGGAAAACCGATACACTACGCCGCAACGCAGCATCGACGGAGGTGCGAGAGTGCTCTACCAGCTCTACGACTGGCAGCGGACGGCCCTGGAGCCTTGGCGGCTCCTGGCGCAGGCGGCCGACGAGTTCTACGGCCACCCGGTTAGCCCGCTTTCCTACCTGCCGGGCAGCCGCAACGTCGCCGCCGCCTTCAACCTCATGGGGCGCCTCACGCAGCGCTACGACCGCCCCGCGTTCGGGATCGACCGGGTGACGGTGGCCGGGCGCCCGCTGGCCGTCTCCGAGGTCTTCGAGCGGGAGAAGCCCTTCTGCCGCCTGCTGCATTTCGCGAAGGCCGGGGCGCCGGCGCAGCCCAAGGTGATCGTCTTCGCGCCCCTCTCCGGGCACTACGCCACCCTGCTTCGCGACACGGTGAAGGCGCTCCTCGCCGACCACGACGTGTGGATCACCGACTGGATCGACGCGAAGGAGGTGCCGCTTTCGGCAGGGCCCTTCCACTTCGACGACTACGTGGACTACGTGCGCGACTTCCTGCGCTTCGTGGGCCCCGGGGCGCACGCGGTCTCCGTGTGCCAGCCCACGGTGCCGGTGCTCGCCGGCGTCTCGCTCATGGCGGCGGCGGGCGAGGCCACGCCGCGCTCGCTCACCATGATGGGCGGGCCCATCGACACGCGCTCGAGCCCAACCGCGGTGAACGACTTCGCCAGGCACCGGCCGATGTCGTGGTTCGAGGCCAAGGTAATCCAGCGCGTGCCCATGCGCCATCCCGGCTTCATGCGCCGCGTGTACCCGGGGTTCCTGCAGTTCGCGGGCTTCGTCGCGATGAACCCGGATCGCCACTTCGAGTCGCACGTGCAGTACTACCAGCACCTCATCCGCGGCGACGGCGAGAGCGCGCAGGCGCACCGCCACTTCTACGACGAGTACAACGCCGTGATGGACCTGCCGGCGGAGTACTACCTGGAGACCGTGGACCGCGTCTTCCACAAGCACCTGCTGCCCCGCGGGCTCCTCAAGGTGCGCGGCGAGAAGGTGCGGCCCGAGGCCATCAAGGGCTCGGCGCTCTTCACCATCGAGGGGGAACTCGACGACATCTCCGGCCCCGGCCAGACCAAGGCCGCGCACGGCCTGTGCAAAGGCATCCCCGCGAAGCGCAAGGCGCACTTCGAGGCGCCCGACGTGGGACACTACGGAATCTTCTCCGGCCGCAAGTACCGCGAGACGATCTACCCGAAGATCCGCGAGTTCATCGCCGACCACGACAGATAGGCACGCCGATGGCCAAGCCGGTCACCCCGCAGGACATGTTCGACCTCTGGCAGAAGATGGTGAACCCGGGGGCCTATCCGCTGCAGAGCCTCATGTTCCCCGTCCTCGACGCGAAGGAGCTCGAGAAGAAGATCGCCGAGCTGGAGACGGTCGAGCACTGGCTCAAGGCCAACCTCAACATGCTGCAGCTCTCGATCAAGAGCCTCGAGTACCAGCGCCAGATGGTGAAGGGCGGAGAGCGCATCAAGGCGGCGATGGAGGAGGGCAGGGTGCCCGAGGGGCCCGCGGCCGGAGCGGGCGAGGAGGTTCCCAATCCCGCCATGTGGGCCTGGAACATGATGGCCCAAGTCGGCAACGAGGCCGCCGAGGCCATGGGTCGCGCGGTGGAGGCTGCGGGCGAGGCGGCGGGGGAGGCGGCGCGCGAAGCGAGCCAGCCCAAGGCCAAGGCAAAGGCGAAACGAAAGCGTTGACCCGGTCAGTCGACCCGGTCAGTTGACCGGGTCAATTCCTGCGGTTGGGGCAATCCGCGCAGGAGATCTTCTCGCCCTCCGGCCCGTGCGCCACGGGCCCCCCGCAGGAGCCGCGCAAGCACCGGCCCGTCATCCGCGAGCCGAAGGCCATCGCGCCCACCGCGAGCGCGATGAAGATGAACGTGACCACGAACACGGCGACCAGCGTCTCGGCGTCGTCCATGGCTCAGGCCCTGGCGCGCTCGGCGTTCAGCTTCGCGAACTGCGGCGTCCGGCGGTCGACGAGCTTGCCGCCGCCCGCCCGCTCGATGAAGAACGCCGCGATGCCGCGCTCTGTGGCGAACTCCCGCCCGCGGGCCGCGCCCATCACGAAGAGCGCGGTGGCCATCGCGTCGGCCCATGCGCAGTCCTTCGCCACCACCGTCACGGAGGCGAGGCTGCCGACCACGGGCTCGCGCGTGGCGGGGTCGATCTCGTGCGAGTAGCGGCGGCCGCCCTGCTCGAAGAAGATGCGGTAGTCGCCCGAGGTGGCCATCGACAGCCCGTCGAGCGGCACCACGAGGTACGCCTGCTGCCCCGCCGCGTCGGGGCGCTCGATGCCGATTCGCCACGGGTTGCCCTCGGCGTTGCGGCCGCGCACGCGAACTTCGCCGCCCGCCTCGACCATGTAGTCGGTTGCGCCGAGCGACTCCAGCGCGCGCGCCGCCTGGTCGACGCCGTATCCCTTCGCGATGCCGGAGAGGTCCGCACGCACGCCTTCGCGGGACTTGGCAAGGGTGCCCGCTTCCCGGTCGACCGCGACGGCGCGCCAGTCGATGCGGGAGGCGAGGGTCGCGATCTCCTCGCGCGGCGGGATGCGGTGCGCCTTGGCCGGGCCGAAGCCCCACGCGTCCACCGCGGGAGCGACCGTCACGTCGAAGGCGCCGCCCGTGGCCTCGCTCACCTCGCGCGCCAGCGCGAAGACCTCCAGCACGTCGCGCGAGACGGCGAGTGGCCGGCCGGCGGGCTGCGCGTTGAACCGCGAGAGCTCCGAGGTGGCCAGGTAGGTGGACATGCGGTCCACGACGCCCTGGAGCGCCGCGGACACGGCCGAGGCACCGCGGCTCGCGAGGGCCTCGGGAACGCTGCCCGCGATCTTCGCGTTCCATATGGTGCCCATCGCGGGCCCCTGGAAGGCCGCCAGCGGCCGGCGCGAAAGCCCCGGCACGTCGCCGCAGCCGGCGAGGAGGGTGGCGGCGCCGAGGGCCTTCAGGACCGAGCGGCGGCGCGGGGAAAGCAGGGTGTCCATGGGGAATGTCCTTCCGGAATCAGGTGCCCGGCCCGCCGGCGAGGCGCACGGCGGCCTCGAAGCGGCCCTCCCCGTGGCGGATGAGGTGGTAGGCGAGGTCGCGGATCGAGACGAGGCCGTGCACGTGCGGGCCGTCGATCACGAGCAGGTGGCGGTGGCGGTGCACGTACATGAGGGCGAGCGCGGCCTCCAGCGTGGTTCCCGGCGAGACGAAGTGGACGTCGCGCGTCATGACGAGCGACAGCGGCGTCTTCTTCGGGTCGAGCCCGGGGCGGACGACGCGCATCATCACGTCGCGCTCGGTGAAGATGCCCGCCATGAGCGCCTCCTCGGTGCTCACGACGACGGCGCCGATCTCGTTGGATGCCATTAGCTCCACGGCCTCGGCCACGCTCGCCGAGGCGGCGATCGTGTGAAGCTTGTCGAGCCCCTTGTCCTTCAGGGAGTCCATCACGGTGGCCACGGTCATCGCTCGTCTCCTCGCCGTCAGCTGCCGAAGTCGTCGAGCATGATGTTCTCACGCTCGACGCCCAGGTCCAGCAACATGCCGATCACGGCCTTGGTCATGGGCCCCGGCCCGCACATGTAGTACTCGATGTCCTCGGGAGCGGGGTGGTTCTTCAGGTACTCGTCGTGCAGCACCTGGTGGATGAAGCCGGTGTAGCCCTTCCAGTTGTCCTCGAGCAGCGGCTCCGAGAGCGCGAGGTGCCACTGGAAATTGGGGTTCGCCTTCGCGATGGCGTCGAACTCGTCCTGGTAGAACGCCTCCTTGAGGCTCCTCGCGCCGTACCAGTAGGTGGCCTTGCGCTTCGTGCGCAGGCGATGGAACTGGTCGAAGATGTGCGAGCGCATCGGCGCCATCCCCGCGCCGCCCCCGATGAAGCACATCTCCGCGTCCGTCTCGCGCGCGAAGAACTCGCCGAAGGGGCCGGAGACGGTGACCTCGTCGCCGGGCTTCAGGTTGAAGATCCACGAGCTCATGATCCCCGGCGGGATCTCGAGCCTGTAGCCCGGCGGGAAGGCGATCCGGATGGTGAAGAGCAGGATCCCCTTCTCCATCGGGTAGTTGGCCATCGAGTAGGCGCGCGTCACCGGCTCTGTGCACGCCGACTTGAAGCGCCACAGGTCGAACCTGTCCCAGTCGGCGCGGAACGGCTCCTCGATCGCGAACCCCCTGAAGTCGAGCTGGTGCGGCGGGCACTCGATCTGCACGTAGCCGCCGGCGCGGAACGGCACCTCCTCGCCCTCGGGGAGCGCCAGCTTCAGCTCCTTGATGAAGGTGGCCACGTTGCGGTTGGAGACCACGCGGCACTTCCACTTGCGCACGCTGAAGACCTCGGGGGCTATCTCGATGGCCATGTCGCCCTTCACCTTCACCTGGCAGGCGAGGCGGCAGCCGCGCTTGGCCTCGCCCCGCGAGATGAAGCCCGTCTCCGTGGGCAGGAGGTCGCCGCCGCCCGACTTCACCACCACCTCGCACACGCCGCAGGCGCCCTTTCCGCCGCAGGCGGAGGGAATGAAGATGTGGTTGTCGGCGAGGCTCGAGAGCAGCGTCGAGCCGGCCGGCACCCGGAGCGCCTTGTCCGGATCCTCGTTGATGGTGACGGTGACGTCGCCGGAGGCCACGAGCTTCGCCCTCGCCACCATGAGGGTGACCACCAGCAGCAGCACCACCGCCGTGAACATGAGGACGCCGAGGACGATTTCGGTCATCGCGCCCTCAGAGCTGGATCCCGGAGAACATCATGAAGGCGATCGACATGAGCCCGGCCACGACGAACGTGATGCCGATGCCGCGCAGCCCCGCCGGCGGGTTCGAGTACGAGAGCTTCTCGCGCACCGCCGCCATGGCGACGATGGCGATGGCCCAGCCCAGGCCCGAGCCGATGCCGTAGACGACGCTTTCCGCGAAGCCGTAGTCGCGCTCCTGCATGAAGAGCGATCCCGCGAGGATCACGCAGTTGACGGCGATGAGCGGCAGGAACACGCCCAGCGTCGAGTAGAGCTTCGGCGCGAACTTCTCCACCGTCATCTCGACCACCTGGGTGGCCGCCGCCACCGTGCCGATGAACAGGATGAACGCGAGGAAGGTGAGGTCGGCCTTCGCGAGCGAGGGCGAGAACCAGGCGAGCGCGCCTTCCTTGAGCAGGTGGACGAGGATCAGGTTGTTGAGCGGGACGGTGAGCACCTGCACGAAGACCACGGCCGCGCCCAGCCCCAGCGCCGTCTCCACCTTCTTCGAGCAGGCGAGGAACGAGCACATGCCCAGGAAGAAGGCGAGCGCCATGTTCTCGAGGAAGATCGAGCGGATGGCGAGGTTGAGGTAGTGTTCCATTTTGCCTAGTTGACGGCTCGTTCCTCGACCACGGGCCTATTCCTTGTCCTGCAGCTCGGGCTTGAGCGTCTTCAACAGCCAGATGAGGCCGGCGATGATGAAGAGCCCCGAGGGCGCGATGAGCATCATGCCGTTGGGCACGTACCAGCCGCCGTCCTTGGCGAGCGGCAGCACCACGAAGCCGAACACCTTCCCCGCGCCCAGCAGCTCCCGGATGAACGCGGTGAGCATGAGCACCAGGCCGTAGCCCAGGCCGTTGCCGATGCCGTCCAGGGCGGAGGCGAGCGGCGGGTTCTGCATGGCGTAGCCCTCGGCGCGGCCCATCACGATGCAGTTGGTGATGATGAGGCCCACGAAGACGGAGAGCTCGAGGGACAGCTCGTAGAGCGTGGCCTTGAGGATCTGGTCGAAGACGATCACGAGGGAGGCGATGATCGACAGCTGCACGATGATGCGGATGGAGCCGGGCGTGTGGTTGCGCACCAGGCTCACGGCCACGTTGGCGAGCATCGTCACCAGCAGCACGCCCATCGTCATCACGAACGCCTTGTCCATGCGCGTGGTGATGGCGAGGGCCGAGCAGATGCCCAGCACCTGCACGCCGATGGGGTTGTTGGCGAGGATGGGCGAGAGGAGGGCGTCGCGGCCGTGCTTGTCCATCACCCGATCCCCTTCTCGCGGAAGCGCCGGAGGAACTTGCCGTAGCCGTCGTCGGAGAGCCAGAACTGCGTGAGGCGCGTGATGGCGTTGCTCGTGATGGTGGCGCCGGACATGCCGTCGACGCGGTTGGGATCCTGGTCCGGCGGGCCGGCCTGGCCCTTGATGACGCGGATGGAGGGCATTCCCTTGTCGTCGTAGGCGCGCCGCCCGACCCAGAGCGCCTGCCAGGCGGGGTTGCCGATCTCGCCGCCCAGGCCGGGCGTCTCCTTCTGGTCGTAGTAGGTGAGGCCGCGCACGGTCCTGCCGTCGCGGTCGATCGCCATGAAGCCGTAGACCGTCCCCCACATCCCCAGGCCCTCGATGGCGATCACCACCTGCTGCGCCTCGCCCCCCTTCATCACGAAGTAGGCCGCGCCGTATTTCGGAAGCCGCCCGATGCCGGCGGTGTTGGCCGGGGCCACGCGGCTCGTGCCGGGGTCGTTGCGCGCGCCGCGCTGGTCGTAGGAGCGCGCGTCGGGCCTGCCCTCGGGCGCGAGCTCGCCGGTCGCGAGGTCCACCAGGCGCGCGCGCACGTCCTTCTCGAAGAACTTCTCCACCTCGGCGATCGTCACGTCCTGGCCGGGCTTCACCAGGCCCGCGGCGAGGAGCACGTTCTTCTCCATGTAGAGCCGCGCGTTCGCCTTCTGCCTGGGCTGCAGCGACACGGCGGCCACCGAGACCATGAGCGCGCACACCACGCACACGGCGGTGGCGAAGAGGACCGTGTAGCGGGGAGAGTCGAGCCTAGCCATGGCCGCCCGTCCGCTTCGCCCGCCGGTCGATGTTGGCCTTCACGAAGAAGTAGTCGATGAGCGGAGCCATCACGTTCATGAAGAGGATGACGAGCATCACCGCCTCGGGATAGGCCGGGTTCACGACGCGGATGAGCACCACGAAGACGCCGATGAGGAAGCCGAAGACGAGCTTGCCGCCCTCCGCGAAGGGGGAGGTCACCGGGTCCGTCGCCATGAACGCCACGCCGAAGGCCCAGCCGCCCAGCACCATGTGCCACCAGAAGGGCACCGCGAACCAGGGGTTGGTCGAGGAGCCGATGGCGTTGAGGAGCGTCGCCATCGCCGCCGTGCCCGCCACGGCCCCGGCCATGGTGCGCCACGAGCCCACGCCCGTGACGACGAGGAAGAGGGCGCCCACGAGGCAGGCGAGCGCCGAGGTCTCGCCGAGGCTTCCCTTCTCGAGCCCCACGAAGGCGTTCCACCACGAGAACCCCTGCTGCTCGAACGGCGCCGCCATCTGGCGCATCTGCGCGAGGAGCGTGGCGCCCGAGTAGCCGTCCACCGCCGCGGCCGGCGCCACCGCCGCCCAGACCTGGTCGCCCGAGATGTCGCCGGGGTAGGCGAAGAAGACGAAGGCGCGCGCCGCGAGGGCCGGGTTGATGAAGTTCATCCCCGTGCCGCCGAACACCTCCTTCGCCACCACCACGCCGAAGCTGATGCCGAGCGCGGCCTGCCACAGGGGCAGTGTCGGCGGGCAGATGAGGGGGAAGATCATGCCGGTCACGAAGAAGCCCTCGTTCACCTCGTGCCGGCGGACGATGGCGAAGAGCACCTCCCAGGCGATGCCGACGGCCATCGTGACGGCGTAGAGCGGCAGGAAGTAGAGCGCGCCGTGGAAGACGCAGGCCCCGAAGCTCGCCGGCGAGTAGCCCACGCCGAGGAGGCGCATCACCTCGTGGCGCCAGCCCGGGAGGGACGCGGCCTTCGCGGGGTCGATGCCCAGGTTCGCCTGCAGTCCCGTGTTGTACATCGCCATGAAGATGCAGGGCAGCATCGCGATGATCACGAGCATCATCATGCGCTTGAGGTCGAGCGCGTCGCGCACGTGCGTGGCGCCCTTCGTCACCGACGACGGCGTGAGCGCGAAGGTGTCGGCCGCCTCGAAGAGCGCGTGGAACCGGTGCAGGGGCCTGCCCGGCGCGAAGGGGGCGCCCGCCTTCTCGAGGAGCCTCTCGACGGCCTTCACCTCAGGCCTCCTTCTCGAGCCGGTGGAGCATGTCGCGAAGGAGCGGCCCGTAGTCGTTCTTGCCGGGGTCCGCGTAGGTGCACAGGGCGAGGTCCTCCTCGTCCAGCTCGAGGGCTCCCAGCGCCTCCGCGCGCTCGATGTCGCCCGCGAGCAGCGCGCGCAGCAGGAACGTGGGCAGGATGTCGAGCGGCATCACCGCCTCGTGCGTGCCGATGGGCACCATGGCGCGATTCGACCCGTTCGTGGTGGTGGTGAAGGGCCGGCGGCGGGCGCGCGCGAAGGCGCCGAGCACCACGCCGGCGACGCTGAACTTGTCGGTGCCCGGCGCGATCCAGCCGAGGAGCTCGCGCCCGCGGCCCTCGGGCAGCGCGCTCACCTGCTGGTGGTAGCGGCCGAGGAATCCCTCCGCCTCGCCCCGGGCTGCGCGCCCGTCGAGCACGGAGCCGGACACGACGCGCTGGTCGCCTTCCGCGAGCCCTCCCGCGACGAGTTCGTCCACGCTCGCGCCCAGCCGCGTGCGCACGAGGCGCGGCCGCGCGACGGCGGGCCCGGCCACCGACACGACGCGCGAGACGTCCAGCCTGCCGGTGGCGAGCAGGTGGCCGATGGCGGCGACGTCCTGCGCCCCCACGTGCCAGACGCTGCGGCCGTGGCCGGCGGGGTGCAGGAAGTGGATGTGCGTGCCTGCGTTGCCGGCGGGGTGCGGGCCCCCGAACTCCTCGATCGAGATCCGCTCGGTCCGCGGCACGGGCAGCGTCGACCCCGGGGCGCGGCAGACGAACACGGTGCCCGGCGTGAGGTCCCGCAGCGCCAGCACGCCGCGTGCGCAGTCCTCCTCGCGGCCGGAGAGCGCGACGTCGATCGCCGGCGCCAGCGGACGCGTATCCATCGCGGTCACGAAGATCGCCGCGGGCACGGCATCGGGCGCCGGCACGCGGCTGAAGGGGCGGGTGCGAAAGGCCGTCCAGAGCCCCGACTCCACGAGCAGCGCCCGCAGCGCCGCGCCGTCGCCCTCGGCCGGCGGCCCGTCCTTCCATGCCGCGAAGGCCGCCTGCGCCCCGGGGCCGTCCTCCGGCGAGACCTCGATCACGAGCGAAACGAAGGCGCGCTTTTCGCCGCGGTGGATGGCCGACACGCGGCCGGCCGCCGGCGCCGTGAAGCGCACGCCTGGCGTCTTCTTGTCCTCGAACAGGAGCTGGCCGCGCAGCACCGCGTCGCCGGGCTGCACCAGCATCGTGGGCTTGAGGCCGACGTAGTCGGCCCCGAGCAGCGCGACGCGCGACACGGCGGGGCCGTCCTCGATCGCCTGGACCGGGGTTCCCGCGATGGGCAGATCCAACCCGCGCTTGATCGTTTGCATTGTCCAGTGGCAAGGGTAAGGGAGGGGCCCCGGGACCGATTGATGTGAATCAACCGCGCCGGGGCGGGTTTTCGTGCCCGGCGGGGGAGGGGGTCGGATTGGCAGGACTCCTCTTCGCTACGCCCCATGCAACCCTTGGATCGCCGTGCCTTCGCAGGGAAGGTCGCCGCCTGCTAACGCCATGCCCATGGCCACGCCCGTCGCACGAGGCCCCCTCCCCCGCAGGGCACAAGACCGGTCTAATACTTCGCCTGGTTCTTGTAGAGGTAGTGCATCAGCTCGGCGGACTGCATGCTCATGCGGCGCTGCAGGCTGTGGGTGAAGCGGACGATGGCGCGCATGATGCGGTAGGCGATCCAGGGGTGCTTCTCCACCAGCCCTTCGAGGTCGGCGCGGTCGAGGCTGAAGATCTCGGTCTTCCCGAGCGCGCGCAGCGCCGCGTAGCGCGGCGTGCCGTCGAGGAAGGACAGCTCGCCCGCGAGGTCGCCCGCGGTCATCACGTGCAGGTTCTCCCATTGCCCGTCGGCGCCCTGCCTCGACACGGCGAGCGCGCCGTTCACGATCACGTGCATGTGGCTGTCGGGCTCGCCCTCCGGCGTGATCACCTGGCCGTCGGCGAGGTCGTGGCGGTGGACGAGCGCGGCGACGATGTCGATGTCGCCGGGGGAAAGCTCCTTGGCGAGGATCGACTTGGCGATGACTTCCTTGAAGTGCGGATCGGGCATGGACGGTCTCCGGATTCTCGGGATTCCCCCCATGCTAGGGCGCCGGCCGGCCGGGGGTTTGCGCCAGCGCAACCGGCGTTCACCCGGGGTCCGGGGCGAAGCGCACCACCAGCTTGCCGTGGGTGTGGCCGCCCTCCATCCCGCGCTGCAGTGCCGGCACCTCGTCGGGCCGGGCCACCCGGGCCACCACCGACCGGAGCCGCCCCCCTGCCGCGAGTCCGACGAGCGTCTCCAGGTCGGCGAGGTTCGGCCGCTCCATCACGGGGACCACGCGCTGCGCGGAAGCGACCCTGAGCCACCACGACCAGCAGTAGAGCGCGGCGCCGGGAAGCGTGTTCACGTAGGCGCCGCCCGGGGCCAGCAGGCGACGGCACGCCGGGAAGGTCGAGGTGCCCGAGGCGTCGTAGACGATGTCGAAGCGCTCCGGCAGCGCCTTCCAGTCCTCGCGCCGGTAGTCGATGGCGCGGTCCGCGCCGATGTTCGAGAGGAAGGCCTGGCCCTCGGTGCTCGCGACGGCGGTGACGTGCGCCCCGGCATCCCGGGCGAGCTGCACGGCCAGCGACCCGACCCCGCCCGCCGCGCCCACCACGATGACCTTCATGCCGGCCGCGAGCCCGGCCTCCCGAAGCGACTGCACGGCCGTGATCCCGGCGCCCGGCAGCGAGGCGCCGTCCGTGAAGGCGAGCGTCGGCGGCTTCGCCGTGGCAAGCGCCTCCGTGGCGCACACCCGCTCGGCCATGGTCGCGTTGCGCGACTTGGTGGGATCGACGATCCCGACGACCGCGTCGCCGGCCTTGAGGCGCGAAACGCCCTCGCCGACCTCCTCCACGACGCCCGCGTAGTCGTAGCCCACGCCGCGCGGCAGGCGCCCGGCGGTAATCACCTTGAAATGACCCGCGCGCAGCTTCCAGTCGAGCGGGTTGAGCGCCGCGGCCACCACGCGCACGACGATCTCGCCGCGCCCGGCCACGGGCTCCGGCAGGTCCGCCCACTCCAGCACCTCGGGACCGCCGTACCGTCCGAAGATCCATGTCTTCATTGCACTCGTCCCGTGGAATGCCGGCGGGAAGCTAGTAGGGCAGCCTGGCTCCGGGAAGGGCTTCGGAGAGGACGCGGCGGAAGTCGGCCTGGATGCGGGCGAGGGCGTCGGCGGTGTCGGCCTCGAAGCGCAGCACGACGACCGGCGTGGTGTTGGAGGCGCGCATGAGGCCGAAGCCGTCGGGATACTCGACGCGCAGGCCGTCGATGGTGATGACCTCGGAGGCGCCCTCGAAGCGGGCGGTCTTCTGCAGCCCGGCGATGAGGGCGTGGTTCTCGCCCTCGCGCTCGAGCTTGAGGTTCAGCTCGGGGGTCGACACGGAATCGGGCAGGCCCTCGAGGGCCTGCGACACGTCGGGCGCGCGCGAGAGGATCTCGAGGAGGCGCGCGCCGGCGTAGAGGCCGTCGTCGAAGCCGTACCAGCGCTCCTTGAAGAAGATGTGGCCGCTCATCTCGCCGGCGAGCGGGGCGCCCGTCTCCTTGAGCTTCGCCTTGATGAGCGAGTGGCCCGTCTTCCACAGCACCGGCTCGCCGCCGTGGTCGCGGATCCAGCCGAAGAGCTGGCGCGTGCACTTCACGTCGAAGACGACCTTCGCCCCGGGGTTGCGCTGCAGGACGTCGGCGGCGAAGAGCATGAGCTGCCGGTCCGGGTAGATGACTCGGCCCGACTTCGTCACGACGCCCAGGCGGTCGCCGTCGCCATCGAAGGCGAGGCCCACCTCGGCGTGGCCCGACTTCACCGCTGCGATGAGGTCCTCGAGGTTCTCGGGCTTGGAGGGATCGGGATGGTGGTTGGGGAAGGTGCCGTCCACCTCGCAGAAGAGCTCCTGGACCTCGCACCCGAGCCTGCGGAAGAGGGCGGGCGCGATGGCGCCGGGCGAGCCGTTGCCGCAGTCGATCGCGATGCGCATGAGGCGGCCGAGCTTCACGTCGCCCGCGATGCGGTCCAGGTAGGCGGCGGCCATGTCCTTCGTCTCGACCGCGCCCTTGCCCGAGGCGAACTTGCCGGACTCGACGAGCCTTCGCAGGTCCTGGATCGCGTCGGAGGCGAGCGTCTCGCCCGCGACCATCATCTTGAGGCCGTTGTATTCGGGCGGGTTGTGGCTGCCGGTGACCATCACGCCGCTGCCGGTGCCCAGCTCGAAGGTCGCGAAGTAGACCATGGGAGTCGCCACGACGCCGATGTCGGTCACGGCCATGCCCGCGGCGTTGAGGCCGCGCGTGAGCGCCGCGACGAGTCGCGGGCCCGAAAGCCGCCCGTCGCGGCCCACCACGAAGCGCTTCACGCCCTTCGCCGCGCCCAGCGTGCCCAGGCCGCGGCCGATGAGCTCGGCCGCCTCCTCGGTGAGGGTCCTGTCCACGATTCCGCGGATGTCGTAGGCCTTGAAGATCTCGGGGGCGACGGGGGAGGCCATGGCGGGGCTCATTCCTGGTGGTCGAAGAAGTGCAGAAGGCGCTGGGGCAGCCAGCCGATGTGGCCCGGGAAGGGGCCGGAAACGAATCCGACGTGGCCGCCGGTTTCCGGAAATTCTACCGTGACCGCGGCCGAGACCTCTTCCGGGCGCGGAAGGGCGGTCGCCGGCAGGAAGGGGTCGTCCTGCGCGTTGAGCACGAGCGCCGGCACGACGACCCGGCCGAGCACGGGCTTCGAGCTCGCCCGCGTCCAGTAATCGTCGGTGTCGCGGAAGCCGTGCAGGGGCGCGGTCACGACGTCGTCGAACTCGCGCAGCGTGCGCGCGCGGCGCATGCGCGCGAGGTCGAAGCTCCCGGGGAAGCGCGCGTGCTTGGCCGCGGCGCGCGCCTTCATCGTCACGAGGAAGTGCTTCGCGTAGACGATCGAGAAGCCGCGCTCGAGCGCTGCGCCGGCCGCCATGAGGTCGAGGGGGGCGGAGATCGCGGCGGCGCGCGTGACGATCGGGACCGCCTCGCTCCCCAGCTCGCCCAGCCACTTGAGTAGCGCGTTCCCGCCCAGCGAGACGCCGGCCGCGTGGACGGGCGCGTCCCCGGCGAGCAGGCGGATGCGCCGAAGCACCCAGTCCAGCTCGTCCGCGTCGCCCGAGTGGTAGGCGCGAGGCAGGCGGTTGGGCTCGCCGCTGCAGCCGCGGAAATGCACCACCGTCCCGCGCCAGCCGCGCTCTTCCACGCGGTGCATCAGCATGCGCGCGTAGGGGGAGTCGGAGGAGCCCTCGAGGCCGTGGAAGAGCACCACCCACGGCGTGCCGGGCGGGCCGTCGACGTGGTCCGTGTCGACGAAATCGCCGTCGGGCGTGTCCCAGCGCTCTCGCCGGAAGCGCACGGCGGGCTTCGCGGCGAAGAGCGCCGCGTAGATGGTGTTGAGGTGCGGGTTCGCGATCCAGCGCGGGGCGAGGTACCGCGGTGCCGCCATCAGCGAACCTCGATGGCGCGGGCGCCGTCGGCGCGGCGGGGGCCGACGAGGTCGAGGACCGGCTCGAGGTCGCGCTCGCGCGCCGGCTCCGCGCGCGCCTCGCCGGTGAAGGAGAGCCGGCCCGGGATCGCGACCGCGCCCTTGCCGGAGACGCGCAGCGGGCCCTTGAGCGTCGAGACGGCGACCCGGATCGCGGGGCCGTCGCCCGTGGCCTCGGCGCGCCACGACCCCAGAGGGCGGACGGCCGAGAGGGCGAGGGCGGCGTCGCGCCATTCGAGGGAGGCGCTTCCGGCGGCGCGTTGCCCGTCCCACTCGAGCCGAGCCGCTTCGATCGCGAGGATCCCGCCGGGCTGCCACGCCGACGCGAAGGGCATGGCCGCGGCCAATGCGGAGGCTTCGCCCGTGGCGGCGAGGTCGTGCAGGTGCCACGCGAGCGGGCTTCGCGAAGCCTCGGCGCGCGCGCGGAGCGATCCCGCCCGCGCCTCGATGGCGAAGGCGACGCGGCCGGCCAGGAGCCGAGAGGGCAGGAAGGTCCAGCGCACCTCGTCGAGCACGATCGTGGCGCCGGGGAACGCGAGGCTCGCCCGCGCGGTGCCGCTCCACGCGGTGCCGGCCGGGTTCGCGAGCGTCACGCGTCCGCGGGACAGTGCCGCGGCCTCGGGAGCGACGACCGAGGCGGGGATCGTCGCCACGAGGAACGCGGCATAGGCGGCGATGCCGAGGAAGAGGAGGCGAACCGGGGACATGCGCGCTCAGGGCGCCGCGAGGACCAGGCTCGCGCGCACGCGGCCGGCCGCGGGCAGGGCGTCGACCGTGGCCTCCTCGACCGCGAGGCCGTGGGATGCGCCCGTGGCCGAGATCCATTCGACGAGCCGCGTCCACGAGGCATCGTCCACGGCGACGCGCGCCCGCTTCGCGTCGAGCGACGTGGCCTTCGCTCCCGGAAGCCCCTGCACGAGCGCGCCCGACGAGACGAGCGAGGCGAGCGGCGCCGCGGTGCCCGGGGCGCGGGACGGCATCGCGCGAAGGGCCTTCGCCTCCTCCGACTGGGCGCGCATCTCGGCCACCGAGGCGCGAAGCGCGGGGAGCTCGGCGGCGAGGCGCTGGCGCGAGCGCTCGGCCGGCAGCCACACGAGCGCGAACACGAGGAGGATCGCGATGACCGCGGCCGCCCAGCCCAGCAGGGCGCGCTCGCGCGGGCTGCGCTCGGCCCAGAGGGCGGGCGCCTTCATTTCGCCGCGCTCCCGCGGTCGATCTCGAGGCGGCCGCCGGCGTAGGTGATGCGCTTCGCGGGCGACGGGTCGTTGCGGGCCGCCGACGTCGCGAGCGCGAGGAAGTCGCTCGAGGCCGCGCGTCCACGGGCATGCTGCAGCTCGGCCAGGTTGCGGCGCATCTGCAGCGCCGGGTCCACCACCGTCTTCGCCTCGGGAAATGCGGAGCGGAAGATGGCCTCGCGCTCGGCTTCCAGCGTGCGGCGCTCGCGCTCCAGGCGCCACCAGTCGGCGACGGTGACGCCCAGCTGCAGCACCGCGATCGCGGCGGCGAGGCCCCACGCGAGGCGCGGGATGCGCAGCGACGTCCAGCCGGGCGGACGGCGCGAGAAGTCGCCGGCCAGCAGGTCGATCGCCTGCGGCGCCGCGGCCGCGCCCAGGCCCGGCCGCCCGTCCGTCGCGGAGACTTCGAGGCCCAGGCGCTCGCTCCACGCCGCCGCCGGGGGCGTCGGGTTGATCGCCTGCCAGTGGCTGAAGAGCC
>JBBIJT010000056.1:0-20699 GCA_037445795.1 Betaproteobacteria bacterium | reverse complement strand
TCGAAATTTTCCCGGTGGACTGTCTGCGCCTTGAAGAGCAGATCGTTGAAGGGAAGGTCGAGAAGGGCGCGCGCTTCCTCGCGAATGGAACGCACGCGGGCGTCGGCCGGGGAGGCGAGGTGGACGATCTGATCCAAGGCAGCTCAGGGGGTGGTGGTCTAAGTTGCTGATGATTCTGGAGAATATGAAATCTGTCAAATGGCTCGCCGGCCGATTCCGGACGGTTGCACAAATATTAGGCGTTCCCCGGCTTTGGACGGTGGATTGCCTTCTCTGTCTCGACCCCGTGGAGCAAGGGTTCGTGTGTGATAATTGTGAGCGCTTGCTTGCATCGCCCGGTCCGAGGTGCCTGCGATGCGCGGCCCCGTTGGCCACCGAGGCGTGGTGTGCCGACTGCCTGAGGAGCCCACCCGAGTTCGACGACGTGGCGACAGCGTTCGACTACCGGTTTCCCGTCGACCGCCTGGTCAGGCGGTTCAAGTTCTCCGCGGACCTGCCGGCGGGGGCCTACCTGGCCGATGCATTGGCTCGCGCGACCGCGGACCGTCACCGGCCCGATCTCCTCGTTCCCTCCCCGATGTCAGCCCGCCGGCTGCGCGAGCGGGGATTCAACCCCGCCGGGGTCCTCGCGCGCCGCGTGGGCCGCCAGCTCGGCATTGCCGTGGACGCGGCCGCCATGTCCAAGACGATTCACACGCCGCCCCAGGCCGGGCTGGGGCGGGTGGAGCGGGAGCGCAACCTGCGGGGGGCGTTCGAAGTGCGCGGGACGGTCGCCGGGCTGCACGTGGCCGTGGTGGATGACGTGGCCACGACCGGCGCCACGGTGGGGCATCTCGCGCGCGCGCTGAAGGGCGCCGGCGCACGGCGCGTGTCCGCGTGGGTCGTCGCGCGAACTCCGGCCCCGCCACGGGAGGGCTGACGGCATGGTCGACGTCGTGCTGGTGAACCCCGAGATTCCCCCGAACGCGGGCAACGTGATCCGCCTCTGCGCCAATACCGGGACGCCGCTGCACCTGGTGGAGCCGCTGGGCTTTTCGATCGACGACCGGCAGTTGCGCCGGGCGGGGCTGGACTACCGCGAGATGGCCAATGTGACCGTGCACGGGGACTGGGCCGCGTGCCGGGCGTGCCTGGCGGGAAGAAGGCTCCTCGCTTTCACCACGCGGGGAGGTTTGCGATTCGACGCGGTGCCCTTCCGCCCGGACGACGTGTTCGTCTTCGGCGGCGAGACGGCGGGGCTTCCCGACGACCTCCTGGCGGAGTTCCCCCCCGCGAATCGCCTTCGGTTGCCGATGGTGCCCGACAACCGCAGCCTCAATCTCTCGAACGCCGTGGCGGTGGCCGTGTTCGAGGCATGGCGGCAGGCGGGGTTCCGCGGCTCGCCCGCCTAGTCCTCGCACGAAAACGCCCGGAATTCCCCATTGTTACGGGATGGCTACACCCGTAACCAAATTTCCCGGAAAAACGCTGTGAAATCATAGGGTTTTGTGACCCTTTTCACGGTATTTCGGGTGCTTCCAGGGTCAAATGGTGGCAACAAGAACGGTAGTAACGGCCTCGCGGACGGCGCCCCGGAGAAATCCGGCCCCCGGAAGCCGAAATCCGAGGGGCACGAAGAGGCCCCCACCGTCGGAACAGAGCGGAAAGCGTTCGGGAACCCATCGGGTCGTCGGGCGATCTCCAGCAGGTTCCACGGGATTGACGAGTGACCAATCGAATTTTCTAGAGAGACCAGGAGAACATAGATGAAAGCTTCGAACCTGAGCAAAGTCGCACTCGCCGTGGCGCTCGCGATCCCCGCGATCGCGGCCGCGGAATCCAATTTCGTGACGGCCGGATCGGCCAACGCGCGGCTCGACTTCCAGATCACCATCCCGCGAATCCTGTACCTCCAGGTCGGCGCGGGCGCGTTCCCGACCAACAACGCCGCGGTCACCCAGATGACCGCCAGCGTCACGGCCGCCAACCTCGGCGACGCCACGCCGGTGGCATTCGGCCCCGCGACGGTTCCTGTGCGCGTGGTCGGCAACAACGGCCAGATCACCCTCGCCGCGACGACCATCGGCGCCCTCTCGAATGGCGTGGGCGACTCGATCTCGTACACGACCATCACCGGCTCCTCGGACAGCGCCAACCTGCCGCACCCCGCCGCGTTCGTCGACGGCGGCACGAGCGCGACGGTCAACGTGGCCCTCAACGCCGTCGGCAGCAAGCTCACGGACCGCTCGGCCAACTGGTCGTTCACGTACTCGAACGCCGCGGTCGTCGCCGCGGGCACGTACGGCGGCATCAACGCGCTCAACAGCCGCGTCACCTACACGGCGGCGATGCCCTGACCGGGCGCCGTCTTCTCGCTGCCGCCCGGGTCCGGCTTGCCGAACCCGGGCGGCGCGGCCTCGGCCCGCGGTTGGCGGGCCGATGGAACCGGGCTAATCTTCCGGGCATGCTCGACTTCCCACGCGTCCTGCCACCGCGCGCCATCCACGCCGCGATCGTGGCGGGGATCGTCGCCGCGGCGCCCGGCGCCGCGCAGGGCTGGATCATCACCGGGCTGGGGACGCACAACCCTTCCCGCGTCTTCATGATGGTGGGCAACGGCGCCGCCGCGCTCTGGCAGAACAACGCCACCATCAACACCGTGAGCCTCTCGGTTCCCGCCGCGCAGCTGGGGACGGGGCCGCTCGCGATGACGAGCAACAGCACGCAGGCCACGAGCCCCTACGACGGCTTCACCGTTTGCGCCCCGCCCGCCCAGGTCTACGTCGGCGCCGCGTACCAGCGCCGCCTCAACTCGCAGCCGGCCAATGCCGTGCTGCAGGTCGCGTCGCCGGCCAACCTCGTCAACCTGTCCGGGGACACGATCCCGATCACGGAGATCAGCTGGACGGTATCCGCTCTCGGCAACGATCCCAATCCCGGGTCGATTCCGGCGGGCACCTTCTCCGGCGGGACGCAGTTCCTCGCCAACGTCGCCCAGGGAACCCTGCGCGAGAATTGCCACGCCTTCCAGTACGCGAACACGGCCATTCGACCATCGGGCGTCTACGGTGGCCGCGTCACCTACACCATCACCGTCCCGTGATGCGTTTCGCGCGCGACCTCCTGGCAGGAACGCTCCTCCTGGCCGCCGCAGGCAGCACGGCCGCCGCCACGCACCGGCTGGACGACTCGGCGAGCCAGGTGTTCCCGCCCAACGCGCAGTGGGACTGGGAGCCGGGCTCGCTGCGCACGGGAAGCAACACGGTCCACATGGCGGTGAGGGTCATCGTCCGCATCGACACCAGCGCGTGGACCGGCAAGACGGGCCGCATCTACATGGTGCTGCCCGTCGATGCGGGCGGGCGCGTCACCGCGGAGTGGCAGTCCGAGGGCCGTCTTCTCGGCGGGCGGATGATGTCCGGCGAGCGGGCGCTGGTCTTCTCCGGCACCGTGCCGGGACCCGTTCTCGAGGATCGCCTCAATGTCCGGTTGAGCACGGACGCGCGGACGATCGTGTCGGAAACCCAGCGTCTCTCCTTCCACTTCGAGCTCGACACGCCCTGAATCGTGCGACGACCCATGCGAGTGCCCATTTCGTCTCCTGCCCGCAAGGCCGTCATGGCCCGCCTCGTTGCCGGCGGCTTGGCGGCGACGGGCGCCAGCCTGCCCTGCGCCGCCGACGCGCAGGGATTCGCCCTGTACGTGGCGCCGCCCCGGATCGAGGCGCAGGTGAAGGCGGGCGAGACGCATCGCCAGGTGATCGACCTCCAGCACTCGGGACCGCAGGCGGGAAGGTTCCGGATCTTCACCAACGACTGGACGCTGAAGGCGGACAATTCCGTGCAGTTCGGCGACGCGCTCGCGCCCGGCAGCTGCCGGCCGTGGGTCGCGCTCGAGCGGCGCGAGCTCAAGATCGATCCCAACGGCCGCTATCGCTATCGCTTCGAGATAACGCCGCCCGCCGACACGCCGCCGATGGAGTGCCGGTTCGCGATCATGATCGAGGGGCTGGACACGACGCAGGTGGATCAGGGCTCGTTCAACTTCCCGGTGGCGGGGCGGATCGCGGTGATCGTCTACGCGCAGGTGGGCGGCGCGGCGCCGAAGCTCTCGATCGGCAAGGCCAGCCTGCGCGACGAGAAGGGGGCCAGGCAGCCGGTGATCGAGGTCTCGAACAGCGGGAACGCGACGGGGCGCCTGGAGGGTTACCTCACCGCCGTCGATGCCGCGGGGGTCGAGTTCGAGATGTCGCCCGTGAGCTTTCCCGTCCTCCCCGGCACCACCCAGGCGATCGCGCTCCAGCCCGTCGTCGAAGAGGGCAAGAAGGCGCCCGTCATCCAGTATCCGTTGGTCGTGAAGGGCACCCTGGAATGGGGCAAGAACCGCGAAAAGCTGGAGCTGCGGTTCGCTCCCTGACATGGGCCGCGCTCGCGCTGCTCGCTTCGGCATCCGCCTCGCTGGCGGGGGCACAGGTCAGGCTCGCTTCCGCGAAGGCCGCCGAGGCACAGGCTGCGGCGGAGCCGGCCTACGTCGATCGCGTGATCGAGGGTCTCGCGCCCGACTCGGGCAGGGACACGGGGACGGAGCCCTCCTTCAATCCGGAAGGCTGGCCCCGGTTCCTGCGGCTGGAGACGCGGCTGGGGTCCCAGCCCTACAAGGGCAGCGAACGCTCGAGCGGGTTCGCGCTGGCCGGCGCGGTGGAGACGCCCAACCACGGCACGCTGTCCGTCGACGCGAGCATCCTGACGGACGACCGCAGGAGCGCGGTGACGCTGCGCCAGCGGGGAATCCCGATGGAGGACGGCTGGGTCGTGAACAACGAGCTCGGCGTCATCACGCCGGTCGCGCCGCCGATCATGCGGCTGCCGACGCGCGTGTTCGTCCCCGGCGATTTCCTGCGCGGCGCGAGCACCGACTGGACGAACCCCGAACTGCGGCTGCAGGCCCTCGCGAGCACCGGCAAGGTCGGCCGCCTGCAGGGGTACCCCGTCACCGCGTTCGATACCCTGCAGGGCGACGTCACCACGGTCGGGGCGCAGGCGGGCGCCGGCAGCCTCACCGCGGCCGTCCGCGCCTCGCGCGGCATGGGGATCTCGCTCTCGGACCTTCCCGTCCCGTCCAATGAGCTGATCGACAGCGACTCGGCGCAGGTCGCGTTGCGCCACGACGGCCCATCGAGTTACGTGCAGGCCAACGCGGTCGCGACGCGCTCGTCGGCCACCGGCGACACGCGGCAGGGGGCTTGGGTGGATGGCGAGTGGAAGCAGGGCCCGGCCCTCTACGGCTGGGGCTTCTACCGCCTGGATCCGAACCTGAGCTGGAACGGCCAGAGCATGTCGGGAAACATCCAGGGCGCCTATGCCCGGGTGTCGGCCTACTCGCGGCAGTGGTCGGGGGATGCGCAGGTCGATGCGCTGCAGCCCGTGACCGGCAGCGAGGAAACAGGCGTGCTCGTCACGGGAAGCGGCCGGTGGCGATACAGCAGGACGCTGACGCTGAGTGCCGGGGGATCGTACCGGCGCTACCAGGGGAGCGCGGGCACCGCTTTCGCCGATGCCCGGCAACAGAACGAATGGGGTCTCAGCGGGCTTCGCGCCGACTTCGCGAGCAATCGCGGGCTTCGTTCGCGAAGGATCACGGTCGACCAGGCATGGAGCGTGTCCGAGGGCTGGCTTCTCGGCACCAGCCTGACCGCGGGGCGGGAAACCGGAGTGGAGGCCGCGGGCACGCTGTGGGGCGCCGCCGTATCGTTTTCCGGGCCTGTCACCAACGATCTCACGTTCTCCGGCAATGCGAGCACGGAGCGCCGGGAGGACGGGTCGTCCAGCGCGGGCGCCAACCTGAGCCTTGCCTGGAGGCTCTCCACCAACTGGGCAGTCGCGGGCAACTACGCCTATTCGCGAGGCCGCTCGAGGACGATCCTGCCGATCGATCCGCTGGCGCCACCCCCCGATCCGCAGCTGCTCGCGTCGGACGCGCGCTCGTTCTTCCTCGTGCTGCGCTACGAGGACCGGGCCGGAACGAGCAGCGCGCCGCTCGGGGGATCACCGCGGTCGGGAGGCGGCGGCATCGAAGGCCTGGTGTTCCTCGACGCGAACCGCAGCGGATCGCAGGAGGCGGGCGAGGCGGGCGCCTCGGGCGTCACGGTCTACCTCGACGGCCGGTATGCCGTCCGGACGGATGCGCAGGGCCGCTTCAGCTTCCCATTCGTGGCTCCCGGGCCCCACTCCATCACCGTGATCAACGAAACCCTGCCCCTGCCCTGGGAGGTCGGGGAACGGAAGGAAAGCCGGGTCGAAGTCGTGGTGCGCGAGACGGCCCGCCTCGCGGTGCCGGTGGTCCGTCGCGGTGGCGAATGACCGCGCGGCGCGCGCCCCGGCCCCTTGCCGCTATTCGCGCTTGGGATCGCGCGCCAGCAGCTGCCGCACCGCCTCCGCGGGAGGCCGCCCCTCGAAGAGCACACCGCAGACCGCTTCGGTGATCGGCATCTCGACGCCGCGCTCGCCCGCGAGAGCGCGAACCGCCGCCGCGGATTGCGCCCCTTCCGATACGTGTCCCAATTCGCGCAACACATCGTCGAGGCGCCTGCCTTCCGCCAGCCGCAGCCCCACCTGCCGGTTGCGGGACAGCTCCCCCGTGCACGTGAGCACGAGGTCGCCGAGCCCGGTGAGCCCCATGAAGGTCTCCGCCTGCCCGTCCATGGCCACGCCCAGCCGGACGATCTCCGCAAGGCCACGGGTGATCAGGGCCGCCCGGGCGTTGCGCCCGAGCGCGAGCCCGTCGGCGATGCCCGCCGCGATGGCGATCACGTTCTTCACCGCTCCGCCCAGCTCCACGCCGACGAGGTCCGTGCTCGAGTAGATGCGAAGGCGCGGGCCATTGAGATGCGCGGACGTTTCACGCGCGAAGCCCTCGTCGGGGGAGGCCAGCACGACCGCCGTCGGCTGTCCGCGCGCGACTTCCAGCGCGAAGCTGGGTCCGGACAAGGCACCCACGCGCGTGGCCCGCGGCAGGGCCTGGGCAAGGACCTGGTGCGGGAGCAATCGCGTCGCGGTCTCGAAGCCCTTGCACGCCCAGACGAGGTCGGGCTGGGGTCGGATTTCGGCAACTGCCGAGGCGGTCTCGCGCAGTCCCGCCGTGGAGGTCGCCACGATCGCGAGGTCGCACCCCGAGACCGCCGAGCCCAAGGAGGCCTCCACCCGCAGCGCCTCGGGAAAGGAGATTTCGGGAAGGTAGGGGCTGGAACGCTTGCGCGACAGCTCCTCGCAGGCCTCGCGCCGCCGCGCCCAGAGGCGAACCTCGTGCGCCGCCGAGAAGGAAATCGCGAGCGCCGATCCCCAGGCCCCCGCGCCGAGGACCGCGATCCTCATCGCCCTACTGGATGCCCCACAGGTGGGCCACGCGGGCGTAGCCCGCCTGCCCGTCGCGGTGGCGCACCTTGACCCACCCCTCCGCGGGGGCCTCGAGCACCTCGAGGAGCACCTGCCGGTAGGCTTCGAAGACGAGCGCCGACTTCACGTCGGGCGCGGCGCGCACGTCGGCCACCGGCACGTTCACGAGGACGTTGCGCCGTTCGCCGATCGCCTTGTTCTCGACCCACGCCACTTCGCCGCCGACGTCGCGCACCTTGGTCCACTGGTCGAGCTTCACCAGCACCTCGAACGGGTAGCCGCGGCTCGCGACGAAGACGCGGTCGGCCTTGAGCGAGGGCGCGTCGTAGAGGATCGCGGCGCGGTCCCCGATGGTGCGGAACTCCGCCGCGGCCGCGGGCAGCGCGGCGAGGATCGCGAGGAAGGCCGCCGCGAGGCGCATGGGGGACGTCAGTGCGTGGCCTGGATGATGGGCGAGGCGGGCTGCTGCTCCGCCTGGGCCTGGCGCTGCGCCTGGTAGAGCGCCTCGAAATTGACGGGCGCGAGCACGACGGGCGGGAAGCCCGCGCGCGAGACCATGTCGGAAACCACCTCGCGCACGTAGGGGTAGAGGATGTTGGGGCACGCGATGCCGAGCACCGGCTCCATGTCGGCCTCGGGGATGTTGCGGACCACGAAGATGCCGGCCTGGCCCGCCTCCACCAGGAAGAGGGTCTTTTCCCCGATCTTCGCCGTCACGGTGACGGTGAGCACCGTCTGGTAGACGCCGTCGTCGACCCGGGTCGAATTGTGGTGGAGCTGGATGTCGACCTGCGGCGCCTCGCGCTCGAGGAAGATCTGCGGGGCGTTCGGGATCTCGAGCGAGATGTCCTTCACGTAGAGCTTCTCGATCGAAAACACGGGCTGGTTCTGCGCGTCGCTCATGGGGCTTCCTTCGGTTGGATGTCGGGGTACGGCCGGGCGTCAGCCGGCGAGGAGGGGGGCGAGCCCGCCGGCGCCGTCGAGCGCGGCGAGGTCGTCGTAGCCGCCCACGTGGCGGTCTCCGATGTAGATCTGCGGCACGGTGCGCCGGCCGGTGCGCTGAATCATCTCGTCGCGCTTCGCGGGCTCGAGGTCGACGCGGACCTTCTCGATGTCGGCCACGCCCCTGGAGCGCAGGAGCTTCTCCGCCATCACGCAGTAGGGGCAGACGCCGGTGGCGTACATCACGATCCTGGCCACGGCCCTATCGCTCCACGGGGAGGCTCGCCTGCTGCCAGGCGCCGATGCCTCCCTTGAGGTTGTGCACGTTCGTGAAGCCCGCGTTCCTGAGCGTCCGGCAGGCGGAGCCCGATCGCGCGCCGCTGCGGCAGGTCACGATCACGGGCTTCTCCTTGAACTTGGCGATCTCGTCGACTCGCCTGGCGAGCTCGCCGAGCGGGATGTGGCGCGCGCGCGGCAGGTGGCCCGCCTCGAACTCGGCCGGCTCGCGCACGTCGAGCACGAGCGCGCCGGGCTGGTTCATGAGGCGCGTGGCCTCCAGCGTGCCGATCGAGCTGGCGCCGCCCGCGAAGCGGGAGATCTCGGGCCAGATCAGCATGGCGCCGCTCGCGAGGAAGAGCGCGACGAGCGCGAGGTTGTTGAGCAGGAATTCGCCCATGGAGGGGTCGCGGCGGGAATGGGGAAACCGGCATTTTAGCAGCCGGCGGCTCCCCCCGGCGAACCGCTCAGCCTGCCGCTGCCTGCAGCGCCCAGAGGGCCACCATGCCCGCCGAGATCGAGACGATGGGATTGCGGACCTTCAGGGCCACGGCGAAGGCGGCCGCGCCCGCGAGAAGCCGCGGGTTGGCGAGCGAGAGGTCGATGGCGCCGTGCGGCATGGCGAGCCCCGGCAGCACGATGGCGGCGAGGACCGCCGGGGGCACGAAGGCGAGCGCCACGCGGAAGGCGTGGGGAAACTTCTGCGGGTCGGCGAACACGATGAACGAGGCGCGGGTGAGGAAAGTCACGAGCCCGGCGCCCACGATCACGATCCAGGCGTTCATCGCCGGTGCATCCATTCGGCCGCCACGCCCGCCGCGATCCCGGCGAGCGAGGAGACCACGAGCGAGAGCTTGTAGGGCAGCCCCGCCGCAAGCAGGACGACGGCGCCCGCGACGACGGCCGCCGCGAGGTCGGCACGGGTGCGAAGCGCCGGCCCGAGAAGGACGAGGAAGCTCAGCGTGACCACGAAGTCGAGCGACCACGCCGCGGGCACCTGCGCGCCGAGGGCCGCGCCGGCGATCACCGACGCCTGCCAGACGATCCACAGGGTGACTCCCGCGCCCAGCACGTGCCAGTGCCGAAGGCGCCGTTCGCCCGGCTGCGAGTAGATGTGGACGCCCATGGCGAAGCCCTGGTCGGTCATGAGATAGGCGAGCGGCACGCGCCAGCGCGCGGGCAGGTGCGCGACGTGCGGAGAGAGGGCCGCGCTGTACATGAGGAAGCGCAGGCTCACGATGAACGCGGCCATCAGCGTGACGAGGATGGGCGACTGCGCCGCGACGAGCTGCGCGACCACCAGCTGCGCGATGCCCGAGAACGCGAAGAGCGAGAGCGCGATGCCCTCCAGCGGCGTCATGCCCGCGCCGACCGCGGCCACGCCCGCCACGAAGCCGAAGGGAACGGTTCCCACGAGGACCGGCGACATGTCGCGGCAACCCGCGAGGAATTCGCTTCGAGCGTTTGGTAACATGGATCCGCTCCCGATCCTGCCACGAAAGCCATGAAAAAGCTCGTCCTCATCCGCCACGGCGAAAGCATCTGGAACAAGGAAAACCGCTTCACCGGCTGGACCGACGTGGACCTGTCGCCGCAGGGCGTGGAGGAGGCGAGGGCGGCCGGCCGCCTCCTCGCCGCGGAGGGCTACGACTTCGACGTCGCCTTCACATCGGTCCTGCGGCGCGCGATCCGCACGCTCAACCTCGCGCTCGAGGAGATGGACCGGCTCTGGCTCCCCGTCGAGAAGGACTGGCGGCTCAACGAGCGCCACTACGGCGGGCTGCAGGGCCTCAACAAGGCGGAGACGGCCGCGAAGTTCGGCGAGGAGCAGGTCCTCGCCTGGCGCCGCAGCTACGACACGCCGCCGCCGGAGCTTCCGCCGGGCGACGAGCGCGACGCCTCGCGCGATCGGCGTTACGCGGGCCTCGGGGCGGCGGTGCCGCGCACCGAGTGCCTCAAGGACACGGTGGCGCGCGTGGTCCCGTGCTGGCTCGACCGCATCGCGCCGCGCGTGGCCGCGGGCGAGCGCGTGCTCGTCGCGGCGCACGGCAACAGCCTGCGCGCCATGGTGAAGTACCTCGACGGCATCTCCGACGCGCAGATCGTCGGCCTCAACATCCCCACCGCGGTTCCCCTCGTCTACGAGCTCGACGACCAGCTCCGACCCCTGCGCCACTACTACCTCGGCGACCCCGAGGCGGTGGCGAAGGCGGCCGCGGCGGTGGCGAGCCAGGGCAAGGCCCGGTAAGGGATGCGGGCGCGGCTCGTCGCGGCCGCCGTCGTCGTCATCGCGTCCGTATCGTGCGCCGCGCACGCGACCGCGCCATCGCGCGCAAAATCCGCGCCGTCGGCGCCCTCGGAGGAGGATCTCCGCCAGCTCCGCGCGCGCATCGAGCGACTCGAGAAGGACCTCGCCCAGGCGGAGGAATCGCGGGGGGAGGCGGCGGAGGCGCTGAAGGCCTCCGAGAAGGCCGTGAGCGAGGCCAACCGCGCCGTCTTCGGGCTCGCCGAGGCCAACCGCTCGCTCACGGCGGAGCTCGAGCAGCTTCGCGCCCGCGGCGACCGCGTGCGCGCGCAGATCGCGGGCCAGCAGGCGCTCGCCGAGAAGCTGCTTCGCCTGCAGTACGAGCACGGGGGCCAGGACCGCCTGCGCCTCATCCTCGAGGGGCGCGACATCGCCACGCTCACGCGCCACCTCGCCTACTTCGGCTACATCCAGCGCGCCCGCGCCGAGTCGCTCGCGGCGCTCAAGCGGGGCGCCGACGAGGTCGCGGCGCTGGAGGCCGAGGCCCGCGACAAGCGCGCCGCCATCGCGGAGAACCAGGTGGCGCACGCGCAGGAGTCGCAGCGGCTCGAGAAGGAGCGCGTGGCCCGCGCGGCGGCGCTCAGGCGCCTGTCGGGCCAGGTGGAAAAGGGCAAGCGGGAGATCGGCCGCCTGAAGAAGGACGAGGAGCGGCTCACCCGCCTGGTGGAGGAGATCGCGCGCGAGCTGGCGGCGCAGAAGGCGCGAAGCCGCGAGTCGGCCGCCGCGGGCCCGCGCAAGCCCGGGACGCCCGTGGACAAGGTCGCGGACGCCTCCCTCGCGTCCCGGCCGTTCTCTTCGCTCAAGGGCCAGCTCAAGCTTCCCGTCGCGGGGGAACTCATGAACCGTTACGGCAGTCCACGGGAAGAGGGTGGCGCGACGTGGCGCGGGCTATTCATCCGGGCAGCCGTGGGCGACTGGGTCCGGGCGGTGGCGGACGGGCGGGTGGTCTACGCCGACTGGCTGCGCGGCTTCGGCAACCTCCTGATCCTCGACCACGGAGGCGGCTACATGAGCCTTTACGGCTACAACGACGGGCTGCTGCGGCAGGTGGGCGACCCGGTGAGGAGCGGCGACGTGGTGGCCCAGGTTGGCGCCTCGGGGGGCGCGGAGGAATCGGGTTTATACTTCGAGCTGAGACAGGACGGGAAACCGTTCGATCCGCTGCGCTGGGTCGCGCGGTGAGCTTCCCCCGGGAAGCGCAACGCGGCCCGGCCGCGGCATTGCCCGCAAATTTGGCGAGGTGTCGAACATGAGCAGCAAGATCCAGCAGGTCGGCTTGGTGGTCCTCGGTGCCGCGCTCGGCGTGGCCGCGAGCCTGCATTTCTCCGCCAACGCCGATCGCCAGGCGTCCTCCGTCCAGCTGCCGGTGGACGACCTGCGCCTCTTCTCCGAGGTGTTCGGGCGCATCAAGAACGACTACGTCGAGCCCGTCGAGGACAAGAAGCTCCTCAAGGAGGCCATCAACGGCATGCTCACCGGCCTCGACCCGCACTCCGCCTTCCTCGACCAGGACGCCTACAAGGACCTGCAGGTCGGCACCCAGGGCGAGTTCGGCGGGCTGGGCATCGAGGTGGGCAGCGAGGACGGCTTCGTGAAGGTCGTGGCGCCCATCGAGGACACGCCCGCCCACCGCGCGGGCATCCAGGCGGGAGACCTCATCATCAAGCTCGACGGCGCGAGCCTGAAGGGCGTGAGCCTCAACGACGCCGTGAAGAAGATGCGCGGCAAGCCCAACACCGAGGTCACGCTCACCGTGATGCGCAAGAGCGCCGCGGCGCCCATCGACTACAAGCTCAAGCGCGAAGTGATTCGGGTGAAGAGCGTGCGGGCGAAGATGATCGAGCCCGGCTACGGCATGATCCGCGTCACGCAGTTCCAGGAGCACACCGGCGAGAACCTCGTGCAGGCCGTGAACGACCTGTACAAGCAGTCGAACGGCGACCTGAAGGGCCTCGTCGTCGACCTGCGCATGAACCCGGGCGGGCTGCTCAACGCGGCGGTGGCCGTGTCGGCGGCGTTCCTGCCCAAGAACGCGCTCGTGGTCTACACCGACGGCCGCACGGAGGACGCCAAGATGCGCCTCACCGCGAGCAAGGAGAACTACGTCCGCGGCGCGTTCCGCGAGGATTACCTCGCGAAGATGCCGGCGGCGGCGAAGACCGTCCCGCTGGTCGTTCTCGTGAACGGCGCGTCGGCCTCGGCTTCCGAGATCGTGGCCGGGGCGCTGCAGGACCACAAGCGCGCCACCGTGATCGGGACGACGACCTTCGGCAAGGGCTCCGTCCAGACGATCCTGCCGCTTCCCAACAACCAGGCGGTGAAGCTCACCACGGCCCGCTACTACACGCCCAACGGCCGCTCCATCCAGGCCAAGGGCATCGTTCCCGACTACGTCGTCGAGGACGCGGCTGCCGACTCGCGCCTCTTCATGCGCGAGGCCGATCTCCAGCACCACCTGGCCGGCGACGGCGATAAGGGCAAGGCGGATGCCGCGAAGGCCGCGGACAAGCCGGCCGCGGCGAAGCCCGCGCCCGACGCGAAGGCGGAAGCCGCCGGCGGCAAGGATGCCGCGAAGGACGCCGCCAAGAAGGAAGACGTCCAGCTCGTGGCAGCCGTCCGCTTCCTCAAGGGGCAGCCGATCACCTCCGCGGCCGTCGAGACCAAGTAGGCCCCAGGGCCCCGGGGCGCGCCGTGGACGACAGCCAGCGGCTGCGCTACAGCCGCCACCTCCTCCTGGAAGGGTTCGGGGAGGATTCGCAGGAGCGCCTTCTCGGGTCGCGCGCGCTGGTCGTCGGGGCCGGCGGCCTCGGTTCCTGCGCGCTCCTCTACCTCGCCTCGAGCGGCGTCGGGCGCATCACGGTGGCCGACGGCGACACGGTCGATCTCACCAACCTCCAGCGCCAGGTCGTCCACCGCGTCGACGCGGTCGGCACCAACAAGGCCGTCTCGGCCGCCGCCACGCTCGCGACGCTGAACCCGGAGGTTTCGGTGCGCCCGGTCCCCGAGCGGCTGTCCGTGGAGCGGCTTCGCGAGCTGGCCGGCGACTCCGACGTCGTCCTGGACTGCTCCGACAACTTCGCCACGCGCCACGCGATCAGCGAGGCGTGCGTCCGCGCGCGCGTGCCTCTCGTGTCCGGCGCCGGCATCCGCTTCGACGGCCAGGTGGCCGTCTTCGACCACCGCCGGCCGGGCGGTGCCTGCTACCACTGCCTCTTCCCCGCCGATGCGCAGGGCGAGGAGGAGCGGTGCGCCACCATGGGCGTCTTCGCGCCGCTCGTCGGCGTGATCGGCACGATGCAGGCCATGGAGGCGATCAAGCTCCTGGCCGGGATCGGCGAGACTCTCGCCGGCCGGCTCCTCCTTTTCGACGCGCGCGCCGTGCGGTGGCACGAGGTGCGCCTTTCCCGCGACCCCCACTGCGCCGTGTGCGGCGAGCCGCGCGCGGCCGCCGCCTAGGAGAAGAACGATGAGAGTGCCCGCCCGCCTCGCGATCCTCGCGTCCCTGCTTCTCGCCGCCACGGCCGTCCTCGCCGAGGGGGACACGCAGGTGGTCTGGAAGCTCGTCGACAAGAAGGGCAAGGTCACGTACGTCGACAAGGCCCCGCCCAAGGAATTCGACGGAAAGGTCACCCGGATCGAGGTCGACCTCAAGGCCAACACGGCGACGCTGAAGGGCGTCGGCGAGGCCGCGCCGCCCAAGGTCATGCGCCTCACCGAGCCGGAGCTCAAGCGCGTGCGGGCCGACGCCGAACTCGCCCGCGCCCGCGAGAACCTCGACGCGGCGAAGAAGGCGCGCGAGGACGGCAAGGATCCCACGCCCGAGGAAACGCGGTGGCTGGGCAAGAAGGGCGGTGGCGCGCGTCCGGAGCCGACCGAGGCGTACCACGCCCGCATCCAGTCCCTGGACCAGGCGGTGAAGGATGCCCAGGCCGAGTTCGACCGCGCCCAGAAGGCGGCGCGGATGGCCGCGATCGACTGAGCCCGCCTCCTTGCGCGCGCTCCTGGTCGCCCTTTCCCTCCTCGTTGCGCAGCCCGCTTCCGCGCAGGTCCTCTACAAGCTCATCGATCGCGAGGGTCGCGTCACCTACACCGACAAGGAGCCCAAGGGCTTCGACGGGAAGGTGGTCCGGATCGAGCCTCCCGACACGGCTTCGAACGTGGTGCCGGGAGCCAAGCCCCCGGAGGCGGTGAAGGCCCCGCCGGCCGGCGCGGAGGGGATGGGGGAGGGCCGCCGCAGGACGAGGGACGAGCTCGAGAAGAAGCTGCGGGCGGCCCAGGATCGCGCCGAGGCGGCCCGCAAGGCGATGGCCGACGACAGCGAGCCCCGACCGGACGAGATGCAGGTCGTCCAGCGCCGCTACCCGCCGCTCGCGAGCGGGCAGAGCCCGCCGCGCCCGAACTGCTTCCCCTCGGTCGACCCGAACGGTGCCGCCTCGCTCATCTGCCCGCAGCAGGTGCCGCAGGAAGGCTATTACGAGCGGCGTCGCAAGCTGGAGGAGGACCTGCGCGCCGCCGAGGAAGAGCTCGCGGCGGCGGAGCGAGCCTACCGGCGCGGGACCGACTAGGAGGCGCCCCCCGGCCCTGCAGGGAGGCGAAAGTCACGCTTCGCCGATGGCGGCCAGGTCCCAGCGCGGGCGTACCGGGAATCCCTCGGCCCCGGCCGGGGCGGACGCGAACCGCAGCGAAGCCGCGAAGGCGATCATGGCTCCGTTGTCCGTGCACAGGCGCGGCGGCGGGAAGAACACGGAAGCGCCCGTTCTCGCGGCCTCCCGTGCGAGCCGCTCGCGCAGCGCCGCGTTCGCGCCGACACCCCCGGCCACCACCAGCCGGTCCATCCCCGTCGCATCCAGGGCCCGAAGGCACTTCGCCGCGAGGACGTCGACGACCGCCGCCTGGAAGGACGCGGCCACGTCCGCCCGCGTCCGGTCGTCCAGCGGGTGCCTGCGCACGCAGTGTAGGGCGGCCGTCTTGAGGCCGCTGAAGCTGAAGTCGAGGTCGTCGCTCGCGATCATCGGCCGCGGGAAGTGGAAGCGCCTCGCGTCCCCGCTGGCGGCGAGCTTCGCGAGCGCCGGCCCTCCCGGATAGGCGAGGCCCAGCAGGGTCGCGGTCTTGTCGAACGCCTCGCCGGCGGCATCGTCCACCGTTTCCCCCATCAGCTCGTAGCGGCCCACGGCCTCGACCGCCATCAGCTGGGTGTGGCCGCCTGAGACGAGGAGCGCGACGAAGGGGAAGGCGGGCGGCGGGTCGGCGAGCAACGGCGAAAGCAGGTGGCCTTCGAGGTGGTGGATGCCGACCACGGGACGGCCCAACGCGATGCCGAGACCGGCCGCCACGGAGGCGCCGACGAGGAGCGCGCCGGCGAGCCCCGGGCCCTCGGTGTAGGCGATGAGGTCGACCTCGCCCAGCGAGCGCCCGGCCTGGCGCAGCGCGTCCGCGGCGAGTGGCACGATGCGGCGGATGTGGTCCCGCGAGGCGAGCTCCGGGACAACGCCGCCATAAAGCGCGTGCAGGTCGACCTGCGAATGCAGCGCCTCGCCCAGCACGCCGCGCCCGCTGTCGTAGAGCGCCACGCCGGTCTCGTCGCAGGAGGTCTCGATGCCGAGGGTCAGCACGGGGAAGGCGGCGCGCGAAGCGCCTTTTCAGGGGTGCAAAACTTTGATATTATGCAGGGTTTTCAGCGCTGCCTCATTCATTTTTCCGGAACCATTCATGCCGACCATCCGAGTCAAGGAAAACGAGCCGTTCGACGTCGCGCTTCGCCGCTTCAAGCGGGCGGTCGAGAAGACGGGCCTCCTCACCGAGCTTCGCGCCCGCGAGTTCTACGAGAAGCCCACCGCCGAGCGCAAGCGCAAGCACGCGGCCGCCGTGAAGCGCCGCTACAAGCGCATGCGCTCGCAGATGCTCCCGCCGAAGCTGTACTGACCGGCCCGGGGAATTCCCTTCGCGGCGAGCCGGGCCCGAGCGCCCCGCTCGCCGCGGTCGTTTCCGAAAGGCGAAGCCATGACGCTGCGCGACAGGGTCCAGGATGACGTGAAGACGGCCATGAGAGGGCGCGAGGCCGAGCGCCTCGGGACGCTGCGCCTTCTCACCGCGGCCATGAAGCAGCGCGAGGTCGACGAGCGGATCACTCTCGACGACGCCGGCGTCGTCGCCGTCATCGAGAAGATGCTCAAGCAGCGCAAGGATTCGGTCGCCCAGTACGAGCAGGCCGGGCGCCAGGACCTCGCCGACGCCGAGAAGCGCGAAATGGCGATCCTGCAGGCGTACTTGCCGCAGCAGATGACCGATGGCGAGATTGCCGCCATCGTGGCGGAGGCCGTGGCCGCGACGGGCGCCACGGGCCCCTCCGGCATGGGCAAGGTGATGGGCGTCGTCAAGCCGAAGGTCGCCGGGCGGGCCGACATGGGGCGCGTGTCGGCCCTGGTGAAGGCGAAGCTGGCAGGCTGAGGCGGCCGCGAGGCCGCGGTTCCCGCGTCTTCGCGGGGAGGCATTCCACACGGGGACGGGACCGGACCACCCGCATGATCCCGCAGGACTTCATCCAGTCGCTCCTCGGCCGCGTCGACATCGTCGACGTGATCGACCGCCATGTCCGGCTGAAGAAGGCAGGCGCCAACTACAAGGCCTGCTGCCCGTTCCACAACGAGAAGACGCCCTCGTTCAACGTGAGCCCCTCGAAGCAGTTCTACCACTGCTTCGGCTGCGGCGCCCACGGAAATGCCATCGGCTTCCTCATGGAGTACTCGGGGCTTGCCTACCCGGACGCCATCCGCGAGCTCGCGCAGCAGGTCGGCATGGAGGTGCCCGAGGTGCGCGGCGGCCTGCCGGGCCGGCCCGCGGCGGCGCAGGCCAAGGGCCTCACGGACCGCATGATGGAGGCCCTCAACTACTACCGGGCCGAGCTAAAGAAGACGCCGGAGGCCATCGACTACCTCAGGCATCGCGGCCTGTCGGGCGAGATCGCCGCCCGCTACGGCCTGGGCTACGCCCCGGACGCGTGGCAGTCGCTCAAGGGGGTCTTCTCCGACTACGAGTCCGCCGAGATGAAGGAGACGGGGCTCGTCATCGATTCCGAAGGCTCCGAGGGCCAGGACGGGGAGCCGGCGAAGAAGAGCCGCCGCTACGACCGCTTCCGCGGCCGCGTCATGTTCCCAATCCTCGATTCCCGCGGCAACGTGATCGGCTTCGGCGGGCGCGTGATAGGGGAGGGCGAGCCCAAGTACCTCAATTCCCCCGAGACGCCGCTCTTCGAGAAGGGCCGCGAGCTCTATGGCCTGTGGCAGGCGCGCCGCGCCATCCGCGACGCGAACCTGGTGATCGTGGTCGAGGGCTACATGGACGTGGTGGCCCTCGCCCAGCACGGCGTCGAGAACGCGGTGGCCACGCTCGGCACCGCCACGACGCCCATGCACGTCTCGAAGCTGCTGCGACTCGCGGACAGCGTGGTGTTCTGCTTCGACGGCGACAACGCGGGGCGCAAGGCGGCCTGGAAGGCGCTCGAGGTCTCCCTTCCGGTGCTCGCGGACGGCAAGTCGGTCGCCTTCCTGTTCCTTCCCCCCGAGGACGACCCCGACACTTTCGTCCGGCGCCTGGGCAAGGAGGCCTTCCTCGTGGCCCTGGCGGGAGCGAAGCCCCTGTCCCAGTTCCTGCTGGGCGGGATCGCCTCCCGGGTGGACATGCGCTCCGAGGAGGGCCGCGCCCGCTTCCTCGCCCAGGCGAAGCCCCTGGTCTCCCAGATCGTGGCGCCGGCCCTGGGGGCCATGATCCGCAAGCGGCTGGCCGAGATGGCGGGCCTCGATCCCTCCGAATTGCCGGGGTACCTGCCCCCCCGCGACCCGGGACGGCCCCGCGAGGCGCCCGCCCCCCGCGTGGTCCGGCGGGCGGCGTCGCTCGAGGCGCAGATCCTGCAGCGCGTGCTGCGGCAGCCCGACCTGGGGCGGGCCGTCGATCCCGACCTCGTGACGGACGCCACGACCGAGGGCCGCGCCCTCCACGCCGTGCTGACCTTCGTCCGGGAAGGGGAGTCCGGCCTGACGCTGGGGCAAGTGGTCGCCCACTTTGAAGGCTCCGAGTTCGCGCCGGCCCTGGAGGCCGCGCTCCTGGGCGGCCGCATCCTGGACGAGGTGCCCGAGGCCGACCTGGATCTCGCGGCGGAACTGGCCGGGCTGCAGGACCGGCTCGGGGTGCAGCGCGCGGAGCGTCGCAAGTCCGAGCTCGAGGTCCGAGCCCTGGAGGGGGGCCTCGCCCCGGCCGAGAGGGAGGAACTCGCGGTTCTCGATGCCCGGCTGGCCGCCTCGAAGGGAGTGAACTCTGCCCTCGAAACGCCACCTAAACGGTGATAAAATATGAAGTTTTCCCGAACGCCCCGCCCCCTTCGGAGATGCGCGTGAAGTCCAGCAAAGATTCGCACAAGAACGCCAGCAAGGAGCAGAAAGCCGAAGTGAAGCTCGCCGAGGTCGAGGCGCAGAAGAAGCGCCTCAAGAACCTCATCGTCCTCGGCAAGGAGCGCGGCTACCTCACGTACGCCGAGATCAACGACCACCTGCCCGACGACATGACCGACGCCGAGCAGATCGAGGGCGTGGTCACGATGCTCGCCGACATGGGGCTCGCGGTGTACGACGAGGCGCCCGACGCCGAGCAGCTCCTCATGGCCGAGGCGCCCACCGGGGTCGCCGACGAGGACGTCGTCGAGGAGGCCGAGGAGGCGCTTTCGCTCACGGTCGACTCCGAGTTCGGCCGGACAACCGACCCCGTGCGCATGTACATGCGCGAGATGGGCTCCGTGGAACTCCTCACGCGCGAGGGCGAGATCGAGATCGCCAAGCGCATCGAGGACGGCCTGAAGCACATGATCCAGGCCATCTCGTCGTGCCCGTCCACCATCGAGGAGATCCTGCGCCTGGCGGAGCTGGTCGAGAAGGACGAGATGCGCATCGACGAGCTCGTCGACGGGCTGGTCGACGCCGACGGCGAGGACATCGTCGGCGAGGAGATGAGCGAGGAGGAGGAGCTCGAGGAGATCGAGGAGGACGAAGGCGAGGAGGACGCCGACATGGCGAGCGCCGACCTCGAGCAGCTCAAGCAGGATTCCCTCGTCCACTTCAACAAGATCCGCCGCCTCTACAAGCGGATGCGCAAGACCCTCTCCGAGAAGGGCTACCGCTCGCGCGCCTACAAGGACCTGCAGGAGTCCATCTCCGCGGAGCTCCTCATGATCCGGTTCACCGCCAAGCAGGTCGAGCACCTGTGCGGCGGGCTTCGCCAGCTGGTCGAGCGC
This sequence comes from Betaproteobacteria bacterium, assembly GCA_037445795.1. GTDB lineage: Bacteria > Pseudomonadota > Gammaproteobacteria > Burkholderiales > Usitatibacteraceae > FEB-7. Next base: position 526 of record JBBIJT010000056.1, on the reverse strand, counting down.
GTGCGCGGGCACGAGCGCGAGATCATGGAGCTGTGCACGCGCAACGCCAACATGCCGCGCCCGCACTTCATCAAGGTCTTCCCCGGCAACGAGACGAACCTCAAGTGGGTGGCCGAGGAGATCGCCTCGGGCAAGGCCTTCGCCAAGGCGCTCGACCGCTTCAAGCCGGCCATCGTCGAGCAGCAGGAGGCCCTGATCGCGCTCCAGAAGGAAGTGGGCATCCCGATCAAGGACCTCAAGGAGATCGCGCGCAAGATGTCCACCGGCGAGGCCAAGGCCCGCCGCGCCAAGCGCGAGATGATCGAGGCCAACCTGCGCCTCGTGATCTCGATCGCCAAGAAGTACACCAACCGCGGCCTGCAATTCCTCGACCTCATCCAGGAAGGCAACATCGGCCTGATGAAGGCCGTCGACAAGTTCGAATACCGCCGGGGATACAAGTTCTCGACCTACGCCACGTGGTGGATCCGGCAGGCCATCACGCGCTCGATCGCCGACCAGGCGCGCACCATCCGCATCCCGGTGC
>JBBIJT010000055.1:0-21809 GCA_037445795.1 Betaproteobacteria bacterium | reverse complement strand
CGGCCGATGTCTTCAAGATGATCAAGGAAAACGAGGTCAAGTTCGTGGACCTGCGGTTCACCGACACCAAGGGCAAGGAGCAGCACGTGTCCGTGCCGGTGAAGTCCTTCGGCGAGGACAAGTTCAAGGACGGCCACGCGTTCGACGGCTCGTCGATCGCCGGATGGAAGGGCATCGAGGCCTCCGACATGCTGCTCATGCCCGATCCGGATTCCGCGCGCATGGACCCGTTCATGGACGAGCCCACGCTCAACCTGTCGTGCGACGTCCTCGAGCCCTCGACCGGCAAGGGCTACGAGCGCGACCCGCGCTCCATCGCCAAGAAGGCCGAGGCCTACCTCAAGTCGACCGGCCTGGGCGACACCGCGTACTTCGGCCCGGAACCCGAGTTCTTCGTCTTCGACGCCGTGGAGTGGAAGGTCGACATGTCGGGCAGCTCGGTGAAGATCTTCTCCGAGGAAGCCCCGTGGTCCTCCGACGAGAAGTTCGAGGGCGGCAACCTCGGCCACCGTCCGCCGGTCAAGGGCGGCTACTTCCCGGTCCCGCCCGTCGATTCGCTGCAGGACATCCGCTCGGCCATGTGCCTCGCCCTCGAGGAGCAGGGCGTGGAAGTGGAGGTGCACCACCACGAGGTGGCCGCGCCCGGGCAGTGCGAGATCGGCACCAAGTTCTCGACGCTCGTGAAGCGCGCCGACTGGCTGCAGATCCTCAAGTACACGGTGTGGAACGTCGCGCGCTCATACGGCAAGACGGCGACCTTCATGCCGAAGCCCGTCGTGGGCGACAACGGCTCGGGCATGCACGTGCACCAGTCCGTGTGGAAGAACGGCCAGAACCTCTTCGCCGGCGACGGCTACGCGGGGCTCTCCGAGTTCGCCCTTTACTACATCGGCGGCGTGATCAAGCACGCGAAGGCGCTCAACGCCATCACGAACCCCGGCACCAACTCGTACAAGCGGCTCGTGCCCGGTTTCGAGGCGCCGATCAACCTCGCCTATTCCGCGCGCAACCGGTCCGCGTCGTGCCGCATCCCGTTCGTGTCGAGCCCGAAGGGCCGTCGCGTCGAGGTGCGCTTCCCGGATCCCACGGCGAACCCCTACCTCTGCTTCGCCGCGCTGCTGATGGCGGGCCTCGACGGCGTGCAGAACAAGATCCATCCCGGCGACCCGCTCGACAAGAACCTCTACGACCTCGAGCCCGAGGAGGCCGCGAAGGTGCCGCACCCGTGCGCCTCCCTCGACGAGGCGCTGGTGAGCCTCGACAAGGACCGCGACTTCCTCACGCGCGGCGGCGTCTTCACGAACGACATGATCGACGCCTACATCGCGCTCAAGTACGAGGAGGTGCAGCGCTTCCGCATGACGACGCACCCGGTCGAGTTCGACATGTACTACTCGGCCTGACGCCCCCGGGGGCCGGCGGTTCCGGAAAAGGGGCGGCCCCGTCCGCCCCTTTTCCTTTCCGGCGCCGGAGCGTCCTTGTGGTCGTGGCGCGCGGCAACCACAAGGTATGGGGCATTTTGGACTTAGGCCTTTGATCTCGTTGACTTTCCCGATGACGCCTTCCTATGCTGATCATCCCCTGTCCCTCGCGGGAGAGCGCGATGAAGACGGTTTGGATCGGTGTTGCGGTGAGCCTTGCGTCGCCCCTGGCGATGGCGCAGACGACGATCTACAAGCACATCGACGAGAGCGGGCGCGTCACCTACACGAACAAGCCGATGAAGGGCGCGGTGGTGCTCGACCTCGAGCCCATCAGCACGATTCCCGTCGCCGGGACGCCGGAGAAGGTTGCCGCGAAGCCGGCCGAGAAGGCCGTCTCCAAGCCCGCGGTCGCCGTCGTCACGCCGAAGCCGCTCGCCACGACGAAGCTCGCCTCGGTGGACCGCGACGTCCAGAAGGATCGCGACGAGACGCGCCGGCGAATCCTGCAGGACGAGCTCGCGCAGGAGGAGAAGGCGTTCGCCGAAGTGCGCAAGTCGCTTCTCCAGGAGCAGCAGAACCCGACGCTCATTTCCGCGGTGCGCATCGCCCAGGAGGCGACGGATCCCACGCCCGCGCAGCAGGCCGAAATGCGCGCCGCCATCGAAAAGGCCTCCGGGCGCATCCGGGGGTTGCAGGCCACCGCCGCCGAGCACGAGAAGAACGTCGAGGCGCTCAAGAAAGAGCTCGGCGCGCTCAAGCCCTAGCCTCGAGCAGTCCCCTCTTCCGGCAATCCCCTTCTGCCGACGCGCCAGCGCAGGTCGCTGGCGCGCTTCCTGCTTTGTCCCTGCGGAGCGCGAGCCCATGACGACGCCGTATCCCGGCTTCGAGCTGCTCGCGACCGCCGTGATCATGCTCGACGACCGACTGCAAGTGACATACGCCAACCCCGCCGCCGAGACCCTCCTCGCCCACGGCCGCAAGCACCTGCTCGGCATCGCGCTCGCGAAGGCGCTGCCGGGCAACGAGCGCTTCCACGCGCGCCTCGCGCAGGCCATCGCGGACGATTCCGGCTTCAACGAGTACGAGCTCGCCCTCGAGGTGGGCGGGCAGTCGGCCACGGTGCACTGCGTGGCCATGCCGGTGCACGAAGGCGAGGCGAGGCTGCTCATCGAGCTGCGCGAGCTCGACCAGCAGATCCGCATCGCCCGCGAGGCCAAGCTCCTCGAGCAGCAGCAGGCCAACCGGGAGCTGGTCCGCAACCTCGCCCACGAGATCAAGAACCCCCTCGGCGGGATCCGCGGCGCGGCGCAGCTGCTCGAGCGCGAGCTTCCCGATCCCGACCTGAAGGAGTTCACGCAGGTGATCGTGAAGGAAACCGACCGCCTGCAGTCGCTCATGAACCGCATGCTGACGCCGCACCGGCTGCCGCAGATCGAGATGCTGAACGTCCACGAGGTCATGGAGCGCGTGCGCACCCTGCTGCTCGCCGAGCACCCGGGCGGCCTCACGGTGAGGCGCGACTACGACGTGAGCCTGCCCGACCTCCCGGGCGACAAGGAGAGCCTCATCCAGGCGATCCTCAACGTGGCGAGGAACGCCGCCCAGGCGATGGACGGCCGCGGGGAGATCCGCTTCCGCACCCGCGTCGCCCGGCAGGTCACGATCGCCAAGGCGCGCTACCGCCACGCCATCGCCGTCGAGATCGAGGACAACGGCCCGGGCATCCCCGAGGACCTCGCCGACAAGGTCTTCTTCCCGCTGGTGACGGGCCGCGACGGCGGCAGCGGGCTGGGGCTGTCGCTCGCGCAGAGCTACGTCCACCAGCACCATGGACTGATCGAATTCGAGAGCGCCCCCGGGAGGACCTGCTTCACGATCCTCCTGCCGGTGCGAAGCCCCGAGCAGGCGGGCCTGGGCCGCAAGTGAGCCGAAACGAGCCGACAGGACACTGTCGAGGAACGAGCTGACAGAAGATGAACGAGGAACGAGACGACAGTTCGGCGAGCCCCGTCTGGATCATCGACGACGACCGGTCCATTCGCTGGGTCTTCGAGAAGGCGCTCGCGCGCGAGGGCATCGGCTTCCGGTCCTTCGCCACCGCGCAGGACGCGCTCGACCGGCTGCAGCGCGATTCACCGCAGGTGGTCGTGACCGACATCCGCATGCCGGGCGTGTCGGGGCTCGAGTTCATGCAGGCGCTGAAGGAGCGCCTGCCCACCACGCCCGTGATCGTCATGACGGCGTACTCCGACCTGGAGAGCGCGGTGGCGGCCTTCCAGGGCGGCGCCTTCGAGTACCTGCCCAAGCCCTTCGACGTCGACCACGCGGTGGAGCTCGTGCGCCGCGCCCTGGACGAGAGACGCCGCCAGTTCGAGGCCCCGCCCGCGGGCGGCGAGACGCCCGAGATCCTGGGCCAGGCGCCGGCCATGCAGGAAGTCTTCCGCGCCATCGGGCGGCTCTCGCAGTCGCACGCCACGGTGCTCATCACCGGCGAGTCCGGCACGGGCAAGGAGCTCGTCGCGCGCGCCCTGCACCGGCACAGCCCGCGCGCGGCCAAGGCCTTCATCGCCATCAACACGGCGGCAATCCCGAAGGACCTCCTCGAGAGCGAGCTCTTCGGCCACGAGCGGGGCGCCTTCACCGGCGCCCAGGCCATGCGCCGCGGGCGCTTCGAGCAGGCCGAGGGCGGCACCCTCTTCCTCGACGAGATCGGCGACATGCCCGCCGACCTGCAGACGCGGCTGCTGCGCGTGCTGTCCGACGGCCAGTTCTACCGCGTGGGCGGGCACACGCCCATCACGGCCAACGTCCGCGTGATCGCGGCGACGCACCAGGACCTCGAGGCAAGGGTGCGGCAGGGGCTGTTCCGCGAGGACCTCTACCACCGCCTGAACGTGATCCGGCTGCGCCTGCCGAGCCTGCGGGAGCGGCGCGAGGACATCGCGCTGCTCGCGCGCCATTTCCTGGCCAAGAGCGCGCGCGAGCTGGGAGTCGAGGGCAAGCACCTCACCGAGGCCTCGCTCCAGTTCCTGGCGACGCGCGATTTTCCGGGCAACGTCCGCCAGCTGGAGAACCTCTGCCACTGGGTGACGGTGATGGCCCCCGGCCAGGTGGTCGACGTGAGCGACCTGCCGCCGGAGATCCGCGACGAGGTGCCCGCGTCCTCGGGCGACGCGGGCGACTGGCGACGCGCGCTGGAGCGCGAGGTGACGTCGCGGCTCGCGCGCGGCGAATCCGGGATCGCGGACGGGCTCACGCGCGACTTCGAGGCCGCGCTCATCACCCGGGCGCTGGCCCACACCGGCGGCCGGCGCATCGAGGCGGCGAGCCTCCTCGGCATCGGGCGCAACACGCTCACCCGCAAGGTGCAGGAGCTGCGCATCGACGCGCGGGAACAGCACTAGCGCACGAAGCGGCGCTCGAACTCCGCGGGCGGCAGGGCCGGTGCCGCGAGGAACCCCTGGTACTCGTCGCAGCCGAGGGCGCGCAGGCTCTCGAGCTGGGCCCCGGTCTCGACGCCCTCCGCGATGACCAGGAGCTTCAGGGAGTGCGCCATCGCGATGATGGCGCGGACGATGGCCTCGTCGTTGGGGTCGACGCCGATGTCGCGGACAAACGAGCTGTCCACCTTGATCGCGTCCACCGGCAGCGTCTTGAGGTACGAGAGGGACGAGTAACCCGTCCCGAAGTCGTCGATCGAGATCCCCACGCCCAGGCCGCCCAGGCGGTTGAGCAGCGCCGCCTTCTCGGCGAGGCTCTGCATCAGCATGCTCTCCGTGAGCTCGAGCTCGAGCAGCGTGGGCTCCATCCCCGCGGCCGCGAGGGCGCCCTCGACCGCGCGGAACAGCCGATCCGCGTCGGCCACCTGCCCGACGGAAAGGTTGACGGAGACCTTGAACTCCCCGCCGAGGCGGCGCTGCCACCCGCGCGCCTGCTGGCAGGCCTGCTGGAGGACCCACTCGCCGATGGGGACGATGAGCCCCGAGTCCTCGGCCACGTCGATGAACTTCTCGGGCGGCAGCAGCCCGCGGCGCGGGTGCAGCCAGCGCACCAGCGCCTCCACGCCCATGAGCGCCCCGTCGGCCATGCGGACCCGGGGCTGGTAGTGGAGGACGAGCTCGTTGCGGCGCAGGGCAAGCCGCAGGTAGTTCTCGATGGAGAGCCGCTCCTGGGCCCTCTGGTTCATCTCGGCGGAGAAGAAGCGGTAGTTGTTCCGGCCCTTCTCCTTGGCGTAGTACATGGCCACGTCGGCGTGCTTCATGAGCGTGGCGCTGTCGCGCCCGTCCGCGGGGTAGAGGCTGATGCCGATGGAGCACGACGTGTTGAGGTGCTGGCTCCCGATCAGCATCGGCTCGGCCATCGCCGCGATCATCTTCTCGGCCACCTGCTGCGCGCCCTCGTCGTCGGTGTCGCGCAGGTTCTCCACGATCACCGCGAACTCGTCGCCGCCCAGCCTCGCCACCGTGTCGGAGGCGCGCACGCAGGCGGTGAGGCGCGCCGCCACCCGCTTCAGGAGCTCGTCGCCCACGTCGTGGCCGAGGGAGTCGTTGATGGTCTTGAAGCGGTCGAGGTCGATGAACATGAAGGCGAAGCCGGCGCGGTTGCGCGCCGCGTTCACGATCCCCTGCTCCAGGCGGTCGTGCAGCAGCACGCGGTTGGGCAGCCCCGTGAGCGCGTCGCGGGTGGCGAGGTACTCCGCCCGCTCCTCGGCTTCCTTGCGCTTGGACACGTTGGTGGAGGTTCCCGTCATCCGCGTGGCGCGCCCCGCTTCGTCGCGCTGCGTGACCTTGGCGCGCGAGTGGATCCAGATCCACTCCCCGGAGGCGTGGCGCACCCGGTACTCGCACTCGAACTCCTCGCTCACGCCCTGCACCGCGTTGGCCACCGCCGCCTCGTAGAGGTTCGCGTCGTCCGGGTGGTTCCAGCCGCGCACCTCGTCCCAGGCGACCGTGGCCTCGCGCCGCCGGTCGCCGCCCACGAGCGCGGCCCAGCCCTCGTTGAAGTAGACGCGGTTCGAGCGCAGATCCCAGTCCCAGAGGGCAAGGCTCGAGCCGGTGAGCGCGAGGTCGAGCCGCTCCTTGGCGCGGAGCGTCTGCTCCTCGGCGCGCTTCCTCTCGGTGATGTCGCGGCCGAAGCCCATGACGCAGGTGTCGCCCGCCACCCGCAAGGGCTTGCCGGTGAAGACGTACGGCCGGCGCCCCCCCGCCTTGTCCATGAGCTCGGCCTCGAGCGTGACCTCCCTGCCCTGCTCGACGATCTCCCGGATCGCGGCCTCGACGGCGCCGCGGTCGGCCGGCGCGATGAAATCGAGCGGCCGCAGGGAGGCGATCTCGAGATTCGTGTAGCCGGTAGCCGCCTGGAGGCGGGCGTTCCAGCGCAGCATCTCTCCCTCGCGGGAAAACAGGTAGAACATTCCCGGCAGCCCCTGGATCACCGCGTCGGCGAACTCGCGCTCGCGGGCGAGCTGCTCCAGGGCCTCCTGCGTTCGCTCCCCCGCGGCGAACGCCTCCGCCCCGCGCCCCGACTGCGCCCGCGCCTCGAGCCGGGCCATTGCCACGCTCGCCAGGTTCTCGATCGCCGTCCGCGTCGCCGCGTCGAAGCGGCGCGGCACGCGGTCGGCCACGACGAGCGCGCCCACGGCGTGCCCGTCGGCCGTGACGAGCGGCATGGCGAGGAACGACCTGAGCCGCGGCTCGCCCGCGACGAGGGGATGCGCCCGCAGGCCCGCGGCCTCCGCGTCCTCCACCTCCACGGGCATGGAGGGCGCCTCGCCCGGGGAGCAGATCCGGCGCGCGCCCTCGAGCTCCCGGAAGGCGATTCCCGCGCCGGCCTTGACCCATTCCCGCGAGCCGTCGTCGAAGGCGAGCCAGGCCATGGGGGCGTGCGCTGCCTCCTGCGCGCGGCGGACGAGGTCGTCGAACGCGGCCTCGGGAGGAGTGCCCAGGATGCGGTAGCGCGCGAGCCGCGCCTGCCGATCCTCCTCCCGGGCCGAGGGTCGCGTCGTCGCCAAGCGCGGCCTCAGGCGCCCAGCTCGCAGACGACCGGCGCGTGGTCGGACGGCCGCTCGAGCTTCCTCGGCTCGACGTCGATCGTGCACGAGCGGCAGCGCGCCGCCAGCCCGGGCGAGAGCAGGATGTGGTCGATCCTGAGGCCGAGGTTTCGCCGGAACGCGGCCATGCGGTAATCCCACCAGCTGTAGGACTTCTCCGGCTGCTCGAACAGGCGGAAGGCGTCCGCGAGGCCGAGGGCGGCCAGCGCGCGGAACGCCTCGCGCTCCGGCTCGCTCACGAGCACCTGGCCGCGCCAGGCCTCGGGATCGTGGACATCGCGGTCCTCGGGCGCGACGTTGTAGTCGCCGAGCACCGCCAGGCCTCGCCCGGCCGCGAGCTCCGCCGCGAGCCATCCGGCGAGCGCCGCGAACCAGCGCAGCTTGTAGTCGTACTTGTCGGACCCCACGCTCTGCCCATTGGGGCAGTAGACGCTCACGACGCGCACGCCGCCGACGTCGGCCGCGATCACGCGCTTCTGCAGGTCGCCGAATCCCGGGATTCCGCGCGACACGCCCGAGGGCTCCTCCCGCGAGAGGATCGCCACGCCGTTGTAGGTCTTCTGGCCGTCGTGGACCCAGTGGTAGCCCGCGGCCTCGATCGCCTGCGCCGGGAAGGCCGCGTCCTCGCACTTGGTCTCCTGGAGGCACATGGCGTCGGGCGCGTGGCGCGCGAGGAACTCCAGGAGGTGCGGCAGGCGCACCTTCAGCGAGTTGACGTTCCAGGTGGCGAGCTTCACGGGCCGGTCGTCCTCCCGATGGCCGGCGCGGGCGTCGCGTGCGCTACTTGGGCGCGGCGGGCGTGGCGGGCGCTTCGGGCTTCTTCGGCGGCGCCGGCGGGCGCGGCGGCACCTGCCCCGGCAACGCGGTGCGCGGGTAGCCGGCGCCGTCGAGCGCCGAGTGCCACGCGCCCTCCTCGTAGCCCTTCACCTTCGAGGTGCCGACGGCGAGCACGGGCACCTCCAGGGAACCCACGAGCTTCTTGAGCGCCTCGGCGTCGTCGGCGCTTCCCTGCGCGTCGCGCTCGCTGTAGGGAATGCCGCGCTTGGCGAGGAGCTCGCGCCCCGACTTGCAGGGGTCGCCGCAGTCGGCGCCGGTGTAGAGCGTCACGGGGGACTTCTGCATGGCGATCTGCGTCGCGTAGGGCAGCTGCGACGACTCCGAGTAGCCGCCACCCACGCGCTTCTGGGTGAGGCTCTTCGCGGGCTCCGGCGGCGGGGTGTCGGAATAGTGGACCTTGCCGTCCTTGTCGACCCAGCGATAGACGCTGGCCTGCGCAAGCGCGATCGCCGGAAGCAGCAGGGCCGCGGCGGCGAGCGCGGAAAGTCGGTGGCGGGCGGGCATCGGTTCCTCCGTCAGGCGGTGGCGGTCATTCCATTATGCCGCATGAGCGCGTCGATCCGGGGCTCGCGGCCGCGGAAGGCGACGAACGAGTCCATCGCGGGCCGGCTCCCGCCGACGCCGAGCACCTCGTCGCGGAAGCGCGCCCCGGTCGAGGGGTTGAGCACGCCCTCCTCCTCGAAGGCGCCGAAGGCGTCCGCCGAAAGCACCTCCGCCCACTTGTAGCTGTAGTAGCCCGCCGCGTAGCCGCCGCCGAAGATGTGCGAGAACTGGTTGGGAAAGCGGTTCCACTCCGGCGGGTGCACCACGGCGACCTGGCTCCTCACGCGCCCGAGGAGGCCCAGCACGGTGTCGCCCTCGCGGTCGAAGTCGTGGTGCAGGCGCATGTCGAAGAGCGCGAACTCGAGCTGGCGGACGAACTGCATCCCGCTCTGGAAGTTCTTCGCCGCGATCATCCGGTCGAAGATCTCCCGCGGCAGGGGTTCGCCCGTCCCGTCGTGCCGGGTCATCTCCCGGAGCACGTCCCATTCCCAGCAGAAGTTCTCCATGAACTGCGACGGCAACTCCACGGCATCCCACTCCACCCCGGCGAGCCCCGACACCCCGAGGTCGTCGACCCGCGTGAGCAGCTGGTGCAGGCCGTGGCCGAACTCGTGGAAGAGCGTGATCACCTCGGCGTGGCGGAAGAACGCGGGCTTGCCGCCCACCGGCGCCGAGAAGTTGCAGGTGAGGAAGGTGACGGGGGTCTGCACGCCGGTGGCGAGGCGGCGGCGATTCCTCGCGTCATCCATCCACGCGCCCCCGCGCTTGGCGTCGCGGGCGTAGAGGTCGAGGTAGAACTGCCCCACGAGGCGCCCGGAGGCGTCCTCGATCGCGTAGAACTTCACGTCCGGGTGCCAGGTCTCCGCCCGGGACGGCTTCACGCGCACGCCGTAGAGCGTCTCGATCACGCGGAAGAGCCCCGCGAGGACGGCGTCCTCCGGGAAGTAGCGCTTCACCTCGTCGTCGGAGAACGAATAGCGCTTCTGGCGCAGCTTCTCGCTCACCCAGGCGACGTCCCAGGCGGCGACATCGGCGAGGCCGAGCTCCGCGCGCGCGAACGACACCACCTCCGCCATGTCGCGCTCCGCGAAGGGCTTCGCGCGGGCGGCGAGATCCTCGAGGAAGGCGATGACCTCCTGCGCGGACTTCGCCATCTTCGTGGCGAGCGAGACTCCCGCGTAGGAGCCGTAGCCCAGGAGGCGGGCGACCTCGGCGCGCCTGTCGAGGAGCGCCGCGATGGTCGGCGTGTTGTCCCACTCGGGCCGCCCCGCCTCGGCCGCGCGGGTGACGAACGCGCGGTACATGCCCTCGCGAAGCGGGCGATGGTCCGCGTACTGCATGACCGGCAGGTAGCAGGGCATGTGCAGGGTGAGCTTCCACCCCTCGCGCCCCTCCTTCGCCGCCGCGGCCTTCGCGACCTCGAGGACGTCGCCGGGAATGCCCGCGAGGTGGGCGGGATCGCTCACGAAGAGCGCGAAGTCGTTGGTCGCGTCGAGCACGTTGTCCTGGAAGCGCGACCCCAGGGCGGCGAGTTCCTCCTGCAGCTGCTTGAAGCGCGCCTTGGCGGGGGCGGGAAGCTCCGCGCCGCCCAGCCGGAAGTCGCGCAGCTCGTTCTCCACGAGGCGGCGCCTGCCCGGGGCGAGGCCCGCGAACCCCGGCGACGCGGCGAGCGCCTTGAAGCGGCCGTAGAGACGCAGGTCCTGCGCCTGCTCCGCCACGAACTGGGTCACCTTCGGCAGCGCCGCGTTGTACGCCTCCCGAAGCGCCGGGGAGTTCACCACGGCATTGAGGTGCGACACCTGCGCCCAAGCGCGCGCGAGGCGCTCGTTGGCCGTCTCGAGGGGCTCCACGAAGCCTTCCCAGGCGGGCTCGCCGGCCGCGGCCGCGAGGCGCTCGATCTCCGCCCGGCCCTCGGCCACCAGCGCGTCGATGGCGGGCACCACGTGCTCGGGGCGGATCGCGGAGAAGCGGGGCAGGGACGAAAAGTCGGTCAGCGGGTTCGCCATGGGAATCCGTTGCGGTCGTGGGGAAGGGAGGGTCAGCCGGAATGCACGACGCGGCCGTCGACGAGGGTCGTGGCCACGCGCCCGACGAGCTCGAGACCGAGGAAGGGCGAGTTGCGGCCCTGGCTCGCGAGGGCCGAGGTCGACACGACCCAGGGCCGCTCGGGGTCGAACAGGCAGAGGTCGGCCGCCGCGCCCACGGCGAGGCTGCCCGCCGCGACGCCGAGGATCCTCGCCGGCCGGGACGTCGCGGCCGCGAGGGCCGCCGGGAGCGCGAGCTTCATCTCGGCGCCCCACTTGAGCACGAGGGGCAGGAAGACCTCCAGGCCCGTGGCGCCGGGCTCCGCCTCGCCGAAGGGCACCTGCTTCGCGTCGTCGTCGACCGGCGTGTGGTCGGAGCAGACCGCGTCGATGGTCCCGTCGGCGAGCGCGCGGCGCAACGCGTCGCGGTCCCCCGGGCCGCGAAGGGGCGGCACGAGGTTCGTGTTCGCGTTGAAGTCGCCGGCGTCGCGGTCGCACAGGTGCAGGTGGTGGACGCCCACGTCGCAGGTCACGTCGAGCCCGCGGGCCTTGGCCGCGGCCACGAGGGACACGCCGCGCGCGGTCGAAAGCCGGGCGAGGTGGACGCGCGCGCCGGTGGACTCCGCGAGCTCGAGGATGGCGTGCAGGGCCACCGTCTCGGCCACCTCGGGGATGGGCGGAAGGCCCAGGCGCGTGCTCACCTCGCCCTCGTGCGCGACGCCGCCGTGCGCGAGGTGCGCGTCCTGCGGCCGGATCCACACGCCGTGCCCGAACGTGGCCGCGTAGCGCATCGCCTGCAGCAGCACGTTGAGGTCATCGAGCGGCGCGTCGGCCTGGAAGAAGCCGACGCAGCCCGCCTCGGCCAGCTCGCACATCTCGGCGATCTTCTCGCCCTTGAGCCCCAGGGTGAGCGCCCCCAGCGGGTAGACGCGCGCCTGGCGCAGCGCCTCGGCGCGGCGCTTGAGCATCTCCACGAGCCCGGGCTCGTCGAGGGGCGGGTCCGTGTCGGGCGGGCAGGCGAGGGAGGTGACGCCCCCCGCGACCGCCGCGCGCATCTCCGACTCGAGGGTGGCGCGGTACTCGAAGCCCGGCTCGCGAAGCCGCGCCGACAGGTCCACGAGGCCGGGGCAGGCGACGAGCCCCTTCGCGTCGATCGTGCGGTCGGCCCGGAAGCCGTCGGGGGCGGCGCCGATCGCCGCGATGCGGCCGTCGGCGAGGTGGAGGGGCGCGACTTCGTCGCGGCCGCCGGCGGGATCGACGACGCGGGCGTTGCGGATCTCGATCTTCATGGTGGTGGCGGATCTCTCGTCGGCCATGTCTAGTCGTACCCGGCCAGGATGGCCATCACCGCCATGCGCACGGCGATGCCGAAGGTGACCTGCGGCATGATGACGGAGTGGCCGCCGTCGGCCACGACGGAGTCGATCTCCACGCCGCGGTTGATCGGGCCCGGGTGCATCACGATGGCGTCCGGCTTGGCGAGCGCGAGCTTCTCGGGCGTGAGGCCGTAGGTCTTGTTGAACTCGCCCGCGGAGGGCAGCAGCGGGCCGCTCATGCGCTCATTCTGGAGCCTCAGCGTGATCACCACGTCGCAGTCGCGGAGCCCCTCGGCGACGTCGTGGAAGACGCGCACCCCCAGCCGCTCGACGTCCCTCGGCAGCAGCGTCTTGGGCCCGACCACGCGCAGGTCGGGCACGCCGAGGGTCTTGAGGGCGTGTATCTGCGAGCGCGCCACGCGGGAGTGCAGGACGTCGCCCACGATCGCGACCACGAGCCGCCCGAAGTCCTTCTTGTAGTGGCGGATCGTGTACATGTCGAGCAGGCCCTGCGTGGGGTGCGCGTGTCGGCCGTCGCCCGCGTTCACCACGTGCACGCCGGGCTTCACGTGCCGCGCGATGAGGTGCGGCGCGCCCGCCTCCGAGTGCCGGACGACGAACATGTCGGCGTCCATCGCCTGCAGGTTCCACACCGTGTCGAGGAGCGTCTCGCCCTTGGCGGTGGACGACGCGCCGATGTTGAGGTTGATCACGTCCGCCGAGAGGCGCTTGGCGGCGATCTCGAACGTGGTCCGCGTGCGGGTGGAGTTCTCGAAGAACACGTTGAAGATCGACTTGCCGCGCAGCAGCGGCACCTTCTTCACCTCGCGCTCGTTCACGCTCACGAACTGCGAGGCCGTGTCGAGGATGTGGCGGATCGTCTCCGCGGGCAGGCCCTCGGTGGTGAGCAGGTGGCGAAGCCGCCCGCCGGAATCGACCTGGAGGCTCGGGTTCATGCGGGCCTCCTCACGGCGGCGAACCGCAGCCGCCCCCCGTCGTTCGTGAGCACCAGCTCCTCCGCGGGATCGATCTCGACGAACGCGCCGGTGAAATCGGGGGCGAAGGGCAGCTCGCGCCCGCCGCGGTCGGCGAGGATGGCGAGCCGCACCCGGGCGGGGCGACCGAAGTCCCACATCTCGTTCAGCGCCGCGCGGATCGTGCGCCCCGTGTGCAGCACGTCGTCGACGAGCACGATGTCGCGCCCCTCGACCTCGAAGGGCAGGTGGCTGCGCCGGGCCTCGCGGTGCAGCCCGATGCGGCCGAAGTCGTCGCGGTGGAGCGTCACCGCGAGGAGCCCCAGGCCGGTCCTCGGGGCGAGAGCCCGGTGCAGGCGCTCGGCCACCCACGCGCCTCCGGTGTAGATGCCGACGATGCCCGTCTCGGGGCCCGTGGCGGGCTTCATCTGGGTCACGAGCTCCTCCAGCAGGCGCTCCGGGTCAGGCAGGGGTGCGGCCATTTTCGCCCTTCTCGTACGTGCGGTTCATGTCGAGGTAACTCTGCAGGATGACGGTGGCGGCGTGGGCGTCCAGGTCGCCCTTCGACCTCGCGCGGCCGCCCGCTTCGCGGATGCGCGACTCGGCCTCGGCCGAGGTGAGGGTCTCGTCCACGAAAGCCACCGGCAAGCCGAAGCGCGCGCCCAGCCGCCTCGCGAACTTCCCCGCGAGGCGGGCCACCTCGTGCTCGCCGCCGTCGGCGTGGCGCGGCAGGCCCACGACGAAGCCGGCGGGGCGCCACTCGGCCACAAGCCGCGCGATGGCGGCGAGGCGGGCCTCGGTGGCCTCCTCCGCGATGGCGGCGACCGGATGGGCGAGGCGCGTCCCGGTCTCGCCCACGGCCACCCCGATCCGCCGGGACCCGAAATCGAAGCCGAGGAGAGTCCCCGAAAGCGGCGCGGGCTCCGGGGACTGCGCCTTCATGCGTGCCCCGCCTCCTCGGAGAGGTTGGCGGTCGTCACGCCGAGCGCGCCCAGGGCCGCGTCGTAGCGCGCCTCCGGGGGCTGGCGGAAGATCACGTCGAGGTCCGCATTCACGGTGAGCCAGCCATTGCGCTTGATCTCGTCCTCCAGCTGCCCCGGCGCCCACCCCGCGTAGCCGAGGGCGACGAGGCGCTCGCCCGGGCCCTCCCCGCGGGCCATCGCCTCGAGGATGTCGCGCGACGTGGTGAGGCCGATCTCCCCCACCGGCAGCGTCGAGCGCCAGTCGCCCACCGGCCGGTGCAGGACGAAGCCGTGCTCGAGCTGCACCGGGCCGCCGAAGAACACCGGCTGCGAGGCGAGGGGCTCGTCGTCCAGCTCGATCTCCACCTGCCGGAACAGCGTGCCCAGCGTCACGTCCGTGGGACGGTTCACCACGAGCCCGAGCGCGCCGCGCTCGTTGTGCTCGCAGACGAAGGTGAGGGTGCGGGAAAAGTTGGGATCCGCCATGCCCGGCATGGCGATGAGGAAATGGCTCGTGAGGTTGATCGTTTGCATTTGCCACCGGCCCCATATTCTAATTCCAACGCACCCCGGCCGCCATCGGCCCGGGGCGAAAACGGCTCCGCTTCCCCCCTTCGTGACCGCCTACGACCGCTCCCTCTTCTGGTTCCGCCGCGACCTGCGCGACGAGGACAACGCGGGCCTGCACTACGCCCTCGCCTCCTCGCGCCAGGTCCACTGCGCCTTCGTCTTCGATCGCGAGATCCTCGATGCGTTGCATTCCCGCGAGGACCGCCGAGTGGAGTTCATCCTCGCCAGCGTGGCCGAGCTGCGCGAGTCGCTGCGCCGCCGCGGCGGCGACCTCGTGGTGGCCCACGGCACCGCCCGGGAGGCCGTGCCGGCGCTGGCCGCGCGCCTCGGCGTCGGCGCCGTCTTCGCCAACGAGGACTACGAGCCGGCGGCCATCGCGAGGGACGCGGCCGTCGAGTCGTCGCTCGCCGACGACGGCCGGCGCCTGCACCTCGCCAAGGACCACGCCCTCTTCGCCAGGGACGAGGTCCTCACCCGGTCGGGCGGCCCGTTCTCCGTCTTCACGCCCTACAAGCGGGCGTGGCTCGCGATCCTGGACGACTACTACCTCAAGGGCTACCCGGTCGCGAAGTACGCCGACCGGCTCGCGAAGCCCGGGACCGACGCCTGGCTGCCTTCCCTCGAGGGCCTGGGGTTCCGGCCCACCAACCTGCGCGAGTTGCCGGTGGCCACCGGCATGGCGGGCGCCCGCCGGCTGTTCGCGGAATTCCAGCCGCGGATGGCGGGCTACGCGGCGGCGCGCGACTTCCCGGCCGTGAAGGGGGTTTCGTACCTGTCCGTGCACAACCGGTTCGGCACGATCTCCATCCGGGAGATCGCGCGTGCCGCCTGGAAGGCGCGAGGCGAGGGCCCCGCCACCTGGCTCTCGGAGCTCGCCTGGCGGGACTTCTACTTCCAGATCCTGTGGCACCACCCGCACGCGGCCACGGGCGCCTTCCGCCGCGAATTCGACGCCATCTGCTGGCCGGGGCTCGACGCGCACTTCGACGCCTGGCGCGAGGCGCGCACCGGCTTCCCCCTGGTCGACGCGGCGATGCGCCAGATCGCCGCCACGGGCTGGATGCACAACCGGCTGCGCATGGTGGTGGCCTCTTTCCTCGTGAAGGACCTCCTGCTCGACTGGCGCCGCGGCGAGGCGCACTTCGCGCGGCAGCTCATCGACTACGACCTCTCCGCCAACAACGGCGGCTGGCAGTGGGCCGCCTCCACGGGGTGTGACGCGCAGCCCTGGTTCCGCATCTTCAACCCCGTGTCGCAGTCCGAGCGGTTCGACCCGCAGGGCCGCTTCATCCGCCGCTACCTGCCGGAGCTCGCGCGCGTGCCCGACCGGTTCGTGCACGCGCCGTGGACCATGCCGCCGGCCGACCAGCAGGCCTGCGGCTGCGTGATCGGGCGCGACTATCCCGCGCCGATCGTCGAACACGCCACGCAGCGCGAGCGCGCGCTCGCGCTCTTCAAGGCCGTGCGGCCCCGGTGATCCGCGCGGGGCGCTATTCCGCCGAAAGCTGGTCGGACCGCGTGAAGGTCCAGGTCCGCGTGATGTAGAGGATGTCCGTGTCGGCGCGGATCGCGTCGGGGAAGCGGTCGAAGGGCGCGGCGAGGCGCACGATCCTGAGCGCCGACTGGTCGAGGACCTTGTGGCCCGAGGAGCGGTTGATCTCGATCGACTCCACCTCGCCGTCCGGCCTGAGCCCCACCGTGAGCTGCAGCGACCCGTAGAGCTTCCTCTGGCGCGCCTCCTCGGGGTAGTTCAGGTTCCCCACGCGCTCGATCTTGAGCCGCCAGTTGTCGACGTACATGGCGAAGCGGTACTCGGAGGCGCGGGCGCCCACGAACTTCTTGCGCGGGCGCTCCTGGTAGGCCTGGACGTCGCGCCGGATCTGCGCCTCCAGCCGCTGGATCTCGAGGCTCTTCTCGATGAGGTCCTGGGCCGTCTTGTCGGACTTGTCGTTCTTGTCGACGGCGGGGTCCGCCGGGGCGACCGCGGCCTGCGACTTCAGCCGCGTCATGAGCTCGTTGGCCTCGCGCTCGAGCTGCTGCACGCGGCTCTGCGCCTGCTTGAGCTCCGGCGCACTCTCGCGGCTCTCCACGACCGGGAAGGGGCTCGAGGCGCGGCGCTTCTGGTCGGTGTTGCCGCCGCCGTCGAGGTTCGCCTGCGCGAGGGCGTCGGCCTTGTCGGGCTTCGAGGCCGTCTTGGCGTTCACGAGCACGACGTCGAGGACGTTGTGCGGGGCGGGCATCGCGCGCGGGTCCGGCACCTTGAAGCCGAGCCCCACGATGGCGAACGCATGGAAGGCGAGGGAGGCCACGAGCGCCACCTGCATCGTGGCGACGAGCCCGAACCGCTCCAGGAGGTAGTCGGAAAGGTGGACGAGCGCGTCGGGGGGAGTCTGCCTCAGCTGCATCGGCAGGCGCGGGGTCGCTCGATCGGGCGGAACATGAGCCCGGATGATAGCAGCGCTAACCCTCGCCCGGCTTGCCGGCGTAGCGGCAGGGGAGGTTCACCTCCCAGAGGTCCGGCTCCCCGAAGGCCACGCGCACGCGGTCGCCCGGCGCTCCCGGGGGCAGCCCGATGGTGCGGCAGACGAGCGGGATGCCCTCCAGGCGGACCAGCTCGTCGCGGACGACCGTGGCGTCGGCGCCCTCCAGCCCTTCCTGGGCGATCCAGCGCAGGCACCAGTAGCGCTCGAGATGGCGCTGGTGCTCGGCGTAGGCCTCGTAGGCCGCCTCGAACTCCCGGGCGGCCGCCGCGAGCTCGTCGCGCGTATACGGCGGAACCTCGCCGCGCAGGAGCGCCACGAGCTGGCGCTGGTTGGCCAGATCGGTGAAGCGGCGCAGCGGCGAGCTGGACCAGGCGTAGTGCGAGACGCCCAGCCACTCGTGGGTGCCGGGCTCCACGTCCATGCGCGTCTTGATGCCGCGCTGGTTGCGGTAGATGGCCGCCACGCCCGCCTCGGCGAGGAGCCGGCCCCACGAGGCGTTCAGGTGGATCATGAGCTCGGAGACCAGCACGTCGATGGGCGTGCCGCGGGCGCGCGGCTCGATCGTCACGCGGCCACCCTCGACGCGGAAGGTGTAGTCCAGCCGCTCGCTTTTCTCGTCGCCCGCCCCCCGGGCCGCCCGCAGCTTCCTCGCGAGGCGCCACAGCAGCAGCAGGTCCTCGCCGTGCGCGCCCTCCACCACGCCAGCCGCCAGCGACTCCTCGTGCAGCCGCGTCTCGAGCTCTACGATGCGCAGGTTGGTCGCGATGGCCACCCGCTCGAGCCTGGACGCCGTGGCGACGATCTCGAGGGTGTCGGGGTCCAGGTCGAGGTAGAGGGAAGCGGACGGCACCTCGCGCCCCTCGGAGAGCGTGGCCTCGGCGATCGCCGGCTCCGGCAGCATCGTGATCTTGCCGCCGGGGAAATAGACCGTGGAAAGGCGCTCCCGCGCCACCGTCTCGAGCGCGTGGTCGCGGCCGAAGAAGAGCGCGGGTGCCGCGATATGCACGCCCACGCGCACGCGGCCGCCCGGCAGGCGCTCGACGGAGAAGGCGTCGTCGATCTCGGTGGTCTCGTGGTCGTCGATGGAGAAGGCGGGCGCGGCGGCGGGAGGGAGTCCCTGCGGCGCGGCCACGGACGCCACGGCCGGGAAGGCGAGGCCCTGCGGGAAGTACTCGAAGGCGAACCGGCGCAGGAAGTAGTCCTCGGGGCCCGCCAGCGCGCCGAGCTTCGCGAGGAGCTTCTGCGGCGCGAGGCCCGCCTGCGTGGCGGCCTGGTCGAGCGCCCGCCACTCGAGCGACATCTTGTCCGGCTTGAAGAGGAGGAGGTCGAGCTTCGAGGCGAGCTCCGGCGGCACCGCCCCCGAGGCGAGCGAGGCCGCCCAGGCATCGACCTGCTCCTGCTGGCGGCGCTTCTTCTCCTGCCCCGCGAGCGCGGCGCGCAGGTTCTCCTCGGGCGCCGCCTGGTATCGGCCCTTGCCGCGCCGGTAGAAGTACATGGGGCTCGCGTGCAGCGCGAGCATGACCGCCGCCGCCTCGATGGGCGCCGGCGCGTGGCCGAAGTATTCCTGCGCCAGCTCCGCGAACCCGAACTCGCCGGCGCCGCTCACCTCCCACAGGAACTGCGGGTCGATGGCCGCCGCCTGCGACTGCGCCTCCGGCATGAACGACGCGAGCGCCTGGCCGTCGAAGCGCAGCAGCACGGCGTTGGCCTTCACCTTCGAGCGCTTGCCGTGGGCCGCCTCCACCTGGAACGCGGCGCCCGCCTCGGCGAGGATCGTGCCGACGCGGAACGCGCCGTCCTCCTCGAAGAGAATCTGCTTCACGCCCTCGCTCCCGCGGCCGCCACGCCGTCCTCGCACGCCCAATCGACGATGTCGGGCACGAACTCCGGGAAGCTCGAGAACGAGTGGTCGCCCCCCTGGACGACGGTCTGGAAGGCGCCGGCGTACCAGGCGACTGCCTCGCGGTAGTCGAGCACCTCGTCGGCCGTCTCGACGAGAAGCCAGTAGCGCTCGGGGCGCGTGATCGCCGGCGGGTCCATGGCCGCGAGTTCCTCGACGTGGGCGCGCGTGAGGTCGAAGCGTTCGCCGGTGTAGAGGTTCGCCTGCGGCCCGAGGTAGCGGTCGAAATGGCCCTGCGGATGCACCGCCGGGTTGATCACCACCGCGCGGCAGCCGAACTGCTCCGCCGCGACGGTGGCATAGAAGCCGCCCAGGGAGCTCCCGACGAGGAGGAGGTCCGCCGGGCTCCTTGCCGCGCACCGCTCGCGCACCTGCTCGATGGCCCGCGCCGGCCGGTGGTGGAGCTCCGGGACGAGGTACTCGATCTCCGGCGCCTGGCCGCGCAGGTAGTCGCCCAGCATCACGGCCTTGCGCGAGGCGGGGGAGCTGATGAAGCCGTGCAGGTAGAGGATCGTCTTCAATCCGCGTCCCGCAGCTCGATCGTGCCGCGCGCGAGCTCGATCACGTCGCCGCCCACGCTCACCGCGCCGGACCTCACCTCGAGGAAGAGCGTCGAGGGGCGGCCCACCTCGTCGCCCTGGGACACCTTGCGGGTGACGTCCTCGCCGGGCCGCGTCGCGCAGTACCAGCCCCCCAGGTTCGCGCAGGCCGATCCCGTGGCGGGGTCCTCGAGCACGGCGGCGCCGCTCGGGAAGAAGAACCGCGAGGTCACGGTGCCCTTCGCGTCGCCCCCGTCGGCGAAGACGTACGCCATGCTCTGGCCGTCCTCGCTCTTCAGGCGCGAGAACGCGTCGCTGCGCGGGCGGGCGCGGCGCACGGCCTCCGGCGAGGCGACGGGCACGACGAGCTGCTCCTTGCCCGCGTTCACCCACAGGGGCCGCTCCTCGATGTCGCCCGCCTCGAGCCCGAGAATATCGGCGAGCTCCGCGCGCGACTCCGCCACCTCGCGCCAGCGCGGCGCGTTGGCGCGCAGCGTCCAGCGATTGCCGGAGGCCGCCACCGGGATGACGCCCGCCTTCATCTCGAGCGTGACCTCGTCGCCCCCCTCGAGCAGCGACCGCACCACGTGCGCCGTGCCGAGCGTCGGGTGGCCCGCGAAGGGCATTTCGTACGACGGCGTGAATATCCGCACGCGGGCAGTCGCCTTGCGCGAGGGCAGGATGAATGTCGTCTCGGAGAGGTTGAACTGGCGCGCGAGCGCCTGCATCGTCCCGCCGTCCAGGGCGGCGCCGTCCTCGAAGACGCAGAGCGGATTGCCGGTAAGGGTGCCGCCCCGGGTGAAGACGTTCACGATGCGGAAGGCGAGCGTGGTCATCGGGGTTCTCCCGCGGCGGCGAGCCGCGCGAGCAGCTTCGCGTGGATCCCGCCGAAGCCGCCGTTGGACATGACGAGGACGTGGTCGCCGGGCCGCAGGACGTGCCCGAGGGCCTCCACCATGGGATCGAGCTCGGAATAGGTCGCGGCCCGCGACGAAAGCGGCGCGAGTGCCCGCTCCGGGTCCCAGCCCAGGTGGCTCGCGTAGCAGTAGACCAGGTCGGCGCCCTCGAGGCTCTTCGCCAGGCGCGACTGCATCGTGCCAAGCTTCATCGTGTTCGAGCGCGGCTCGAAGACGGCCACGATGCGCGAGCGCCCGACGCGCTTCCTGAGCCCCGCGATCGTCGCCTCGAAGGCCGTCGGATGGTGGGCGAAGTCGTCATAGACGGTGATGCCGCCCACCGTGCCGCGCACCTCCATGCGCCGCTTCACGCCCTGGAAGCGCGAGAGGGCGTCGATCCCGGCCGCCAGGGGGACGCCCGCGTGGCGCGCCGCCGCGAGCGCCGCCAGCGCGTTCATCCGGTTGTGCTCGCCCGTGGCGTCCCAGCGAACCACGCCCTGCGGCACCCCGTTGAGGCACACCTCGAACGCGTCGTCGGGGCTCACGGATCCCACGCTCCAGGCCTGCCCGGCGCCGAAGCGCTCCACGGTCGTCCAGCAGCCGCGCTCGAGCACGCGGCCGATGGCGGCCTCGGCACCGTTGGCCACCACGAGGCCGTTGGCCGGGACGATCCGCACGAGGTGGTGGAACTGCGTCTCGATGGCGGCCAGGTCCTGGAAGATGTCCGCGTGGTCGTACTCGAGGTTGTTGAGCACCGCCGTGCGCGGCCGGTACCAGACGAACTTCGAGCGCTTGTCGAAGAAGGCCGTGTCGTACTCGTCGGCCTCGATCACGAAGAAGGGGGAGTCGGTGAGGAGCGCCGAGACGTGGAAGTTGCGCGGCACGCCGCCGATGAGGAACCCGGGGTCGAGCCCGGCGTTGGCGAGGACCCAGGCGAGCATGGCGGAGGTGGTGGTCTTGCCGTGCGTCCCCGCGACCGCGAGCACCCACTTGCCCGGGAGCACGTGCTCGGCGAGCCACTGGGGGCCGGAGACGTAGGGGAGCCCCCGGTTGAGGATCTCCTCGACAACGGGCTTGCCGCGCGTCATGGCGTTGCCGACGACGTAGAGGTCGGCGGGATAGCGCTCGAGCTGCCCGGCGTCGTAGCCCTCGTGCAGCGCGATGCCCAGGTCGCGCAGCTGCTCGCTCATGGGCGGATAGACCTGCGCGTCGCAGCCGGTGACCTCGTGGCCGGCCTCGCGGGCGATCTTCGCCAGGCCGCCCATGAAGGTGCCGCAGATGCCGAGGATGTG
>JBBIJT010000054.1:0-21869 GCA_037445795.1 Betaproteobacteria bacterium | reverse complement strand
CGCCGCGCCGATGATATTGCGGATTGCCCGTGAGAAAGTAGGTCATCGCCAGGGCTTTACCTGAAAGGGCCACCCCATGCCGGGGTGGCCCTTTTGCTTTTTGCAATGCCCGGTGGCGCCGCGGCCCCGGGGCGTTTCAGTTGAAATCGCGAGGGGCCGATTCGTGACTATTCGCATAGAATTGCCCTCAGCCGGATGCGACGCTTGAGGGCGTTGCGACCCTGCGGACGGCCCGGCCGGCGATGGCCTGCCTGGCGGCTGCGACATCCTTCAATGAACGGCACGGGAGAATCGAAATGCGGAACAACGGAACGAACGGCGGCCTGCGCAGCCGCGTGGCGGGTCTGGTCGGCGGGCTCCTGCTCGGGCTGGGCATGGCGACCGGCGCGTGGGCGCAGCAGACGCCCACGAAGCTCGACGGCGTGAAGGTCGTGACCGCGGCCGACGCCAAGCGGATGCAGGAGAAGGGCGTGCCTCTCGTCGACACGCGCGTGGCGAGCGAGTACGCGGAGAAGACGATCAAGGGAGCGCTGAGCGTCCCGTACCGCGAGAAGAGCGCGAAGGACGTGAAATTCGACCGCACCAAGGACACCTTCGACATGTCCAAGCTGCCCCAGGACAAGAATGCCCCCATCGTGTTCTTCTGCAACGCGGGCGAGTGCTGGAAGAGCTACAAGGCCTCGGTCCTCGCGGTCGATGCGGGCTACAAGAACGTGAACTGGCTGCGCGGCGGCATGCCGGAGTGGACGGCCGCCGGCCTGCCCACGCAATAAGCGCCACCGAACCGCAACCAGCAGAGGGACATTCGTGTTCAGGAACCTGAGCGTCGGGGCGAAGCTCACCGCGGTCGCCATCGTGGCCGCGGTCGGCACCATGCTGCTGGCGGGCTTCAACCTGTACTCCGGGCGCGCGAACTCGGAGGCGCTCCGGCAGGTCTACGAGGCGAACGTCCACTCGCTGGTCCAGCTGCAGAAGATCGACGGCGTCCTCCGGGAGGTTCGCTTCCGGATCGCCGGGGTGCTGCTCGACGTCATGCCGGTGCAGGGCTCGCTCAACCACCTGCGCGAGTCCCGCAAGGAAATGGAGTCCGCCTGGAACACGGTCGCCGGCGTCGGGGCCTCGAACGCGGAAGAGCGCGCGCTCCTCGACGAGATGGCGAAGGGCTGGAACGCCGTCCAGGAGACGCTCGCCACGGTCGAGAAGGCGTACGTGTCGGACAACAAGACGCAGCTGACCGAGGTGCTCGAGACGGACTGGGCGGTCATCCAGAAGAACTTCGGAAAGCCGCTCGTCAACCTCCTGCCGCTCAAGGAGTCGTCCGCGAAGGCGACCTACGAGCATTCGTCGGCGCTGAACCTCTACCTCACGGGCATGTCCGTCGCGCTCGCCGTGGTGTCGACCGTCCTGGTCCTTTTCGTGGTCGTGTGGGTGAGGCGGTCCATCACCAGGTCCCTTGGCGACGCGGTACGGATCGCGCGGCAGGTGGCCGACGGCGACCTCGCCTCGACGATCGTGGCCGAAAGCAAGGACGAAATGGGGCGCGTGGTGCAGGCGCTCGCCGACATGCAGCAGTCGCTTCGCAGGATCGTGGGCAACGTCCGTTCCTCCGCGCAGGGCATCGCCACGGCGTCGATCCAGATCGCGCAGGGCAATGCCGACCTGTCCGCTCGTACCGAGGAGCAGGCCTCCTCCCTCGAGGAGACGGCGTCCTCGATGGAAGAGCTCACGAGCACCGTGAAGCAGAACGCCGACAACGCGCACCAGGCGAACCAGCTCGCCGCCGGAGCGTCCGAGGTGGCGATTCGCGGGGGCCGCGTGGTGAGCCAGGTCGTCGAGACGATGGGCGGGATCACGCAGAGCTCGCGGAAGATCGCGGAGATCATCGGCGTGATCGACGGCATCGCCTTCCAGACCAACATCCTCGCGCTCAACGCGGCCGTGGAGGCGGCGAGGGCCGGCGAGCAGGGCAGGGGATTCGCGGTGGTGGCCAGCGAGGTGCGCAGCCTCGCCCAGCGCAGCGCCGAGGCCGCCAAGGAGATCAAGTCCCTCATCGAGGACTCCGTCGGCAAGGTCGAGAGCGGCGGGCGGCTCGTGGACGAGGCGGGCAGGACGATGGACGAGATCGTCGCCGCCGTGAAACGGGTGACGGAGATCATGGCGGAGATCACCGCCGCGAGCCGCGAGCAGAGCAGCGGCATCATGCAGGTGAACCGCACGGTCGCCCAGATGGACCAGGTGACGCAGCAGAACGCCGCGCTCGTGGGCGAGGCCTCGGCCGCGGCGGAAAGCCTGCGGGACCAGGCGGAGCGCCTCGCGCAGGCGGTCGCGGTCTTCAGCATCGGCGACGATCGCCAGGGCGCCGCCGGCGGGGCGCACGCGGGCCGACAGCATCAGGCGGCTCGCGCCACGCCACTGCCCGGGCAGCATTCGTCGGGCGCGGCGTCGCTCCCGGCGCAGCGCGGACCGTCCGCCGACGAGGACTGGAAGGAATTCTGAAATATCCCGTCCGCGCATCCAGCGCGCAGGCGGGTTATCCACATTCGGTGCCGGCGCACGTACGGCGACCGCAAAGGCCGTAAGCTGCGCTTCGTGAAGACGACGGCGGGCGACTTCGGCAGGGCCTGGAAGGGCCGTGGGGCCGGCGACAATCCGGAGGGGCGGTTCGAGACGGCGCGGCGCGAAGCCGTCGACGACGGCTGGTTCCCGGATCCGGAAGGATGTCCCTCGCGCCCCGGGACGGTCGTCACCGACGAGCGCGCCAAGTCCGTGATCTCGCGCAACGAGTCGCCCGACCTCGGGTTCTCGCAGTCGGTAAATCCCTACCGCGGGTGCGAGCACGGGTGCGTCTACTGCTACGCCCGTCCTTCCCACGCCTATCTCGGCCTCTCCCCGGGGCTCGACTTCGAAACGCGGCTCTTCGCGAAGCCCGAGGCGGCCACGCTGCTTCGTGGCGAGCTCGCGCGCCCCGCATACCGCTGCGAGCCGATCAACATCGGCTCGAACACGGACGGCTACCAGCCCATCGAGCGTTCGCGGCGGATCACCCGCTCCATCCTCGAGGTCCTGCACGAGACCTCGCATCCGGTGTCGATCGTCACGAAGTCGGCGCTGGTGGAGCGGGACCTCGATCTCCTTGCCCCCATGGCGCGCGACGGCCTCGCGACCGTCGTCGTCTCGGTGACGACTCTGGATGCGGGCCTGGCGCGACGCATGGAGCCGCGGGCGACCGCGCCCGCGCGCCGCCTGGAGGCCATCCGGCGGCTGGCGGCCGCGGGCGTGCCCGTCGGCGTGAACGTGGCCCCCATCATCCCGTTCCTCACCGACCACGAGATCGAGCCCATCCTCGAGGCGGGGGCCGCGGCAGGGGCGTCGTGGGGCGGGTGGTCCCTCGTGCGGCTTCCCTGGGAAGTGAAGGACATCTTCCGCGCCTGGCTCGAGCGCCACTACCCGCTGAAGGCGGCCCACGTCATGGCGCGGCTCAACGAGATGCGCGGCGGCCGCGACAACGACCCGCGGTTCGGGACGAGGATGTCGGGCGAGGGGCTCCTCGCGGAACTGGTCCGCCGCCGATTCGGCGTGGCGCGCGGGCGCCTGCAACTGCGGCCGGGGCCGCCCCCCCTCGTGACGCACCGGTTCCGCCCGCCCTCCGCGGGCGGGCAGCTGGGTCTCTTCTAGGCTGCCCCATCGACGATCGCGCGGGCGAGGCGCTCGAGCGTGAGCGGCGCCGAGCCCTCCGCCTTGTTGTTCGCGATCACCCATGCCTCGTCGCCACGCGACGCGCATTCGCGGCAGAGGCCCGCGATCGACAGGCGCGTGGCGGGATCCTCGTCGACGAGCCGGTCGAAGGGCGCGTAGCGCGACTTCGCCTCCTCGTAGGCGAATCCCGCGTGGAGATTCCACCGCACGACGAGCGGCCCCGGGCCGAGCGACGTCGCGGCGGCCGCCTGGACCTGCACCGGCGGCATGCGCGCGTGCACGCCGAGGCACAGTCGCGCGCCCGACTCCGCGAGGGCCCGCATCGTCTCCGGGCCGAGAAGCTCGCGGTCGCGAAGCTCCACCGCGTAGAGCGCGCCCGGGGGAAGCGCGCGAAGGAAGCGGCCGAGGCGCTCGCCGAAGGCCGCCGGCTCGCGCGTGACCGCGCGCCCCTGCGGCGGGAACTGGAAGACGAGCGGCCCCGCCGCGGCGCCCAGGCCCGCGAGGCAGGGCCGGACGAACAGCTCCCGCGCCGCGTTCGCGTCGAGGAAGTGGGGGCTGGGCTCGCGCGACTCGAAGAGGTAGGCGGCCGTGAGCGTCTGCGGCGCCTTCACGACGAAGCGGAAGCCCGTCGGGACCTGCGCGGCGTAGCGCCGGTATTCCTCCTCGGAAATCGGCGCGTAGAAGGTGCGGTCGAGGCCCACGGTGCGCAGGAGCGGGTGCCCGCAATAGGCAGCCAGGCCGGATCGGGAGAGGTGGCGCTCGGGAACGGGGCGGTCGTAGACGAGCCCCGTCCAGCCGGTGAAGGCCCACGACGAGGTGCCGAGGCGGATGCGTGGCGACAGGCCGGAGGCCAGGCGGAGCAGCTCGGCGTCGCGCGCGGCCGGGCAGCCGATGCCGGCCGCCGCGTCCGCCGCCGGCGGCTCACCGAAAAGATCGAGCTGCGAGTTCAACGCCGAGCGCCATCGATGGTATTCTCTTGCCCCGTTTGCCACCGGGGAACACAATTTTCCGGCACCGGCGGAGCAGCGCCCCAAAGCACCCCTTTTGAGGAGCCCCGATGTCCGCAGTCCCCCTTTCCCTCGACGAGAAGTATACGCGCGACACCGGCCGCATCTTCCTCAGCGGCACGCAGGCGCTCGTTCGCCTGGCGATGGCGCAGCGCGCCCGCGACCTCGCCGCCGGGCTCAACACCGCGGGCTTCATCTCCGGCTACCGGGGCTCGCCCCTCGGCGGCTTCGACCAGGCGCTCTGGAAGGCGAAGGGCCACCTCGAGTCGCACCACGTCTTCTTCACGCCGGGCGTCAACGAGGAGCTCGCGGCCACCGCCGTCTGGGGCTCGCAGCAGGTGGGGATCTTCCCGGGCGCCAAGTACGACGGCGTCTTCGCCATGTGGTACGGCAAGGGCCCCGGCGTGGACCGCTGCGGCGACGTGTTCAAGCACGCGAACGCGGCCGGCACCGCGAAGCACGGCGGCGTGCTCCTCGTCGCGGGTGACGACCACGCCTGCAAATCCTCGACGCTTCCCCACCAGTCCGAGCACGCGTTCGACGCCGCGATGATCCCGGTGCTCTATCCCACGGGCGTCCAGGAGATCCTCGAGCTGGGCCTGCACGGGTTCGCGATGTCGCGATACTCGGGGTGCTACGTCGCGCTAAAGACGATCTCCGAGACGGTCGACTCCTCGGCGTCGATCGAGGTCGACGCGGCATCGCCCGCCATCGTCGTGCCCACGGACTTCCCGGTGCCCGCGACGGGCATGAACATCCGCTGGCCGGACTCGCCGCTCGAGCAGGAGCTCCGGCTGCAGCACGACAAGATCTACGCCGCGCTCGCCTACTGCCGGGCGAACGGGCTCAACCGGATCACCATCGACTCCCCGCATCCCCGTCTCGGCATCATCGCCTCGGGAAAGTCCTACCTGGACGTCCTGCAGGCGCTGGAGGACCTCGGCATCGACGAGCGCCACGCGGCCGAGATCGGGATCCGGCTCTTCAAGGTGGGCATGCCCTGGCCGCTGGAGCCCAACGGTGTCCGCGAGTTCGCGCAGGGGCTGGACGAGATCCTCGTCGTCGAGGAGAAGCGCCAGCTCATCGAGTACCAGATGAAGGAGCAGCTCTACAACTGGCGAGACGACGTCCGTCCCCGCGTGATCGGGAAGTACGACGAGGTCGGCGAGTGGGAGTCGCATCGCTCCGACTGGCTGCTGCCGGCGGCGGGGGAGCTCACGCCGGCCATGATCGGCCGTGTCATCGCCGCGCGCATCGGCAAGTTCTACACCTCGCGGATCGTGGAGGCGCGCCTGAAGTTCCTCGAGGCCAAGGAGGCCGCGCTGGCCCGGCCGCGCGCGAAGGCGGCGCGCATCCCCTACTTCTGCTCCGGCTGCCCGCACAACACGTCGACCCGCGTGCCCGAGGGCTCGAAGGCGCTCGCGGGGATCGGCTGCCACTACATGGCGACGTGGATCCGGCCGGAGCAGACGACGACCTTCACGCAGATGGGCGGCGAAGGGGCGCCGTGGATCGGCATGCAGCCCTTCACGCAGACGAGGCACATCTTCGCGAACCTGGGCGACGGCACCTATTTCCACTCGGGCCTGCTCGCCATCCGCGCCGCCGCCAGCGCGAAGGTCGACATGACCTACAAGATCCTGTTCAACGACGCGGTGGCCATGACGGGCGGGCAGCCGGTGGACGGCGCCCTCACGGTCCCGATGGTGACGCGCCAGGTCGCGGCCGAGGGAGTCCGGCGCATCGCGATCGTGACGGACGAGCCGGGCCGCTACGCGGGCGTCACCGACCTCGCGGCGGGCACGACCATCCACCACCGGGACGACCTGGACGCCGTGCAGCGGGAGCTACGCGACGTGCGGGGCGTGAGCGTCCTCGTCTACGACCAGACCTGCGCCGCGGAGAAGCGCCGCCGGCGCAAGCGCGGCACCTATCCCGATCCGGCACGGCGCGTGGTGATCAACGAGCGCGTTTGCGAGGGGTGCGGCGACTGCGGCGAGAAGTCCAACTGCCTGTCCGTGGTCCCGCTCGAGACGGAGTTCGGCCGCAAGCGCGCCATCGACCAGAGCACCTGCAACAAGGACTACTCGTGCCTGAAGGGGTTCTGCCCCAGCTTCGTGACCGTGGAGGGCGGCACGCCTCGCCGGCGCAAGCCGGCCGCGCAGGCCCCCTCGGGACCGATTCCCGAGCCGGCGCTCCCCTCCCTCGACCGCCCGTGGGGCATCCTCGTCACCGGCGTCGGCGGCACCGGCGTGGTGACGATCGGCGCCCTGCTGGGCATGGCCGCGCATGTGGAGGGCAGGGGCGCGACGGTCCTCGACATGACGGGGCTCGCGCAGAAGGGCGGCTCCGTGTATTCGCACATCCGCATCGCCGCCGCGCCCGGTGACATCCACGCGGTCCGCATCGCCGCCGGGGAGGCCAACGCGGTGATCGGTTGTGACATGATCGTCGCGGCCTCCGACGAGGCCATCGCGAAGATGCGCTCCGGCCATACGCGCGCCGTCGTGAACCTGGACGTCGCCGCGACGGGAGCCTTCACGCGGGATCCCGACCTGCGGATTCCGATGGACGGAATGGCCGAGGCGATCCGCGAGGCCTGCGGCGGGGACGCGGTCGACCTCGTCGATGCGGGCGGCCTCGCGACCGCGCTCCTCGGCGACTCCCTCGCCACGAACCTCTTCATGGTGGGCTACGCCTGGCAGAAGGGCCTGGTCCCGCTCGGTCGCGACTCGATCCTTCGCGCGATCGTGTTGAACGGCGCGGCGGTCGACTGGAACAAGTCGGCGTTCGACTGGGGGCGCCGGGCCGCGGTCGATCTCGCCGCGGTGCGGCGGGCGGGCGGCGTGGACGACGAGGCGTCGGCGGGCGAGCGCGCCGCCGCGGGCGTGGACGCGATCGTCGCGCGCCGCCGCGCCGAGCTGGCGAAGTACCAGGACGAGGCCTACGCCGCCCGGTACGAGGCCGCCGTGGGGCGAGTGCGGGAGGTGGAATCCCGCCGGGTGCCCGGCTCGACGGCGCTCACCGAGACGGTGGCCCGCTACCTGTTCAAGCTGATGGCCTACAAGGACGAGTACGAGGTGGCCCGCCTGTACAGCGACGGGGAATTCCACGCGAAGCTCGCGCGGCGGTTCGAGGGCGACTACCGCGTGAAGGTCCACCTCGCGCCGCCGCTTTGGTCGCGGACGGACCCGGCGACCGGCGAGCCGCGCAAGCGCGCCTACGGCCCCTGGATGCTGAAGGCGATGGCGCTCCTCGCGATGTTCAAGGGGCTGCGGGGCACGGCGCTCGACCCGTTCGGGTACGCGGAGGAACGGCGACTGGAGCGAAGGCTCATCGCCGACTACGAGGCCATGCTGGACGAGATCGCCGGGAGGCTTTCGCCGGAGACGGTCGCCACGGCCGTCGAACTCGCCTCGCTTCCCGAGCACATCCGCGGCTACGGCCCGGTGAAGGCGAGGCACCTGGCCCAGGTCGACGAGCGGCGGATCGCGCTCCTCGCGCGGCTGCGGGATCCCTCGCGTGCGGTCCCCCTGGGGACCGTGGCCGTCCGGGTCGCGGCCTGACCGGAATTCAGGGGTTGCCGAGGCCCGGCCAGGAAAGCGTGTAGCCGCGCTCGTCGCGCGCCAGCATGCCCTCGAGGCCGAAGGGAAGCGTGAGCTTGCGGGCGACGTGACCGAAGGGCAGGCCCGTGAGGACGGGGCAGGGCGCCACGGCCCTCAGGGTCTCGATCGCCTCCTCCATCGTGTACGGGTAGCGCGCGGGGTTGCGCGGCACGCAGTCGACGAAGTCGCCCAGCAGCACGGCGTTCTGTCGCGAGAGGATCCCGGCGTGATGCAGCTGCAGGAAGAGGCGCTCGATCGCGTAGGGCTCCTCGGCGATCTCCTCGAGGTAGAGCAGCCCCCCGTCGATGGCCGGGAGGTAGCGCGTGCCGACGAGGTGCGCGACGAGGGAAAGGTTGCCTCCCCACAGCGTTCCGCGAATTGCACCGGGCGACGCGGCCGGGTCGCAGGCGACGGTTTCCGAGTCCTCCCGCCCCCACACCGTATCGCGGAAGTGCCGCAGCATGAACGCGTCCGGCTCCCCGTCCCCGAAGTCGATCGCGACCATCGGGCCGTGCAGCGTGGCGAGGCCGCCACAGGCGAGCGCGGCGCAATTGAACGCGGTGAAGTCGCTGAAGCCGGCGAACACCTTTCCGCTGGCGCCGACCCGTGGCCAGTCGATCGACGCCATGAGCCGCGAGATGCCGTAGCCCCCGCGCGCGCTCATCATCACGTCGACCGCGGGATCCACCAGGAGCCGGTTGAAGCCCTCCAGGCGCTGGGCGTCGGTGCCCGCGAAATAGCGCCACTGCTCGCGCGCTCCGGGGGCGACCACGACCCGATGGCCCGCTGCCTCGAGCCGCGCGATCCCTTCGTCCAGTCGCGCGGAGTCGACGGCCCCCGACAGGGCGAAAACGCCGACCGTGGCGGGATGGGCCGGCGGCCGGGGTTTCCTCGGCGCGGGCTCAGCCACGTTGCCGGTTCACTTCCTCGAATGCGATGAGGTTGCCGTCCGGGTCGCGGACCACGAACCAGCGCGTGCCCCGCTCGCTCGTTCCGGGCGGCACCACGACGTGGTCGCCGGCGGGCACCGTCTCGAAGCGGCGGTCGACGTCGTGGATGTCGAGGTGGACGGCCGGGCAGTGGCGCACGCTTGCCGCGGGATCGCGCGATCGCTCGGTGAGCACGATCTTGATGCCTCCGCCGGAGAGCACCGCCCCGCGCCCCGTGGCCGCCTCGCCCCACGAGGTGACGACGGACCACCCGAGCGTGTCGCGGTAGAACGCGACCGAGCGATCGAAGTCGGCGGGCTGGAGGTGGAGGTGGTCGAAGCGGTCGATCATGGGCCGGCTCGCGTCAGCCGCGTTGCGCCTGGGCGTCGACGACGGCGACGGCGGTCATGTTGATGATACGCCGGACGGTGGCGGTGGGCGTCAGGATGTGGGCCGGCTGGCGGGCCCCGAGGAGGATCGGCCCGATCGTGATGCCGTCGCCGGAGGCGGTCTTGAGCAGGTTGAACGCGATGTTGGCCGCGTCGAGGGTCGGCATGATGAGGAGGTTCGCCTCGCCCTTCATCCGCGAGTTCGGGAACGCGGCCTGCCGCACCTCCTCGGAGATTGCGGCGTCGCCGTGCATCTCGCCCTCGACCTCGAGGTCGGGCATCCGCTCGCGGATCAGCGCGAGCGCGGCGCGCATCTTGGCCGCGGAGGGCGCGTCGCTCGTGCCGAAGCTCGAGTGCGACAGGAGCGCCACGCGGGGCACGAGGCCGAACCGGCGCACCTCCTCGGCCGCGAGCTGCGTCATCTCCGCGAGCTGGTCGGGAGTGGGATCGTCGTTCACGTAGGTGTCGCAGATGAACACCGTGCGCTTGAGGAGCGAGAGGATGTTCATCGCGTAGTAGTTGCCGACCCCGGGCCGCCGCCCGATCACCTGGTCGACGTAGTGCAGGTGCAGCCCGTGCGTGCCGAACGTGCCGCAGATCATGCCGTCGGCCTCGCCCTTGTGCATGAGCATCGCCCCGATGAGCGTGTGGCGGCGCCGCATCTCGATCTTGGCGTACTGGAGCGACACGCCGCGGCGCTCGGTGAGGCGGTGGTACTCGGTGTAGTAGTCGCGGTAGCGCGCGTCCCGTTCCGGGTTCACCACCTCGAAATCCGCGCCCGCCCGCAGGCGCAGGCCGAAGCGCTCGATGCGCTTCTCGAGCACCGCGGGCCGGCCTACGAGGATCGGGAAGGCGAGCCCGTCGTCCACGACCACCTGCACGGCGCGCAGCACGCGCTCGTCCTCGCCCTCGGCGTAGACGATGCGCTTGGGCGCGGCCTTGGCCGCGGCGAAGATGGGTCGCATCGCGAGCCCCGACGAGTAGACGAACTCGTTGAGGCGCTGGACATAGGCGTCCATGTCCTTGATGGGGTTCGAGGCCACTCCGCTCGCCATGGCCGCGTTCGCGACCGCGGGCGCGATCTTCACGATGAGGCGCGGGTCGAAGGGCTTCGGGATGAGGTACTCGCGGCCGAAGCTCATGTGCTCCTGCCGGTAGGCGAGGGCCACCACGTCCGACTGCTCGGCCATCGCGAGGTCCGCGATGGCGTTCACCGCCGCGAGCTTCATCGGCTCGTTGATCGTCGTGGCGCCCACGTCCAGCGCGCCGCGGAAGATGAACGGGAAGCACAGGACGTTGTTCACCTGGTTCGGGTAGTCCGAGCGCCCGGTGGCGATCACCGCGTCGTCGCGCACGGCCTTCACCTCCGACGGCAGGATTTCCGGCACGGGATTCGCCAGGGCGAGGATGAGGGGGTTCGCCGCCATGCGCTTCACCATGTCCTGCTTGAGCACGCCCCCCGCCGACAGGCCCAGGAAGACGTCCGCGTCGCCGATGATGTCGCCGAGCGTGCGCGCATCCGTCTTCTTCGCGTAGCGCGCCTTGTTCTCGTCCATGAGCTCCTTGCGGCCCTCGTAGACCACGCCCGCGATGTCGGACACCCAGACGTTCTCGAGCTTCACGCCCAGGGCCACGAGCATGTCGAGGCAGGAGAGGGCGGCCGCCCCGGCGCCCGACACCGCCAGCTTCACCTTGCCGATCTCCTTGCCCACGACGCGAAGGCCGTTGACGACCGCGGCGCCCACGATGATGGCGGTGCCGTGCTGGTCGTCGTGGAAGACGGGGATCTTCAGCCGCTCGCGCAGCTTGCGCTCGATGTAGAAGCACTCGGGAGCCTTGATGTCCTCGAGGTTGATCCCGCCGAACGTCGGCTCGAGCGCCGCGATGACCTCGATGAGGCGGTCGGGATCGGACTCGTTCAGCTCGATGTCGAAGACGTCGATGCCCGCGAACTTCTTGAAGAGGACGCCCTTGCCCTCCATCACGGGCTTCGCGGCCAGCGGGCCGATGTTGCCCAGCCCCAGGACCGCCGTGCCGTTGGTCACGACGCCGACCAGGTTGCCGCGGGCGGTGAGGTTGCGCGCCTCGGCCGGGGATTCCTTGATGGCCTCGCAGGCGAACGCCACTCCCGGCGAGTAGGCGAGGGCGAGGTCGCGCTGCGTCGCGAGGGGCTTGGTGGGCGAGAGCTCGATCTTGCCCGGCCGCGGCAGGCGGTGGTAGTCGAGCGCGCTGGTCTTCAGGTTGTCGTTCATGGAGCTAAGCCCTTGAGCTGAATGGGATTTGGCTGAAGTCTAGCATGGGGCCGCGGGCCGGCCCGGCGGGCGCTTGACAGGACGCGCCTACATGACTAAACATGTCGACGCATTGGAGGCCCATGAACCGCAACTACCTGCGGGCGATCCCCCGCGAATGGCGAAATCTCTCCCGCGTGTTCTCCGCTCTCGGCGACGAGCACCGGCAGCGAATCCTGCTCACCTTCGAGCCGGGCGAGCGGCTCAACGTGGGAAGCATCGTCGAGGTGTCGACCCTCTCGCGCACGGCCGTCTCCCACCACCTGAAGGTGCTGCGCGAGGCGGGGGTGCTCCGGTCCGAGAAGATCGGCAAGGAAGTCTGGTTCTGGCTGGACAAGGAGTTCCTCCTCTCCGCCCTGGGAGCGGTGCGCGACCACATCAGGGAGAAGTCGTGAACCGCAGGCGCTTCGTCGGCGCGGCGGCGATCGCGGCCGCGGCGGGCGCGCTCACGGGCTGCCGCTACAGCCTCGAGCACGGGATCTTCAACCGGTGCAGCCCGCCCGGCGGGCACCGCGTGATGCGCGAGCGCCTCGTGGCCGCCGCGTGGGACGGGCTGGATGCGCGCAACGTCTGGGACTGCCACGCGCATCTCTTCGGCAATGGCAGGACGGGCGGCGGCATCTACCTCAATCCCGGCTTCGATCGCCCCTCGACCCTGGCCGGGCAGGTGCGGCGCGCGATGTTCTTCAACGCCGCCTGCGGCGGCGAGGACGAGGAGCGCCTCGACACGGCGGTGACCGAACGCCTCGCGCACCTGGCCGACGAGCTGCCGCAAGGCGCGAAGGTGATGCTGCTCGCCTTCGACTTCACCCACGATCCCGACGGCGCGCGGCGCGAGGACCTCACGACGTTCGCGGTGCCCGACGCGTATGCCGCAAGGGTCGCTCGCGCGAGGCCCGACCGCTTCGAGTGGATCGCTTCCGTCCATCCCTACCGGCGGGACGCCGCCGCGGCCCTCGGGTGGGCGAAGTCCTCCGGGGCCCGCGCGGTGAAGTGGCTTCCCCAGGCCATGGGAATCGACCTCGCCCATCCGAGATGCCTCGAGTTCTACGGCGAACTGCGGCGGTCGGGCGTGCCCCTCGTCGTCCACGTGGGCGAGGAACAGGCGGTGGAGGGCGCGGGGCGCCACGACCTGGGGAACCCGCTTGCCCTGCGCTTTCCGCTCGAGGCCGGCGTGAAGGTCGTGGCCGCCCATTGCGCCTGCCTCGGCGAGAGTCCCGACCTCGACGCGCACCCGGATCCGGCGCGGGCGCCGAAGGCGAGGAACTTCGACCTCTTCGGGCGGCTCATGCGCGAGCCGCGCTACGCGCGGCTGCTCCACGGCGACCTCTCGGCGGTGACGCAGGCCAACCGCGCCTCGGTCGTGCCCGAGATCATCGACTCGACCGCGTGGCACGGGCGGCTCCTCAACGGCACCGACTACCCGCTGCCGGGCATCATGCCGATCTTCTCGGTGCAGGGTTTCGCCCGGGCGGGCCTCCTCGACGACGCGGCGGTCCCGGTCCTCTCGGAATTGCGGCACGTGAACCCGCTCGCCTTCGATTTCGTCCTGAAGCGCTCGCTGTCGTGGCGCGGGGCCCGGCTTCCCGCGTCCGCGTTCGAGACGCGCCGCTTCTTCGATCCCGCGATGAAGGAGGCGTGAGGGTGTCCTCGCGCAGCCAGTTCGCGCTGCTCGCCGAGCGCCGCTTCGCGCCGCTCTTCTGGACGCAGTTCCTGGGCGCCGCCAACGACAACCTGTTCAAGTTCGCCTTCACGCTGCTCGCGACGTACCAGTCGGCCGAGTGGGGGGGCGTGGACTCCTCGACGGCGGGCTTCGTGATCGGGGCCATCTTCATCACGCCGTTCGTGCTGCTCTCGGCCACGGCAGGCCAGGTCGCCGACAAGTTCGAGCGCAGCGCCCTCATCCGGTTCGTGAAGGACTTCGAGATCGCCGTGATGGCAATCGCGGCGGCGGGGTTCTCCTGGCGCGTCCCGTCGCTCCTCTACGCCGCCGTCTTCCTCATGGGCGTCCACTCGACGCTCTTCGGCCCCGTGAAGTACGCCTACCTGCCGCAGCACCTCAAGGACACAGAGCTCACGGGCGGCAACGGGATGGTCGAGATGGGCACCTTCGTGGCGATCCTCCTCGGCACGATGGCCTCGGGCTTCCTCGTGAAGGGGCAGGCCGGTGCGGCGGGCGTGGCGGCCGCCTGCCTCGCGGTCGCGGTCGTGGGCCGCCTCGCGGCCGGGTTCGTCCCGCACTCGCCCGCGCCGGACCCGGGCCTCGCCATCAACTGGAACCCGCTCACCGAGACGTGGAGGAACCTGAGGATCGCCGCCCGCGACACGGCCGTGTTCCACTCCCTGCTCGGCATCTCGTGGCTGTGGTTCGTGGGGTCGATCTTCCTCACGTCGTTCACGCCGTTCACGAAGGACGTGCTGCACGGGGACGAGAACGTGGTCACGGTGCTGCTCTCCGTCTTCTCCATCGGCATCGGGCTGGGCGCGCTCGCCTGCGAGCGGCTTTCCGGCCGCAAGGTCGAGATCGGCCTCGTGCCGTTCGGCTCGATCGGCATCACCGTCTTCGCGATCGACCTCTGGCTCGCCTGCCGGGGCCTCCCACGGGAAGGCGCCCGCGACACTGCGGCGCTCTTTCGCGACCCTTCGACGGTCCGGGTGATGGCGGACCTGTTCCTCACCTCCCTCTTCGCGGGCTTCTACTCGGTGCCGCTCTATGCCCTCATCCAGAGCCGCGGGGAGGCCGCGCACCGTGCCCGCATCATCGCGGCCAACAACATCCTCAACGCGGTCTTCATGATCGTGGCCTCGCTGATGGCCACCGCCCTGCTTCGCGCCGGGCTCACGCTGCCGCAGCTCTTCCTCGTCGTGGGGCTCATGAACGCGGCCGTGGCGGCCTACATCTACCTGCTCGTGCCCGAGTTCCTGATGCGCTTCCTCTGCTGGCTGCTCATCCACTCGGCCTACCGGCTGCGCAAGCGCGGGATAGAGAACATCCCGGAGGAGGGCGCCGCGGTCGTCGTCTGCAACCACGTGAGCTTCGTCGACGCGCTGGTCCTGCTCGCGGCGAGCCCGAGGCCGATCCGCTTCGTCATGGACCACCGCATCTTCGCCATCCCCGTGCTCTCGTTCGTCTTCCGGACGGGCAAGGCCATCCCGATCGCGTCGGCGAAGGAGGACGAGGCGCTTCTCGAGAAGGCCTATGACGAGGTCGCCGCGGCGCTCGCGCAGGGCGAGCTCGTGGGGATCTTCCCCGAGGGCCGGATCACGGAGGACGGCGAGATCCAGCGCTTCCGGGCGGGCATCACGCGCATCGTCGAGCGCACGCCGGTTCCCGTGGTTCCCATGGCGCTCACGGGCCTCTACGGCAGCTTCTTCAGCCGCCATGGCGGCCCCGCGATGACCAGGCCCTTCCGCCGGGGCGTGTACTCGCGGATCGGCCTCGAAGTGGCGCCCGCGGTGGCGCCCGAGGAGGCCACGCCCGAGGCGCTGCAGGCGTGCGTCGCCGCGCTGCGCGGCGACCTGCGCTAGGGGAAGGAACGCGCGGGGCGCGTGCTAAACTCGGGCGAAAGTCCCCGCTTGCGCGTCCCATGTCCGGCAACACCCTCGGCACCCTCTTCACCGTCACCACGTTCGGCGAGTCCCACGGCCCGGCCGTGGGATGCATCGTGGACGGTTGCCCGCCCGGAATGGCGCTCGGCGAGGAGGACATCCAGCCCGACCTCGACCGCCGCAAGCCCGGCACCTCCCGCCACGTGACCCAGCGGCGCGAGTCCGACCGGGTGCAGATCCTGAGCGGCGTCCACGAGGGTCGAACGACGGGCACCCCGATCGCGCTGCTCATCGCGAACGAGGACCAGCGCAGCAAGGACTACGCGAAGATCGCCGCGAGCTTCCGCCCCGGGCACGCCGACTACACCTACCTCCAGAAGTACGGCATTCGCGACCCGAGGGGTGGCGGGAGGTCATCGGCACGCCTCACCGCGCCGGCCGTCGCCGCGGGCGCCATCGCCAGGAAGTGGCTGCGGGAGCGCTACGGCGTGACGGTGCGCGGCCACCTCACGCACCTGGGTGCCCGCGAGATCCCGTTCGAATCCTGGGACCACGTCGAATCCAACCCCTTCTTCGCGGCCAATGCGACGGTGGTGCCCGAGCTCGAGGCCTACATGGACCGGCTGCGCAAGTCCGGCGACTCCTGCGGCGCGCGGCTGCGGGTCGTGGCCACGGGCGCCCCGCCGGGCTGGGGCGAGCCGCTCTACGGCCGGCTGGACGCCGACATCGCGCAGGCGATGATGGGAATCAACGCGGTGAAGGGCGTGGAGATCGGCGCGGGATTCGCCGCCGCCGCCCAGCTCGGCACGGAGCACTCGGACGAGATGACGCCGGAGGGATTCCTGTCCAACCACGCGGGCGGCATCCTGGGCGGCATCTCCACGGGGCAGGACATCGTCGTCTCGATCGCGATCAAGCCGACCTCGAGCATCCGGCTCGCGCGCCGGACCGTCGACGTGGAAGGCAACCCGGCCTCGATCGAGACCCACGGCCGCCACGACCCCTGCGTGGGAATCCGCGCGACGCCCATCGCGGAAGCGTTTCTCGCCATCGTCCTCGCGGACCACGCCCTGCGCCACCGCGCGCAGAATGCCGACGTCTCCTGCCCGACGCCGCGGATACCCTGCGCCGCGGCCTCGGTGCCCGGCGGCGCGCCGGCCGCGCCTGTCGAGGATCCGGATCCCGAGGAGGCCTGAGCCGCCGGGAGGGTGCGCGCGCGGGTTATAATTTCCCTTCGCCGGGAAGACCATGAACGCGCTCACCCTCTACGAAAAAGTCTGGAACGCCCATCTCGTCCACGAGGAGCCGGACGGGACGGCGCTCATCTACATCGACCGCCACCTCGTCCACGAAGTGACGAGCCCGCAGGCCTTCGAGGGCCTCGCGCTCGCGGGCCGAAAGCCCTGGCGGATCTCCTCCGTCGTCGCGACGGCGGACCACAACGTGCCGACGCGCAATCGCGCGGGCGGGATCGCCGACCCCATCGCGCGCCTGCAGGTCGAGACGCTCGACCGCAACATCGAGAAGTTCGCCGTGCCGGTCTACTACGGCATGACGGACGCGCGCCAGGGCATCGTTCACGTGATCGGGCCGGAGCAGGGCGCCACGCTCCCCGGCATGACGGTCGTGTGCGGCGACTCCCACACAAGCACGCACGGCGCCTTCGCCGCGCTCGCCTTCGGCATCGGGACGAGCGAGGTGGAGCACGTCCTCGCCACGCAGTGCCTTCTCGCCAAGAAGGCGAAGACGCTGCGCATCCGCGTGGATGGCGCGCTCCCGGACGGGGTGACCGCCAAGGACGTCGTGCTCGCCGTGATCGGCCGCATCGGCACGGCCGGCGGCACGGGGCACGCCATCGAGTTCGCGGGCACGGCCATCCGCTCGCTCTCGATGGAAGGCCGCATGACGGTCTGCAACATGGCGATCGAGGCCGGCGCGCGCGCCGGCATGGTCGCCGTGGACGCGAAGACGATCGAGTACCTGCGCGGCCGGCCGTTCGCGCCGCAAGGCGAGACCTTCGAGAAGGCCGCCTCCTACTGGCGAACGCTCGTCTCCGACGAGGGCGCGCGCTTCGACCGCGACGTGGGCATCGACGCGGCCACCCTCAAGCCGCAGGTGACCTGGGGAACCTCGCCGGAGATGGTCGTCGCCATCGACGAGCGCGTCCCCGACCCCGCGCGCGAGAAGGATCCCGTCCGGCGCGAGGCCATGGAGCGCGCGCTGGAGTACATGGCGCTCGATCCCTCCACGCCGATGACCGACGTCGCCATCGACAAGGTGTTCATCGGCTCCTGCACCAATTCCCGCATCGAGGACCTGCGCGCGGCCGCCGCCGTGGTCCGCGGCCGGCGCGTCGCCGCGAGCGTGAAGCTCGCGATGGTCGTCCCGGGCTCTGGCCTCGTGAAGCGGCAGGCCGAGCAGGAAGGCCTCGACCGGATCTTCATCGACTCGGGCTTCGAGTGGCGCGATCCCGGCTGCTCGATGTGCCTCGGCATGAACGACGACCGGCTCTCCCCGGGCGAGCGGTGCGCGTCGACCTCGAACCGGAACTTCGAGGGCCGCCAGGGCGCGGGTGGCCGCACGCACCTCGTGAGCCCCGCGATGGCAGCCGCCGCGGCGCTGGCGGGTCGCTTCGTGGACGTGCGCCGGCTCGGCTGAACGGATACCGACATGAACAGGATTCTCCTCGCGATCGCCGCCGCCCTCGTGCTGGCCGGCTGCAACACCGTCGAAGGTCTCGGCAAGGACATCAAGAAGGGCGGCGAGGTCATCGAGGACACCGCCCGGAAGGCGAAGTGATGGAAAAGTTCACCCTGCACACGGGGCTCGTGGCGCCTCTCGACCGCGAGAACGTCGACACGGACGCGATCATCCCCAAGCAGTTCCTCAAGTCGATCCACCGCACGGGCTTCGGGCCGAACCTGTTCGACGCGTGGCGGTACCTGGATCCGGGCGAGCCCGGCCAGGACCCGGCCTCGCGCAAGCCCAACCCGGACTTCGTTCTCAACCAGCCGCGCTACCGGGGGGCGACCATCCTCATCGCGCGCAAGAACTTCGGCTGCGGCTCGTCGCGCGAGCACGCGCCCTGGGCGCTGCAGCAGTACGGCTTCCGGGCGATCGTGGCGCCTTCCTACGCGGACATCTTCTTCAACAACTGCTTCAAGAACGGGTTGCTGCCGATCGTGCTGCCCGACTTCCACCTGGACCACCTGTTCCAGGAGGTCGCGGCGAACTCCGGCTTCCGCCTCACGATCGACCTGCCGGCCCAGACGGTCTCGACGCCCTCGGGGCAGGTCATGCGCTTCGACATCGAGCCGTTCCGCAAGGACTGCCTCGTGAACGGCTGGGACGACATCGGGCTCACGCTTCGCCGCCAGGACGCGATCCGGGCATACGAGGAGCGCCGCCGGCTCTCCGAGCCGTGGATCTTCTCGTGAGGGCCGGCGGATGAAGATCGCCCTCCTGCCCGGCGACGGGATCGGCCCCGAGATCCTGCGCGAGGCGGTCCGCGTCCTGGACGCGCTGCGCAGCGACGGCCTGAAGATCGAGACGGAGGAGGCCCCCGTGGGCGGCGCGGCGTACGACGTCGCGGGCGACCCGCTGCCGCAGTCGACGCTCGCGCTCGCGAAGAGCGCCGATGCGGTGCTCTTCGGCGCCGTGGGCGGGCCGCGGTACGACACGCTCCCGCGCGACAAGCGTCCCGAGAAGGCGATCCTGGGGCTGCGCAAGGAATGCGACTTCTTCGCGAACCTGCGGCCGGCGATCGTCTTCCCGGAGCTCGCAGACGCCTCCACCCTCAAGCCGGAGGTGGTCTCGG
Source organism: Betaproteobacteria bacterium (assembly GCA_037445795.1). GTDB lineage: Bacteria > Pseudomonadota > Gammaproteobacteria > Burkholderiales > Usitatibacteraceae > FEB-7. The sequence goes on along the minus strand of JBBIJT010000054.1, from coordinate 2,586 downwards.
GCCTCGACATCATGATCGTGCGCGAGCTCACGGGGGACATCTACTTCGGACAGCCGCGCGGCATCACCGGCGAAAAGGGCTCGCGCGTCGGCTTCAACACGATGCACTACACGGAGGCGCAGATCCGCCGCATCCTGCACGTGGGCTTCCGCACGGCCCGCCAGCGCGGCAGGCGCCTGTGCTCCGTCGACAAGATGAACGTGCTCGAGACCACGCAGCTCTGGCGCGACATCGCCGAGGAGATCGCGCCGGAATACCCCGACGTCGAGCTCACGCACATCCTCGTCGACAACTGCGCGATGCAGCTGGTCAGGAACCCGAGGCAGTTCGACGTCCTGGTCACCGGCAACATGTTCGGCGACATCCTCTCGGACGAGGCCTCGATGCTCACGGGCTCGATCGGGATGCTGCCGTCGGCCTCGCTCGACGCGAACGGCAAGGGGCTCTACGAGCCCATCCACGGCTCGGCTCCCGACATTGCGGGAAAGGGCGTGGCCAATCCGCTGGCGCAGATCCTGTCGATGGCCATGATGTTCCGCTACACCTTCGGGATGGCGGAGGTGGCGGCCCGCATCGAGGGCGCGGTGAGGAAGGCGCTCGCGGCGGGAATGCGCACGGCCGACATCGCCGCCACGGGTGCCAAAACCTGCACGACCGCCGAGATGGGCACGGCGGTGCTGAAGGCCCTATAGACACCAAAGGAAGCGGGGGAAGGAGGCGACCCGCCTCCGGGACCGAGAAGGCGCCTCCGCACGCGAAAGACGAAAATGGCGAACAGGAAGACGGCAGGAATCATCGGGTGGCGCGGGATGGTGGGCTCCGTGCTCATGGAGCGCATGCGCGCCGAGGGGGACTTCGACCTCGTCGACCCCGTGTTCTTCACGACCTCGAGCGTGGGCTCGGCGGGCCCCGACATCGGGCGGCCGACGGGCGCGCTCAAGGACGCGAACGACATCGCGGAGCTCGCGAAGAACGAGATCCTCATCACCTGCCAGGGCGGGGACTACACGAAGGCCGTCTACCCGAAGCTGCGCGCGGCCGGCTGGAAGGGCTGGTGGATCGACGCGGCCTCGGCGCTGCGCATGGAGAAGGACGCCGTCATCATCCTCGACCCGGTGAACCGGCCGGTGATCGACCGGGCCATGGCCGCCGGCGTGAGGAACTACATCGGCGGCAACTGCACCGTGAGCCTCATGCTGATGGCGATCGACGGGCTGCTGAAGGAGGATCTCGTGGAGTGGGTCACGGCGATGACCTACCAGGCCGCCTCGGGAGCCGGCGCGCAGAACATGCGCGAGCTCCTGCAGCAGATGGGCGAGGTGCACTTCGCCGCAAAGTCCCTGCTCGAGGACCCGGCCTCGGCCATCCTCGACATCGACCGCGAGGTGGCCGGCATCCTGCGCGACGAGAATTTTCCCACGACGCACTTCGGGGTCCCGCTCGCGGGAAGCCTCCTGCCGTGGATCGACACCGACCTCGGCAACGGCCAGAGCCGCGAGGAATGGAAGGGCCATGCCGAGACGAACAAGATCCTGGGCCGCGACGAGAAGCCCATCGCGGTCGACGGGCTGTGCGTGCGGGTGGGAGCGATGCGCTGCCACAGCCAGGGCCTCACGATCAAGCTCCGGAAGGACGTTCCACTCGCGGAAATCGAGACCATGCTGGCGAACGCGAACGACTGGGTGCGCGTCGTCCCGAACCGGCGGCCCGAAACGCTCGAGCGCCTGACGCCCGCGGCGGTGACCGGGACGCTCGAGGTTCCCATCGGAAGGCTGCGCAAGCTGCGCATGGGAGGCGAATACCTGTCGGCCTTCACCGTGGGCGACCAGCTTCTTTGGGGCGCGGCCGAACCGCTGCGGCGGATGCTCCGCATCGTTTGCGGGGCGCTCCGGTAAGCGTCCGCCCGCCCGGGGCGCCCGGGGCGGGCGGGGAAAAACTGGTTGAAAAAGTCTGGATTTACGCGATAATGTGAAAATCCGGGTGAAATTGAAACGACAAGCTATTGTTTTAATGGACTTTCATACCTAGTCCCGGGGTGGGAGAGGGCACACAATGCTGGGTAAAATCAAGACCGGGGTAGCTTTCGCGCTGCTCGTCGGGGCCTCCATCGCGGTCCAGGCCGCGGGCCTTGGCAAGCTCACCGTCAGCTCGGCTCTCGGGCAGGTGCTCGCAGCCGAGATCGATCTCGTATCACTGCAGCCGGGCGAACTCGATGCGCTGTCCGCCCGCGTCGCATCTCCCGAATCCTATCGCGACGCGAAGATCGAGTACTCGACCGCGCTCCGGCTGCTGCGCTTCTCGGTCGAGAAGCGGGCGAGCGGCCAGCCTTACATCAAGATCACGAGCATCGCGCCGATCAACGAGCCCTTCCTCGACGTACTCGTCGAGGTGAGCTGGGCGGCCGGCCGGCTCCAGCGCGAGTACCCGATCCTGCTCGATCCGCCGGGATTCGCGCAGGCGAGGGCGGCGGCTCCTGCTCCCACGGCGAAGCCCGCGCCCGCCGCGCCCGCCACCGTCTCCGCCGCGCCCGAGGCTGCGCCGGCGCCGGCCCCGTCGGCATCGTAAAAGACATGGCCGAGCTTGGTC
>JBBIJT010000053.1:0-22168 GCA_037445795.1 Betaproteobacteria bacterium | reverse complement strand
CCCGTCGCGGAGCGGCGCGAGCCCGTGCTGGGGGCGCTGCCCGGCGAGGCCGCGCCCGATCCGGCCCTCGGCGCCATCGACGAGGTGATGGCGCCCCTCGCGGGCGAGGAGCCGGCGCCGGCCGGCGCGGCGGCCCCGTCGTCGGTCGTCTCGGGCCGCATCGACACGCTCGCGCTCGTGCTGGCCGACGAGCCCGTCACGCGCGCGCAGATCGAGCCGCTGCTGGACGCCCTCCAGTCCCACGCCACGCCGGTGAACGTCGAAGGGCTCGTGGACGAGCTGTGGACGCCGGTGGAGGAATCGGCGCGCGATTCCTGGCGCGAGCTTCGCGCGGGCCTGCAGCTCGCGAGCCGCGCGGGCCCGGTGGCCGAGGAGGAGATCGCCGCCTTCAACGAGACGGTGGCGGGCTTCGCGGCCTCCATCAACGCCGTCTCGCAGCGCGAGAGCCCCGCCGCCGCCGCGGCCCGCTCGCGCGAGCTGGACCGCTTCTGCGCCGAGACCGACATCGAGGTCGCCGTCAACGTGGTCGGCCGCGGCGGCGCCACCTTCGCGCTGCCCCGGCTCAAGGCGCTCGCGCTCGAGAACGGCTTCGCCGAGACGGGTTCCGGCGCGTTCGAGCGCCGCGGCCGTGACGGCGCCGTGACGATGTCGATGCGCATCCTGGACGGCGGCGCGCGCAAGGAGGCGGGCTACGCGACGGGCATCACCTTCGCCCTCGACGTACCGCACGTGGCCGATCCGGTGGCCGTGCTCGACGAGATGGGCAAGGTCGCGGAAGCGTTCGGGCAGGCCCTCGGCGGCGAGCTCGTCGACGACGAGCGCCGGCCCCTCGGCGCGGCCGGCTTCGCCGCCATCCGCCGCTCGCTCGAGGCCGTGGCCAGGCGCATGGAGGCGCACGGCATCCCGGCGGGCGGCCCGCTCGCGCGGCGGCTCTTCTCCTGACGATGGCCGCACCGCGCCCGGTCGCGGATCGTGTCCTCGCGCTCCGGCGCGAGATCGAGCGCCACAATCACCTCTACTACGTTCTCGACGCGCCGGAGATCCCGGACACCGAGTGGGACGCGATGTTCGCCGAGCTGCAATCGCTCGAGGCGGCGCACCCGGAGCTGGTGACGCCGGACTCCCCCACGCAGCGGGTCGGCGCCAGGCCCGCCGAGGGGTTCGCGGAGGTCACCCACCGCGTGCCGATGCTCTCGCTCGCCAACGCCTTCACGGACGAGGACGTCGCCGCCTTCGACCGGCGCTGCCGCGAGGGCCTCGACGCGGCGGCGGTCGAGTACTCGTGCGAGCTCAAGTTCGACGGCCTCGCCGTGAGCCTCGCCTACGAGGGCGGCGTGCTCGTGCGCGGGGCCACGCGGGGCGACGGCGAGACGGGCGAGGACGTCACGGCGAACCTGCGCACGGTGAAGGCGATCCCGCTGCGCCTGCGCGCGTCCAGGCCGCCGAAGCTCATCGAGGTGCGCGGCGAGGTGCTCATGCTGCGCCGCGACTTCGAGGCCTACAACGAGCGCGCCCGGGCCGCGGGCGAGAAGGTGCTCGTCAACCCGCGCAACGGCGCGGCGGGCGGCCTGCGGCAGCTCGATCCCGCGCTCACCGCGAAGAGGCGCCTGTCGTTCTTCGCCTACGGGCTGGGCGCGCACGACGGCTGGAGCGTGCCGCCCACGCACGCGGGGCTGCTGGAGGCGCTCGGCGAGCTGGGCTTCCCCGTCGCGAAGGAGCGCCGCGTCGTCACCGGCGAGGCGGGACTCGTCGCCTTCTACCGCGAGGTCGGCGCGAAGCGCGACCGCCTGCCCTGCGACATCGACGGCGTCGTCTACAAGGTGAACGCGCGGGCGCAGCAGGAGACCCTGGGCTACGTCGCGAGGGCGCCGCGCTGGGCCATCGCGCACAAGTTCCCGGCCGAGGAGGCCGCGACCGAGCTTCTCGACATCGGCATCCAGGTCGGGCGTACCGGGGCCATCACGCCCGTGGCGCGGCTCGCCCCCGTGTTCGTGGGCGGGACCACCGTCTCGAACGCCACGCTGCACAACGAGGACGAGGTGCGCCGCAAGGACGTCTGGCGCCGCGACACGGTGGTGGTGCGCCGCGCGGGCGACGTGATCCCGGAGGTGGCCCGCGTGTCGAAGCCCGGCCCGCGCGAGAAGTCCGACTGGTTCGAGATGCCCGCGGCCTGCCCCGAATGCGGCTCGGCCATCGCGCGGCTGGAGGGCGAGGCCGTGGCGCGGTGCACGGGCGGCCTCTTCTGCCCGGCGCAGCGCAAGGCTTCCCTCCTTCACTTCGCCTCGCGCCGCGCCATGGACATCGAGGGCCTCGGCGACAAGCTCGTGGACCAGCTCGTGGACGCGGGCCTGGTGCGCACCCCGGCGGACCTCTACCGGCTCGGGCTGCCGCAGCTCGCCTCGCTGGAGCGCATGGCGGAGAAGTCGGCCTCGAACGTGCTCGCCGCCATCGACGCGAGCCGCGACGCCACGCTCGGGCGGTTCGTGTTCGCGCTCGGCATCCGGCACGTGGGCGAGGTGACGGCGAAGGACCTCGCGCGCCATTTCGGCAACCTCGACGCGCTCATGGCCGCGGACGCGGGCGCGCTGCAGGCGGCGCCCGACGTGGGCCCCGTGGTGGCCGAGAGCGTGGCGCGGTTCTTCGCGGAGCCGCACAACCGCGAGGTGATCGCGGAGCTTCGCGCCGCGGGGGTGCGCTGGCCGGAGGGCGAGCCCGCGCGCGCCGCCACCGGCGGTCCCTTCGCGGGTAAAATCGTGGTGCTCACGGGGACGCTGTCGGAGATGACCCGCGACGAGGCCAAGGAGCGCATCGAGGCCGCCGGCGGCAGGGTCACCGGGTCGGTGTCGAAGAAGTCGGACTTCGTCGTGGCGGGCGCCGAGGCCGGCTCCAAGCTCGACCGCGCACGCGAGCTGGGGGTGGAGGTGCTGGACGAGGCGCGTTTTCGCGCGATGCTCGAAGGCTGAACGACCACATGAAGAAGATCCGCAAGGCCGTCTTCCCCGTCGCCGGGCTGGGCACGCGGTTCCTGCCGGCCACCAAGGCATCCCCCAAGGAGATGCTGCCCATCGTCGACAAGCCCCTCATCCAGTACGCCGTGGAGGAGGCGGTGGCCGCCGGCGTGACGGACCTCATCTTCATCACGGGCCGCGGCAAGCGCGCGATCGAGGACCACTTCGACAAGGCCTACGAGCTGGAGGCCGAGCTGCACGCCCACGGAAAGTCGCAGCTTCTCAAGGAGCTGCGGGAGCTCATCCCCGCGGGCGTGAACTGCGTCTACGTGCGCCAGGGCGAGGCCCTCGGGCTCGGCCACGCCGTGCTCTGCGCGCGGCACCTCGTGAACGACGAGCCCTTCGCCGTCATCCTCGCCGACGACCTCATCGACGCCGAGGTGCCGGCGCTCAAGCAGATGGCGGAGCTGCACGCGAAGGATGGCGCGAGCCTCGTCGCGGTGCAGGAGGTGGAGCGCACCGAGACGGCCTCCTACGGGATCGTCTCGACGAAGGCGAGGAAGGGGCGCCTCGCGCGCATGACCGGCATCGTGGAGAAGCCGAAGCCCGAGGACGCGCCCTCGACCCTCGCCGTGGTGGGGCGCTACGTGCTCTCGCCGCGCATCTTCGAGTTCCTGCAGGAGACGCGGGCCGGCGCGGGCCGCGAGATCCAGCTCACCGACGCCATCGCGAGGCTCCTCGAGCACGAGGCGGTGAACGCCTACGAGTTCGAGGGGCGCCGCTACGACTGCGGGTCGAAGCTCGGCTACCTGGAGGCGACGGTGGACTTCGCCCTGCGCCACCGGGAGGTCGCGGCGGAATTCCGCGCCTACCTCGACTCGGTCTCCGCGAGGCAGCGGGGGCGGCCGTGACGCGCGACGAGGCGCGGGACATCCTGGCCCGCTCGCAGATCGTGTGCTCGGCGGAGGAGGTGCGCGCGGCGCTCGCCCGGCTCGCGGGCGACATCACGGCGAGCCTCGAGGGCGAGTTCCCCGTCGTGCTCGCGGTCATGGGCGGCGCCGTCGTGTTCGCGGGGCAGCTGCTGCCGCGGCTCGCGTTTCCCCTCGAGTTCGGCGCCATCGAGGCGACCCGGTACGCCAACACCACCCGGGGCAGCGACATCGGCTGGCGCCTCGCCCCCGGCAAGCACGTGCGCGGCCGCACCGTGCTCGTGCTCGACGACATCCTGGACGAGGGGGTGACCCTCGCGGCGGTGCGCGCGAGGCTCCTCGAGATGGGCGCCCAGCGCGTCCTCACGGCCGTCTTCGCGGACAAGGACATCGGTCGCGAGAAGCCGATCGCGGCCGACTTCGTCGGCCTGCGCGTTCCCGACCGCTACGTCTTCGGATTCGGCATGGACGCGTACGGCCTGTGGCGCAACCTGCCCGACATCCACGCGCTCGAGGCGTGAATCCCATGCTCGCGATCATCGGCGGCTCGGGCCTTGCGCAGCTTCCGGACCTCGAGGTCGCGAGGAGGCAGATCGTTCGCACGCCCTACGGCGAGCCCTCGGGTCCGCTCACGTTCGGCCGCATCGGCGGCGGCGAGGCGATCTTCCTCGCGCGGCACGGCTACGGGCACACCCTCGCGCCGCACGAGATCAACTACCGCGCCAACCTGTGGGCGCTCAAGGACAAGGGCGCGACGCGGGTGCTGGCCGTCTGCACGGTCGGCGGCATCGCGGCGGACCTCGGGGCGGGCGACCTGGTCGTCCCCGACCAGATCGTCGACTACACGTGGGGGCGCCGGTCCACCTACTGCGAGGGCACCGGCGACGTGGTCCACGTCGACTTCACCCACCCCTACTGCGCCGAGACGCGGGCCATGCTGCTGGAGGCGGCGGGCCGGGCGGGCGTGGCGGCCGTGCCGGGCGGCACCTACGCCGCGATGCAGGGGCCGCGCCTCGAGACGAAGGCGGAGATCGACCGCCTCGAGCGCGACGGCTGCCACATCGTGGGCATGACGGGGATGCCCGAGGCCGCGCTGGCCCGCGAGCTGGGGCTGCCCTACGCCGCGCTCGCGGTCGTCGCCAACCCCGCCGCCGGGCGCGGGGCGAGCGCCGAGGCCGTCTCGCTCGACGAGATCTCCCGCGTCCTCAAGGAAGCGATGGGGCGGGTTCGCCTCGTCCTTGCCAAGTTCGCCGACCGCCATGGCCATCCGTGAGGTTCTTCGCATGGGCCACCCGGTGCTGCGCCAGGTCGCGGCCCCGGTGGAGCGCCTCGGCACGCCGCAGCTGGCCCGCCTCGTCGAGGACATGAAGGACACGATGGCCCACGAGAACGGGGCCGGCCTCGCGGCGCCGCAGATCGGCGAGAGCGTGCGCGTCGTGATCTTCGGCGTCACGTCCAACCCGCGCTACCCCGACGCCGAGGAAGTGCCCTTCACCGTGCTGGTGAACCCGGTGATCACCTTCCTCACCGACGAGACCGAGGAAGGGTGGGAAGGATGCCTCTCGGTGCCGGGGCTGCGCGGCGTGGTGCCGCGCCGCACGAGGCTTCGCTACGAGGGGTTCGACGAGCGGGGCGGCCGGATCGAGCGCGTGGCGGAGGGCTTCCACGCGCGCGTGGTCCAGCACGAGTGCGACCACCTCGACGGAATCCTCTACCCGATGCGCATGGCCGACATGAGCCGCTTCGGGTTCACCGATGTATTGTTCCCGGACATGGATCCCGACCAGGACGAATGAGGCACACGCCATGAGCGCCGACCCCGCCGCCGCGCCCGACCGGAACCTGGACGACGAGAAGCGCCTCGCCCAGATCCTCTACCTGCTGCACGCGCTGGCGCCGTTCACCGCCTGGCTCCTCGCGATCATCGCGATCGTCCTGGGCGCGGCCAAGCGCGACGACGTGCGCGGCACCTACCTCGACTCGCACTTCTCCTGGCTCTCGCGAACCTTCTGGTGGGGGCTCCTGTGGATCCTCGTCTGCGGGGTCCTCACGCTGCTCCTCGTCCTCACGATCCTGCTCGCGTTCTTCGCGTGGCTCCCGTACACCGTGCTCTTCTTCTGGTACCTCTACCGGGTGATCAAGGGCTGGCTGCGGCTGAACGACGCCCGGCCGGTGGAGTAGGCGGGAGCGACGGTGACGTACCCGGTCCTTTCCCGGTCGATCGCGCTGGGCCTCGCGCTCGCGGCCTTCGCGGCGGCGGCGCAGATGCCGGGCGGCGGCCGCCGGCCGCGTTCCGAGCAGCCGCCCGACATGCAGCAGTCGCAGCGCCAGGGGGCCATGCCGCAGTCGCCGGGCCTCGCGGACCCCGTGATCGCGCTCGAGCGGGAGCTTCCGTCGCTTCGCGCCGACCTGGCGCTCAGCCCGGAGCAGCAGGCGCTGTGGGGCCCATTCGAGCGCGGCATCCGCGACGCCGCGGAGCTGTCGCGCCAGCGCCTGAAGAAGATGATGGCGGCGCGCCCGCTCGACGCGCCGGCGCCGAACGCCTCCGACGTCGTCTCCGCCTTCGCGTCCGACGACCGCATGCGCGCCGACGCGACGGCATTCGCGGCCTCGCGGCTGAAGGCGCTCTACGATGCGCTCGCGCCGGAGCAGCGCGCGCTCCTCGACCGGCGCGTACTGCTCTCGCAGTCCGAGCCCCTGGGAACCCGGTAGGCCGCGCCATGTACAAGGTCCTGGTCGCCGACGATGCCCGCGTGATGCGCTACGCGACCACGCGCATCCTGAAGAGGCTGGGGCTCGAGGCCGTCGAGGCGGAGGACGGCATCCAGGCCCTCGAGCTCTTCGAGCGCGAGAAGCCCGACCTCGTGCTCATCGACGTGCAGATGCCGGGGCTGGACGGCCTCGAGGTGGTGCGGCGCATCCGCCAGGTGAACCGGGAGAACTGGGTCCCGATCATCTTCCTCACCTCGATGGAGGAGGACGCCGACCTCACGCGCGGCATCGAGGCCGGCGGCGACGACTACCTCACCAAGCCCGTGAGCCCCGTCGTGCTGGAGGCCAAGATCCGGGCGCTGCGCCGGCTGGACGACATGCGCCGCGAGCTCATGGCGGTGACGCTCGAGCTGCGCGAGGCCAACGAGAGGCTCGCGCGGCTGTCGCAGCAGGACGGCCTCACGGGCATCGCCAACCGGCGCCGCTTCGACCTCGATTTCATGCGCGAGCTGGGCCGCGCCCGCCGCGAGCGGCGGCCCATCTCGGTGGTGCTCCTCGACGTCGACTACTTCAAGGCCTACAACGACACCTACGGCCACCCCGCGGGAGACGAGTGCCTGCGCGCCGTCGCGGGGGCGCTGCGCTCGATCTGCCGCCGGCCGATCGACGTGGCGGCGCGCTACGGCGGCGAGGAGTTCGCGCTGATCCTGCCGGACACGACCGAGGAATCGGCGCGCCACCGCGCCGCGGAGGCGATGCGCGCCGTGGCGGCCCTCGAGATCGAGCACCGCGGCTCGGAGATCGCGCGCGTGGTCACGCTCAGCGCGGGGGTGGCCGGCTGCGTGCCGGGCGCCGACGTGGTGGCGGACACGCTGATCGGCCGCGCCGACCAGGCCCTCTACGCGGCCAAGCGCGCGGGGCGCAACCTCGCGGTGGCGCATGGCGACATGCCCCTCGCGGCGCCGGCGGCGCCCGTGGTCGACTTCGACGTGGGCGACGCCACCGTTCCCGGCGGCCTCCTGCACTGACGGCGCCCCGGCCGGGGCGTCAGGGTTCCCCGGCGAGCACCTTGCGCAGCGCCGCGGCGAAGGCCTCGCGCCCCGCCTCGTCCGCGAGCGCGGCCCCCGTCACCACGAACACGTCCTCGGCGCGCGCGCCCAGCGTCGTCACGCGCGCGTCCACGAGGTTGAGCCCGTGGTCGAGCAGGGACCTCGCGATGGCCGACAGGAGCCCCGGGCGGTCCGCGCAGCTCGCGAACACCTGCCAGGCCCCGCCGGCGCGCGTGGGCATCACCTCGACCTTGGGCTCGATCGGGAAGTGCTTCACCCAGCGCGAGACGCGGCCGGTGGGCGGGGCGGCCAGGGGCCTGTCGGGCGCGAGCGCCTCGGCGAGCCCCGTCTCCACCTTGTGGATGAGGTCGCGGTAATGCTCGCTCCCGCGCGCGCGCGCCAGCACCTGGAAGCCGTCGAGCGCGAAGCCGTGGCTCGTGGTGTAGATCTTCGCCGCGGCGATGTCGAACTGGTGGCGCTCGAAGAAGCCCGTGATGCGGGCGAAGACGCCGGGCTGGTCGTGCGCGTACACCATCACCTGGAGGCCCTCGCCGATGGGCGACAGCCGGGCGCGCACGACCGGGCGCTCCGGCGCGGGGCGCAGGCACAGCGTGCGCGTGTGCCAGCCGATCTCGCTCGCCTCGAAGCGCTGGAAGTAGTTCTCGCCGAAGTGCCGCCAGAGGGCCTCGTGCGCGGCCTCGTCGTGGACGTAGGTGCGGAAGATGCGCAGCGCCTCGGCCTTTTTCGCCACGATGGACTTGGCGGCGTACTCGGTGTCGCCGCGCAGGATGCGCCGCGTCGAGCGGAAGAGGTCCTCGAGGAGCTTGCCCTTCCACGCGTTCCACACCTTGGGGCTCGTGCCGCGGATGTCGGCGACGGTGAGGATGAAGAGGGCGGTGAGCGAGCGCTCGTCCCCCACGAGGGTCGCGAACTCCGAGATCACCTCGGGATCGGAGAGGTCCTGCTTCTGCGCCGTGGCCGACATCGTCAGGTGGTGCGCGACGAGCCACGCCACGAGCTTCGCGTCGGCGCGCGTGAGGCCGTGGGCGCGGCAGAAGCGCTCGGCGTCGCTGGCGCCCAGCGCGGAGTGGTCGCCGCCGCGGCCCTTGGCGATGTCGTGGAAGAGCGCGGCGAGGTAGAGCAGCTCCGGCGCGTCGAACTCCTGCATGAGCTTCGAGCAGAAGGGGTGCTCCGCGTCGAACTTGGGTAGCCGGAACCGCCGCAGGTTGCGGATCACCATCAGGATGTGCTCGTCCACGGTGTAGACGTGGAAGAGGTCGTGCTGCATCTGGCCGGTGATTCGCCCGAAGGCGGGGATGTAGCGACCCAGCACGCCGTAGCGGCTCATGCGGCGCAACGTCCAGGTGAAGCGGTCGCCGCGCACGATGTCCATGAAGCGGCGGCGGTTCTCCGGGTCCTCGCGGAAGGCGCGGTCGATGCGGGGCAGGGCGCGGCTCATGGCGCGAAGCGCCGTGGCCGACAGGTTGGCGATGCCGCGGTCGTCCTGCAGGCGCCGGAACGCCTCCAGCATCTTCCCGGGATCGCGCTCGAAGAGGGACTCGTCGCGCAGGTCGAGCGTGTAGTCGACGAGGCGGAAGTCGCCGTCGAGGGCGCGGATCTTGCGCTCGCTCGCGGGCACGATGCGCGCGTAGAGGTTCGCGAGCAGGATCTGGTTGAACCGCCAGATGGCCTTCGCCGCGAGGTAATAGCGGCGCATGAGGAGGTCCGAGGCCGCGAGCCCCTTGCGGCTCTCGAGCCGGAGCTGGCGGGCGATCTCGATCTGGTGGTCGAAGACGAGGCGGTCCTCGCGCCGACCGGCCAGGTGGTGCAGGCGCAGGCGCAGGTCCTGCAATACGCGCTCATTGCGGGAGATGCCCGCGGCCTCGCGCGGCGTGATGATGCCCTCGCGGGCCAGCTCGGCCCAGCTGCGGCCGATCCCCGCGGCGCGCGCGAGCCACAGGACCGTCTGCAGGTCGCGAAGCCCGCCGGGGCTCTCCTTGATGTTGGGCTCGAGGTTGTAGGCGGCCTCCTGGAACCGGTCGTGGCGCCGCCTCTGCTCGTCGACCTTGGCGCGGAAGAAGTCGCGCACGTCGCGCCGCCCGTCGAGGCGCACGTGCAGCTCGTCCACGAGGGCGCGGTTGCCCGCCACGGGGCGCGCCTCCAGCAGGCTCGTGTCGACGGTCACGTCCTTGGCGGCCTCCTCGACGCATTCCGCGAGCGTGCGCACGCTGCTGCCCGGCTCGAGGCCGCAGTCCCACAGCAGGCCCACGAAGCGCTCGATGTCGGGCCCCGGCGCGTGCCCGTCGGGCATCAGGATGAGGAGGTCGACGTCCGAGTGCGGGAAGAGGGTGCCGCGGCCGTAGCCCCCCACCGCCACGAGCGCGATGCCGCGGTCGCGGATGCTGCCCGCCCACAGCAGGGTGAGGAGCGTGTCCACCACGCCCGCGTGGGCGGCGAGGCATCGCTGCGGGTCGGGACGGCGCAGGTAGCGGCTGCGCAGCTCCTCGCGCCGGGCCTTGAGCCACTTGCGCGAGCTCGCGGTGTCGCCGGACCGCGGCACGGCGGCGGGCGCGGCGTTGGCGACGGGCTGGCTCATGGCGGCGCTCGGGGGGACGCCGGCGGGTGGCTCAGGAGGCGGCGGCGGTGGCCGCCTTGGAATGCGCGAAGGAAGGCGCCGCGGGCGCGCCGGCCGAGAGCGTGAGCACCTCGACCCCCTCGGGGGTGACGAGCACGGTGTGCTCCCACTGCGCCGAGAGCGAATGGTCGGCCGTGACGATGGTCCATCCGTCGGCGAGGGCGCGGATGTCGCGGCGCCCGGCGTTCACCATCGGCTCGATGGTGAAGGTCATGCCCGCCTGCAGCTGCATGCCCTGGCCGGGGCGGCCGTAGTGCAGCACCTGCGGCTCCTCGTGGAAGCGCCGGCCGATGCCGTGGCCGCAGAACTCGCGCACGACGCTGTAGCCGCTCGCCTCCGCGTGGCGCTGGATGGCGTGGCCGATGTCGCCCAGGGTCGCGCCGGGACGCACCTGCTGGATGCCCTTCCACAGGCACTCGTAGGTGACCTCGCACAGGCGCCGCGCCTGGATCGAGGGGACGCCCACGAGGAACATGCGGCTCGTGTCGCCGTGGAAGCCGTCCTTGATGACCGTGATGTCGATGTTGACGATGTCGCCGGGGCGCAGCACCCGGTCGCCGGGCACGCCGTGGCAGACCTGGTGGTTCACCGAGGTGCAGATCGACTTCGGGTAGGGCCGGTGCCCGGGCGGCGCGTAGTCGAGCGGCGCGGGGATCGTGCCCTGCACGCCCACCATGTAGTCGTGGCAGAGCTTGTCGAGGCGGCCGGTGGTCACGCCGGGCTTCACGTGCGGAGCGATGAAGTCGAGCACCTCCGCGGCCAGGCGGCCGGCCACGCGCATCTTCTCGACTTCTTCCGGGGTCTTGATCTCGATTGCCACGGGAAAGGTAACAGGGGTGGAAAGGCGCCAATTATAGCGGCAGTGCGTGCGGGCCACGGTGCTTCCCCGTGCGACAAGGGGGGAGGGGATGGCAGGCCGGATCGTTTCCTTGGCGCGCGGCCACGGGGGGAGGCAGCGCAGCGGCCTCCCCTGTCGGATGGGTGGCAATTCGGGTGCAGCCGTGTTCTGGCAAGCCCGAATTGCCGGGACCCATCCCGGGGCCACGCTTGCGCGCCCAGGAAACGATCCGGCCTGCCATCCCCTCCCCCCGATGGCTCTCCCTGGCGGGCGGGGTCGAACTGTTTGAATACGCGGCCCTTTTTCGGCTATAATCGCGGTCTGTCCGGGAAGGAAGCCGTTTTCCAACCTTGGGCAAATACGCACCCTCGCCACTTTAAGGTCCCGGGCAACCGGGTTCGCGAGGGGAGGCCAACCTTAAGCTAGGAGCAATCCCCATGTCCGTCACCATGCGCCAGATGCTGGAGGCCGGCGTTCACTTCGGCCACCAGACGCGCTACTGGAACCCGAAGATGTCGCCGTTCATCTTCGGTGCCCGCAACAAGATCCACATCATCAACCTCGAGAAGTCGCTTCCGATGTACCAGGAAGCGCTCAAGTTCGTGCGCCAGCTCACGTCCAACAAGGGCACCGTGCTCTTCGTCGGCACCAAGCGCCAGGCGCGCGACATCGTGAAGGAAGAGGCCCAGCGCGCCGGCGCGCCGTACGTCGACTACCGCTGGCTGGGCGGCATGCTCACCAACTTCAAGACGGTGAAGCAGTCGATCAAGCGCCTCAAGGAAATGGACCAGATGATCGCCGACGGCGCCTTCGAGAAGCTCACCAAGAAGGAAGGCCTGCAGTTCACCCGCGAGAAGGAGAAGCTCGAGCGCTCCCTGGGCGGCATCAAGGAGATGGGCGGCATCCCCGACGCCCTGTTCGTGATCGACGTCGGCTTCCACAAGATCGCGGTCACCGAGGCCAAGAAGCTCGGCGTGCCCATCGTGGGCGTGGTCGACACCAACAACTCGCTCGACGGCATCGACTACGTGATCCCCGGCAACGACGACTCGACCCGCGCCATCCGGCTCTACGCCCGGGGCATCGCGGACGCGATCCTCGAGGGCCGCAGCCAGGTGATCACCGAGATGGTGGCCCCGACCTCGGAGGAGTTCGTCGAGGTCGAGGACGCCGAGGAAGCGAAGGCCTAGAGGGCCGTTCGCGAAGACACCCGCGTAAGAGGGGGCGCGAAGCCCCCTTTTCGCATCCGTAATGCGACTGGAGCGTTGAACATGGCGGAAATCACCGCTGGGATGGTCAAGGAACTGCGCGAGCTCACGGGGCTCGGCATGATGGAATGCAAGAAGGCCCTCGAGGAGTCGGGCGGCGACCTTCGGAAGGCCGAGGAGCTGCTGCGCATCAAGAGCGGCGCGAAGGCCTCCAAGGCGGCCTCGCGCGTCGCCTCCGAGGGCGCCGTGGGCACCTACCTCTCGGCGGACGCGAAGCTCGCCGCGATGGTCGAGGTGAACTGCGAGACCGACTTCGTGGCGAAGAACCCCGACTTCGCCGCGTTCGCGAAGGCGCTCGCGGAGCTGGTGGCGACGGCCAGCCCGGCCGACGTGGCCGCGCTCTCCGCGCTCAAGCTCGGCGACAAGACGGTCGAGGAGACCCGCCAGGCGCTCGTGCAGAAGATCGGCGAGAACATCACCGTGCGCCGCTTCGAGCGCGTGCAGACCGCGGCCCGCCTCGCGCAGTACGTGCACGGCGTGAAGATCGGCGTGACGGTGGAGTTCGAGGGCCAGGACGCCGTGGGCAAGGACGTCGCGATGCACATCGCCTTCGCGAAGCCCCGGTTCCTTTCGAGGGACCAGGTGGCGGCCGACGTGATCGCCGGCGAGCGCACGATCATCGAGGCGCGCGCGAAGGAGTCCGGCAAGCCTCCCGAGATCGTCGCCAAGATGGTCGAGGGCGGCGTCAACAAGTTCCTCGCCGAGATCACGCTGCTCGGCCAGCCGTTCGTGAAGGACGACAAGCAGACGGTCGAGAAGATGCTCGCCGCGAGCAAGTCGAAGGTGCACTCCTACCGGTTCCTGGTGGTCGGCGAGGGCATCGAGAAGAAGCAGTCCGACTTCGCCGCCGAGGTGGCGGCGATGACCAAGACGGCGGCCTGACGGCCGACCGACCGCGCGTACCAGGTACACGTACCCGGTACGCGTACCTGGTACCCCACGAACCGGCGCCCATGACGACTCCCGCGTACTCGCGAATCCTCCTCAAGCTCTCCGGCGAGGCCCTCATGGGCGAGGACGCCTTCGGCATCAACCGGGCCGTGGTCGAGCGGATCGTCGCCCAGGTGAAGGAGGTGACGGACCTCGGCGTGCAGGTGGGCGTGGTGATCGGCGGGGGCAACATCTTCCGCGGCGTGTCGCTGGGCGCGGCCGGCATGGACCGCGCCACCGCCGACTACATGGGCATGCTCGCCACCGTCATCAACGCGCTGGCGCTGCAGGACGCGATGAACCGCGCCGGCCTCGTGGCGCGCGTGCAGTCGGCGCTCAACATCGAGCCCGTCTGCGAGCCCTACATCCGCGGCAAGGCGATCCGCTACCTCGAGGAGGGGAAGGTCGTCATCTTCGCCGCGGGCACCGGCAACCCCTTCTTCACCACCGACACCGCCGCCGCCCTTCGCGGCCGCGAGGTCGAGGCGCAGATCGTCCTCAAGGCGACGAAGGTGGACGGCGTCTACACGGCCGACCCCATGCGCGACCCGAAGGCGACCCGCTTCGAGAAGATCACCTTCGACGAGGCGTTCGTGAAGAACCTGAAGGTGATGGACGCCACGGCGCTCGCGCTCTGCCGCGACCAGCGCCTGCCCATCAACGTGTTTTCCATCTTCAAGGACGGCGCGCTCAGGCGCGTCGTCATGGGGGAGCCCGAAGGCACCCTCGTCCACAGCTGACCCCGGAGGACGCATGGCCCTGAACCTCGCCGATATCAAGAAGCAGGCCACCGAGAAGATGGCGAAGTCGATCGACACGCTCAAGCACAACCTCGCGAAGGTGCGCACCGGGCGCGCCCACACGGGCCTCCTCGACCACCTGCGCGTCGACTACTACGGCACGCCCACGCCCATCAACCAGGTGGCCAACGTGACGCTCGTCGACGCCCGCACCATCGGCGTGCAGCCCTACGAGAAGAAGATGGTCCAGACCGTCGAGCGCGCCATCCGCGACTCCGACCTGGGCGTGAACCCGGCCACCTCCGGCGACCTGATCCGCGTGCCGATGCCGGCCCTCACCGAAGAGCGCCGCCGCGACCTCACCAAGCTCGTCCGCCACGAGGGCGAGGAGGCCAAGGTGGCGGTGAGGAACGTCCGCCGCGACGCCAACACCCACCTCAAGGAGATGCTCAAGAAGCACGACGTCCCCGAGGACGAGGAGAAGCGCGCCCAGGACGAGGTGCAGAAGCTCACCGACAAGGCGGTCGCCGACATCGACCGCATGATCGCCGAGAAGGAAAAGGAGCTGATGGCGATCTGAGCCATCGCCTTCCCCGCCGCCGGCGCCCCGCCATGAGCCAGTTCGAGAGCAGCACCCTCGCGATTCCCCCCACGGGGGAGGTGCCGCGCCACGTCGCCATCATCATGGACGGCAACGGCCGGTGGGCGAAGAAGCGGTTCCTGCCCCGGGTGGCCGGCCACCGCCGCGGCGTCGAGGCGGTGCGCGAGGTCGTGAAGGCGTGCATCGCCCGCGGCATCGGCTCGCTCACCCTCTTCGCGTTCTCGAGCGAGAACTGGCGCCGGCCGGGCGAGGAGGTCAACTTCCTCATGCAGCTCTTCCTCAAGGCCCTCGAGCAGGAGGTGGAGAAGCTGCACGGCAACGGCATCCGCTTCCGCGTGATCGGCGACCTCGCGCCCTTCGACCCGGCCATCCTGGAGCACATCCGCCGCGGCGAGGCGCTCACCGCGGCAAACGAGCGCCTCACGCTCACCATCGCGGCCAACTACGGGGGGCGCTGGGACATCCTGCAGGCCGCGAACCGCTGCCGCGCCGAGAGCCCCGGCGAGGAGATCACCGAGGAGCGGCTCTCGCGCCACCTCGCGCTCAACTACGCGCCGGAGCCCGACCTCTTCATCCGCACCGGCGGCGAGGAGCGCATCTCCAACTTCCTGCTGTGGCAGCTCGCCTACACGGAGCTGCACTTCACGCCGACCCTCTGGCCCGACTTCGGCGAGGAGGCGCTCGACGAGGCCATCGCCTCCTACCGCTCGCGCGAGCGGCGCTTCGGCCGCACCAGCGAGCAGCTCGCCGCCACGCTTCCCCAGCCGAAGGTCGGCTAGGCGCCCGGCCCGCGGCCCTGCGCATGCTCAAGACGCGAGTCCTCACCGCGATCGCCCTGCTGCCGCTCGTCCTGGGCATGCTGTTCCTCGCTTCGCGGCCGGCGTGGGTCGGGTTCGCGACGCTGATCGTGCTCCTCGCCAGCTGGGAATGGTCGCGGCTGTGCGGCTTCGGCCGCGCCGCGCGCGCGGCCTACCTGGTGCTCTCGGGCGCCATCGCGGCGGCTCTCGTCGCGGCTTGCCTCGCGGGGCCGGCGGCCGTCTTCGCGAACGTCTCACACGCCTCCTTCGTCGCCTCCGCCTACTTCTGGATCTTCGCCGTGCCGGCGTGGCTCGCGCTGCGCCTGCGCCCGGAGTCCTGGGCGTGCGGCCTGGCGGGCTGGTTCGTGCTCTGGCCACTGTGGTCGGCGCTGGTGGTCCTGCGCGAGGCGAGCCCGTGGCTGCTCCTCGCGTGCGCCCTCCTCGTCTGGGTGGCCGACATCGCCGCCTACTTTGCCGGGCACCGCTTCGGGCGCCGCAAGCTCGCGCCCGCCATTAGCCCCGGCAAGACCTGGGAAGGCGTGGTCGGCGCGATGCTGGGCGTGCTGGCCTACGGCATCGCGCTCGACGTGTACACGCACGCGCGGCCGGGGCCGCTCACGGCGTCCTTCGAGGCGGCCTGGGGCGCGGTCGCGGTGCTCGCGATGCTGGGGCTTGCCGCGCTTTCCGTGCTGGGCGACCTGTTCGAGTCGTGGATGAAGCGCGGGGCCGGCCGCAAGGACTCGAGCTCGCTGCTGCCCGGCCACGGCGGCATCCTCGACCGCATCGACGCGCTCATGCCCACCCTGCCGGCGGCCGCGCTGCTGCTCGCCTTCGCATGAAGCGCCTCGCCATCCTCGGCTCCACCGGGTCCATCGGAGAGAGCACGCTGCGGGGGTCCCCACCCTGGTGGGGCTGCTGACATGGTCAAGCGACTGACGATACTGGGATCCACCGGATCCATCGGGGAGAGCACGCTTGACGTCGTGGCGCGCCATCCGGGGCGGTTCGAGGTGGTCGCGCTGGCGGCCAACGCGAGCCACGCGAAGCTCGCCGCCCAGTGCGAGCGGTTCCGCCCCCGCTTCGCGGCGCTCGCCGACGATGGCGCCGCCGAGCAGCTTCGCCGGGCGCTTCGCGCCAGGGGCTTGCCCACCGAGGTGCTCGCCGGCGCCGCCGCCCTCGAGAGGGTGGCCTCGCTTCCCGAGGCGGATGCCGTGATGGCGGCCATCGTGGGCGCGGCCGGGCTGCCCGCCACGCTCGCCGCGGCCCGCGCCGGCAAGCACGTGCTGCTCGCCAACAAGGAGGCCCTCGTCGTCTCCGGCTCGCTCTTCCTCGACGCGCTGGCCGAGGGCGGCGGGACGCTCCTTCCCATCGACAGCGAGCACTCCGCCGTCTTCCAGTCGCTCCCGCGCGGCTTCACCTGCGGGCGCCCCGGGGAGGCCGCGCGCGCGGGCGTGCGCCGCATCCTCCTCACCGCCTCCGGCGGGCCCTTCCGGGCCACCCCCCTGGAGCGGCTCGCGCAGGTGACGCCCGACGAGGCCTGCGCGCATCCCAACTGGGTCATGGGCCGCAAGATCTCGGTGGACTCCGCCACGATGATGAACAAGGGCCTGGAGGTGATCGAGGCCTACTGGCTCTTCGGCGCGCCGCGCGAGGCGATCGAGGTGGTGGTCCACCCGCAGAGCGTCATCCACTCCATGGTGGAGTACCACGACGGCTCGGTGATCGCGCAGCTGGGCGCCCCCGACATGCGCACGCCGATCGCCTGCGCGCTCGCCTGGCCGGAGCGCATCGAGGCGGGCGTGGCCCCGGTGGACTTCGCCACCCTCGGCCGCCTGGAGTTCGCGAGCGTCGACCACGCGCGCTTCCCCTGCGTGCGGCTCGCCTTCGCCGCCCTCGAGCGCGGCGGGACGGCGCCGGCCATCCTCAACGCCGCCAACGAGGTCGCGGTGGAGAGCTTCCTCGCGGGGGCGCTCCCATTCCCGGCCATTGCCGCGGTCATCGAGGACGTGCTGGCGGCCACGCCGGCCCGCCCGCTCGACTGCGTCGAGACGGCCTGGCGGGCCGACGGCGAGGCGCGCGAGGCGGCGCGGCGCGAAGTGTCGCGACGGGGCCGCCGCGGCGCCTGAAATCGGGGAAAATCGACTCCATGCCCTCCGCCCTCGTCACCATCGCCTCCTTCCTCGTCACCGTGGGCCTGCTCGTCGTCGTCCACGAGTGGGGCCACTACATCGTGGCGCGGCTCGCGGGCGTGCGGATCCTGCGCTTCTCGGTGGGCTTCGGCCGGCCCCTGTGGATGCGCCGCGTCGGGCCCGATGCCACGGAATGGGTGATCGCGGCATTCCCCCTCGGCGGGTTCGTGAAGATGCTCGACTCCCGCGAGGGCGACGTGGCCCCGTCCGAGCGCTCCCGCGCCTTCGACCTTCAGCCCGTCGGCAAGCGCATCGCCATCGTGCTCGCCGGGCCCGCGGCCAACTTCATCGCCGCGTTCCTCCTCTACTGGGCGCTGTTCGTCACGGGGCTCCCCGGCGTGAAGCCGGTGGTGGGGGATCCGCCCCGCGGCTCCGCCGCCGCCGCCGCGGGGCTCGCGAACGGCGACACGATCCGGGCCGTGGGCGGCGAGGCGACGGCCACCTGGACCGACGTGCGCTGGCTGCTGCTCAAGGAGGCCGTGCGCGGCGGCGAGGTGGCGCTCGAGCTCGAGGGCGCGGGTGGCGGCCGGGCGACCCGGTCGCTCGACCTGGCGTCGCTCACCAAGGAGGACCTCGACCGCGACTTCCTCCAGAAGCTGGGCCTCAAGGCCTACACGCCGCGCACCCCGGCCACGCTCGGGCGCGTCCTGCCGGAGGGCGCGGGCGCGCGCGCCGGCCTGCGCGAGGGCGACCGGATCGTCACGATCGGGGGCGAGCCGGTGGCGACCTGGGGGCAGTTCACCTCGCGCGTCCGGGCATCCCCCGGCAAGGTGCTGGTGCTCGGGATCGAGCGCGGCGGCGCGCCGCTCGAGATCCGCGCCGTGCCCGAGGCGAAGGGCGAGGGCGAGGGGCGCATCGGGCTGCTCAAGGTGGAGCCCGGCGCGGAGGTCCGCGCCGAGTGGGACCGCATGACCACGACGGTCCGCTACGGCCCGCTCGAGGCGCTGCCCCGTGCCGTCCATCGCGTGTGGGACCTCTCCGTGTTCAGCCTGCGGATGCTCGGGAAGATGCTCCTCGGGGAGGTCTCCTGGAAGAACCTCTCCGGCCCCATCACCATCGCCGACTACGCCGGCCAGTCGGCCCAGATGGGCTGGGTTTCCTTCGCCGGCTTCCTCGCGCTCGTGAGCGTGAGCCTCGGCGTGCTGAACCTCCTGCCCATCCCGCTGCTCGATGGAGGGCACCTGGTGTACTATTCGGCCGAGATCGTGAAGGGTTCTCCCGTCTCCGAGCGCACCATGGAAATCGGCCAGCGCGTGGGGCTCGCGATCCT
Source organism: Betaproteobacteria bacterium (assembly GCA_037445795.1). Taxonomy (GTDB): domain Bacteria; phylum Pseudomonadota; class Gammaproteobacteria; order Burkholderiales; family Usitatibacteraceae; genus FEB-7. The sequence continues at coordinate 3,262 of JBBIJT010000053.1, read as the reverse complement.
CGCCGGGCTCACCTTCTTCGCCTTCTACAACGACATCAACCGGCTCCTCACGGGCTGACCCTTGCAAACTCCCCGATTCCTCCGCCTTCGCCTCGCCGCGGCCTGCGCGCTCGCCACCGCGTGGCCGGCGCTCGCCATCCAGCCCTTCGTGGTGAAGGACATCCGGGTCGAGGGGGTGCAGCGCACCGAGGCCGGCACCGTGTTCTCCTACCTCCCCGTGAAGGTGGGCGAGACCCTCGACGACGACAAGTCCGCGCAGGCGGTGAAGGCCCTCTACGCCACCGGCTTCTACTCGGACGTGCGCCTGGAGGCCGACGGCAACGTGCTCGTCGTGTTCGTCCAGGAGCGCCCGGCCATCGCCACGATCGAGATCGAGGGGGCCAAGGAGTTCACGAAGGACAACCTGAAGGACGGCCTCAAGCAGGCCGGCATCGCCGAGAGCAAGATCTACGACAAGTCGCTCCTCGACCGCGCCGAGAAGGAGCTCAAGCGCCAGTACACCTCGCGCGGCTTCTACGCCTCCAAGGTGAAGACGACGGTGACGCCCCTCGAGAGGAACCGCGTGTCGCTGCGCTTCGACATCGAGGAGGGCGAGATCACGCGCATCGCCGACATCAACCTCATCGGCGCGAAGGACTTCACCGAGAAGCAGCTGCTGCGCGAGATCCAGCTCACCACCCCCGGCTGGCTCACCTGGATCACCAAGGACGACCAGTACTCCAAGCAGAAGCTCACCGCGGACCTGGAGACGCTTCGCTCCTTCTACCTGAACCGCGGCTACCTCGAGTTCAACATCGAGTCGACGCAGGTCTCCATCACCCCCGACCGCGAGAAGATCTACATCACGATCGCGATCAACGAGGGGCCCGTGTACCGCCTGGGCGACCTCAAGTTCAGCGGCGACCTCATCCTCCCCGAGCCGGAGCTGCGCGCGCTCCTCACGCTCAGGTCCGGCGACACGTTCTCGCGCGAGCGCGTCATCGAGAGCGTGAAGCGCATCACGGACCGCCTGAGCAACGACGGCTACTCCTTCGCCAACGTGAACCCGGTGCCCGACCTCGACCGCGACAAGCGCACCGCGGGCTTCACCTTCTTCGTCGACCCGGGCCGGCGCGTCTACGTGCGGCGCGTGGGGATCGTGGGCAACGGGCGCACCCAGGACGAGGTCATCCGGCGCGAGCTGCGCCAGCTGGAGAACTCCTGGTATTCGCTGGACAAGATCGCGCGCTCCAAGGAGCGCCTGCAGCGCACCGGCTACTTCTCGGAAGTGAACATCGAGACCCCGCCCGTGCCCGGCACGGCCGACCAGGTGGACGCCCTGGTGAGCGTGACGGAGAAGAACACGGGCAGCCTCAACTTCGGGGTGGGCTACTCGCAGGCGGACAAGCTCACCGTCTCGGCCTCGGTGGCCCAGGCCAACATCTTCGGCTCCGGCAACCAGCTCGCCTTCCAGGTGAACAACGGGTCGGTCAACAAGGTCTACTCGCTGTCGTTCGTGAACCCGTACTTCACGGCCGACGGCGTCGCGGCCGGCATCGACGTCTTCCGCCGCGACGTGGACACGTCCTCGCTCTCGGTGTCGAGCTACCAGACGACCTCGACGGGCGTGGGCGTGAACTTCGGCATCCCGGTCACGGAGTACGACGCCGTCCGCCTCGGGCTCACGGCGGAGAACACGGACCTCACCCTCGACCCGCTCACGGCCCCGCCCCGCTACCTCGACTTCGTGAACCAGTTCGGCGAGAACACGAACACGTTCCGCACCAACATCGGCTACGCCCGGGACACGCGCGACAGCCTCACCTACCCCACGCGGGGCTGGCTCGCCGATGCCGGGCTCGAGGTCGGGATGCCGCCGGGCGACCTCAAGTACTACCGCGCCTCGCTGCAGCTGCAGTACCTCGCGACGCCGGGGTGGCCGGGGTGGCTCACCTTCCTCGTGAACGGCGAGGTGGGCTACGCGGACGGCTACGGCGGCAAGCCGCTGCCCTTCTTCAAGAACTTCTACGCGGGCGGCGTGGGCTCGGTGCGCGGCTACGAGGCGGCCTCGCTGGGCCCGCGCGACATCAACGGGGACGTGCTGGGCGGCAACCGCCGCGCGATCGGCAACCTCGAGATGCTGTTCCCCATGCCGGGCATCAAGGACAAGAGCGTGCGTCTCTCGACCTTCGTCGACACCGGCTGGGTCTGGGGGGCGGGCCAGAAGGTGAGCGCCAGCGACCTGCGCGCCTCCGTCGGCCTCGCGGTGAGCTGGGACTCGCCGGTGGGCCCCCTCAAGTTCTCCTTCAGCCAGCCGTTCCGCAACCAGGACGGCGACCGGCTGGAGCGATTCCAGTTCCAGCTGGGCAGGATTTTCTGAGCACGGAGCCGTGCACATGGATTGGCGAAAGACGATGGTGGCGGGGCTTTGCGCGGTGGCGGCGTGTGCCGTGGCCGCCGAGCCGAAGATCGGGTTCGTGAACACCGAGCGGGTCTTCCGCGAGGCCGCGCCCGCGAAGCGCGCCCAGCAGAAGCTCGAGCGGGAGTTCTCCGCGAGGAACGCGGAGCTCGCCAAGCTCGAGAAGCAGGGCCGCGACCTGCAGGTCGAGCTCGAGAAGGACAGCGTCACGCTCCCCGAGGCAGCGCGCCGCGAGAAGGAGCGGCAGCTCGCGGACGTGAGCCGCAACTTCCAGCGCCTGCAGCGCGAGATCCGCGAGGACCTCAACCTGCGCCGCAACGAGGAGCTCGCGCAGGTGCAGGAGCGGGCGACGCGGGCCATCAACCAGATCGCCGAGGCCGAGAAGTTCGACCTGGTCGTGCAGGAGGCGGTCTTCGCGAGCTCCCGCATCGACATCACGGACAAGGTCATCAGGGCGCTCGCGGACAAGTAGCCGCGCTGGCACCGCCTTGGCCCCGGTCCGCCTCTCCCTGCAGGAAATCGCCGGCCGCCTCGGTGGCGAGGTCGTGGGCGACGCCGCCGTCGTGGTGGCAGGCGTGGCCACCCTCGACGACGCCGGGCCCGGCGAGATCGCCTTCCTCGCGAACCCGAAGTACCGCCCCCGCCTCGCGACGACGCGCGCGGCCGCCGTGATCCTGGGCCCGCGCGATCGCGACGCGACGGCGATCCCGCGGATCGTCTCCGACAACCCCTACGCGTACTACGCGCGCACCGTCGCGCTCTTCAACCCGCCGCGCGCGGCCGTCGCGGGCGTGCATCCGCTCGCGGCCGTCGACCCCGCGGCCGACGTGGCTGCGTCCGCCGAGATCGGCGTGATCACGATCG
>JBBIJT010000052.1:0-22504 GCA_037445795.1 Betaproteobacteria bacterium | reverse complement strand
CGCCGCGCCCGGCGACGACGGCGGCGGCGGCGCCGGCGCCCCCCAGGCTCGCGGTGAGCAGGAATTTCCTGCGGCTGTTCGGTTTTCTCTCGTTGTTCATGTCACGCCTCCTGTGAAAAGACTTCCAGTTTCAACCCAGGTTGAACGACTCGTTTTCGATGCCGACGAACGCCTCGCCGACGGCTGCGACCCTGCGATAGTAGTTGGATTCCGGCGCCACGCGCACCGCGGCGAGGAACTTGCCCACGCCGGGCCACACGTGGGCCTCGAAGAAACGCTTCTGCTCCGCGAGGGTCGCGGGGCCGCGCCCCGCGCCACCCGCCACCAGGACGCGCATCGCGTCGAAGAGGCCCGCGAAGTGGTCCTCCGGCTCGTCGACTCCCGCCGGGCGCCCGAGGCCCAGCGTGGCGAGGTGCTCCAGGACGCGCACCCGCGCCGGCGTGCCGCCGGATTGCGCCTCGTACCAGCCGGCGTAGACCGAGACCCTGGCCTTGCCCACGCCCACGAAGAGCGTCTCGAACTCCTCCGCGACCGCTTCCTCGTCGACCACGCCCGAGGCGGCCACGAGCTGCGACCAGGCGCCGGCGAGGGCCGCGTAACCGCCCTCGATGGGGGACGCGAGCGCGAGCGTTCGCAGCAGGCGCGCGTCGGGCGCATGGTGGAAGAGCGCCGCGAGAAGCGCGTAGAAGTCGGCCCGCGCCGCATCCTCGGCGGCAACCGGCGGGGAGACTTCGACTGGGGAGGCGACGGCTTGCATTTGTCCTGGTCCGGCTCGTTCCTCGGCCACGTCTAGAGCTTGAGCACCGAAACTTCGTTCTTGCTGGACATCATGTCGACCACGCGGCAGTCGGCGCACATCTGCAGCCTCCTCAATGCCGCGGCATCGGCGAACATCGAGTGGCCCGCGAGGCGGCCGAGCATCGCGTCCACCATCTGCTTCGTCCCGAAGGGCTTGCCGCAGGAGACGCAGTGGAAGGGCTGCGTCTCGTTGAGCACGCGGGCCTCGCGAACCGAGGGCGCGAGGAGGAGCCTCGGCCGCAGCGTGATCGCATCCTCGGGGCACGTGCGCTCGCACAGCCCGCACTGGACGCAGTTCCGCTCCAGGAAGCGCAGCATGGGCGCATCGGCGCCATCCATCAGGGCCGACTCGGGGCAGGCGCCCGCGCACGACAGGCAGAGGGTGCACTTCTCCTTGTCGACCACCACCTCGCCCCAGGGCGCGCCGGCGGCCAGCGCGATCTCGGTGACGCGGGCGGGGGCGTGCTTCGCGAGGTGCTCCACGGCGAACTCGACCGCCGTGCGCTTGTCGTTGGACAGCGCGAACGTCGCCGGCGTGGCGGGAACGGCCGCGGGCTCGAGCGATTCCAGCGCGTCGAGGGCGGCCGCCGCGTCGCCCGCCTCCACGAGCGCGAAGTGCCTCCCGGCGTAGCCCAGCGCGGTCACGATCGACTGCGCGAGGTCCATCTGCCCGCGAAGCGACCGCGAGTACTCCGGGGCTTCGGAACCCGCCGAGAGGACAACCACCTGGCTCGCGCCGAGGGCGACGGCGCCCAGCAGGAGGTCAATTCCAACGCTCGCCACGTGCCAGGACTCGAGCGGGATCACCCGCGCGGGAAGCCCGCGGCCGGACTCAGCGGAGCTCGCGAGGAGCTCGCGGCCGTCGGTGCCGTTGTGGAAGAGGACGCAGGCGTCGCGGCCGCCGGCCTCGCGGTAGGCCGCGAGCAGCGCCTTCAGCTGCGCGCCGCGGTCGGCCACGCGGGGGAACAGGAAGCTCATCGCGCCGGAAGGGCAAACCGAGGCGCACGCGCCGCAGCCCATGCACAGGTGCGCGTCGACCTCGACGCGATCGCCGTCGGAGGAGATGGCCTCCGTCGAGCAGACGTCGATGCAGTTGCTGCAGCCGGCGATGCCCGAGCGCGAGTGGGCGCAGAGATTCTCGCGATAGGCGAAGAAGCGCGGCTTGTCGAACTCGCCCACGGCCTCCGGCGCCTCCTCGAGAGCGACCGCGAGCGAAGCGTCGTCCGTGACGCGCCAGTAGCCCTGCGGCGGCTGGTGGTGGCCGAAGAGGGGAGGGTCGGAAAGGTCCACCACGAGATCGAACATCGCGCCGGCGGCGCCCGGCAGCCCCCGCGACCCCGATTCACGGACGGCGGACAGGTCGGAGAGCGTGACGGTGAAGTTGCCGAGGTAGCCCTTGAGGGAGGCGACCTTGCCTCCCCAAATCGGGAAGGATTCACCCGCGTCGGCGCTGGCCAGCGCGGCAGCCTGGACCGAGGGGCGCGAGGTGAGCAGCAGCGTCACGGCGAGCTTCGGGGCCAGGCGCGAGGCGGCCGCGATTGCACGCTCGTCGCCGCCCACCACGAGGGCGTTTCCGCGTGACGTGTAGGAGACGCTCGCCAGGGATTCCGGCGGCGGCAGCTTGGCGAGGGCCTCGAGGGCGCGGAGCTTGGGGGCGCAGTCTACGGAACGAACGCTCCATCCCCGGCTCTCGAGCGAGCCCGGAGTGGAGGGCGAACTGCCCTGAGCTTCGGGTGCCGCGGTGGCCAGGGTGCCCCCCGCGGGTTCATCCAGGGTCATTCGATGTCCGTCTTCGCCGGCGGCGCGCGACGCCGACGCTCCTCGTGCGTTTCGACTGGGGGATTATCGCCGCTGCCACGGCCGTTTCCCCTCATTGGAAATATGAAGAGCCATTCTACAACACTCGCAAAGGCCGCAGGCATGGCCCTCAGGTGCCCGATTCCCCTTCGGAGGGCGGGGGCATACCCCCCTCCGCGGCGTCCGAATCGTGAGTGCCCTCGCCCGACGGCGGTAACATTTGTTCGGCTTTCTCCCCGTCCGCCGGCTCCCCGGCCAACTGCGCCGTGCGGGCGAGGCGCTGCCGTTCGGCTTCCTCCCGGTCGCGCCCGGCGGCGTCCCCGAGCCGCGACACCTGCCGGAGCTTCTCGAGCCAGCCCTCGGGCAGCGGGTCCGGCTTGGAATAGTCGTCCACGTAGACGTCGAGCATGTCCATCGCGTTGAAGTGCGGGTCGCGGAAGAGGGCCTTCAGGGCCTTGCTGCGAAGTTCCGGGTCGACGTCCGAAGCCATGAAAGGCGAAAAGTCGGAATCCGGGTTGAGGGACTCGACGGGCGGCAGCGGAGCCGGCTTCGCCGCCTCCGGCGCCGGCTGCGCCTGCCCTGCCTCGGCGGGTGGCGCGGCCGGCTTCGGGTCCGGGGGCGCCTCGCGCGCGGGCTGCCTCGCCTCGGCCTTTCTCCGCGACCAGCGCCGCAGGAAATCGTCCTCGTCCGCCACGCCCTAGCCCCGCTCCCGCAGGCGGCCTTCCTTGCCCTTGAAGGATTTCGGCCGGATCCGCTCCTTCGGCTCCGGCCGGTAATTGGCTTCCACCCACTCGCCGACCCAGGCGGTGAAGGAGAGGTCGGCCGCCGCCTTCTCGACCCGCTCGCCGCCATCCATCCACCGCGCCGCCTCGTTGTACGACGCCGTGACCAGGTATGGCCGGGGTTCGCCCCCCTCCTCGTCCGGGCGCAGCGAAACGAAGGCGCAGGGCGCGCCGCTCGAGACGTTGAGGTAGTAACCCTCGGCCTCGTCGCGGTAGAGGGTCACGGAGAAGCCGGGGAAGACCTTCTGCAGCACCCCGTCGCGCTCCGCGAGCACGCGCGGCTCGCCCCCCACGTCGGGGATGACCCCCGTCACCTGCCATTCGTGCGTGGCCCAGCGGCTCGCGATCGGCACGCGCTCCATCACGACCGCGACCATGCGGCTCGGTTTGTCGCTCATGGGGCGACTATAGCCCACGGACGCCCCCACCGCGCGTGGGGTTTCCCGCCCTCCTCGCGTGCTATCCTCGACGCCCGCCCTCGCAACGCTCGCCACCCGATGTCGAAGCCCGTCATCCCCGTCGTGCCCGTGCACCGGGGCCTCGCGATCCCGCCACTGTCCCGCGACCCGTCGCCGGGCCCGCTCGCGGACGCGCTCGGCCGGGGGATCCGCGACCTTCGAATCTCGGTGACGGATCGCTGCAACTTCCGGTGCACGTATTGCATGCCGCGCGAGGTGTTCGGCAAGGACTACCCCTTCCTGCCGCACGCCGAGCTGCTCACGTTCGAGGAGATCGTGCGGTTCGCCCGCGTCTTCCACGGCATCGGCATCCGCAAGATCCGGCTCACGGGCGGCGAGCCGCTGCTGCGCCGGGGCATCGAGGACCTCGTGGCGATGCTCTCCGCCGCGCTGCCGGACGTGGACCTCACGCTCACCACGAACGGCTCGGCCCTCGCGCAGAAGGCGCGGGCGCTCTACGCCGCGGGGCTTCGCCGCGTGACCGTCTCGCTCGACTCGCTCGACGACGCGACCTTCCGCGCCATGAACGACGCGGATTTCCCCGTCGCCAGGGTGCTGGATGCGATCGACGTCGCGGCCGCGGCCGGGCTCGCGCCCGTGAAGGTGAACATGGTGGTGAAGCGCGGCACCAACGACCACGAGGTGGCCGACATGGCCCGCCACTTCCGCGGGACCGGGCACATCGTCCGCTTCATCGAGTTCATGGACGTGGGCGCGACCAACGGCTGGCGCATGGACGACGTCGTCCCCAGCGCCGAGGTCGTGCGGCGCGTCGCGGAAGCGTTCCCCTGCGAGCCCGTGAACCCCAACCACTTCGGCGAGGTCGCCAAGCGCTGGCGCTACAAGGACGGCGCGGGCGAGTTCGGCATCATCTCGAGCGTGACGCAGGCGTTCTGCTCCTCCTGCAACCGCGCCAGGCTCTCGACGGACGGCGCGCTCTACACCTGCCTCTTCGCGGAGCGCGGCTACGACCTCAAGTCCATCGCGCGCGGCGGCGGCTCGGACGAGGACCTCGCGCGCGCCATCGCCGCCGTGTGGCAGGTCCGCGAGGACCGCTACTCGGAAATCCGCACCGCCGAGACGGCCCGGGCGCGCAAGGTCGAGATGTCCTTCATCGGCGGCTAGCGCCGGCGGAAGGCCGAGAACCCATGCGTTACCGCCCCCGACTCTCCCGGGCCTCCCGCCCCGCCACCTTCCTCGTCGAGTCGATCGACGAGGCGGGCGATGCGAAGCCCACGCCCATCGCCGGGGAGCACCCGCTCACGCTCTACGTCGACAAGCGCGAGATCCTCACCCTCATGACGCTCGGCGCCGCCCCCGAGGCGCTCGCCATCGGGTTCCTGCGCAACCAGCGCCTCGTGAAGTCGATCGAGGAGATCGTCTCCGTGCAGGTCGACTGGGACGTGGGCGCCGTCGCCGTGACCACGCGCGGCGGGCTCGAGGACCTCGAGAGGCGAACGGGCAAGCGCACGGCCACGACGGGCTGCGGCCAGGGAACCGTCTTCGGCGACCTCATGGAGGACATCGAGTCGATCCGGCTGCCGGCCGGCGCGCGCCTCGACGAGGAGACGCTCTTCGGGCTCCTCAACAACGTACGGCTGCACGAGTCGATCTACAAGGAGGCCGGCGCAGTCCACGGCTGCGCGCTGGCGAAGGGGTCCGAGATCCTCACGTTCGTCGAGGACGTGGGCCGGCACAACGCCGTCGACGCCATCGCGGGGTGGATGTGGCTCGAAGGCATCGACGGCGGCGACAAGGTCTTCTACACCACGGGGCGCCTCACCTCCGAGATGGTGATCAAGGCCGCGCAGATGGGCATCCCGTTCCTCGTGTCGCGCTCGGGGCTCACCAAGATGGGCCACGAGATCGCGGCGAAGGTGGGCATCACGATGATCGGCCGCGCGGTGAACCGCCGCTACCTGCTCTTCACCGGGGCCGAGCGCTTCGCGCGCGGCGCCGCGGGTGGCCGCTGAGGGCGCCGGCATGCCTCCCGCAGCCGGGCCCGGAACGGCGATCGCGCGCTGCCACTGCGGCCGCGTCGAGGCCGTGGCCACCTTCCCTTCGCGCTTCTGCGCCCATTGCTACTGCTGGAGCTGCCGCACGACGCACGCGGCGGGCGTCGTGACGTGGATCGGCTTCCAGCGGGCGCAGGTGCGCTTCGCGAAAGGCGAGGATCTCCTTCGCGCCTACGAGTCCTCCCCCGGCACGGTGCGCCGCTTCTGCTCCGCTTGCGGCACGCGCTTCACCTTCGAGTCCTCGCACGGGCGCTGGGCCGACGAGATCCACCTGCCGCTCGCGCTCTTCGTGACTCCGGTGGACCGCGACCCCGCGGGCAACTCCTTCGAATCCGAGCGCCCCGCCTGGGCGCCCTTCCACGCCTTCCCCGAATGATCGCCGTGACCGGAATCGTCCTCGCCGGCGGCCAGGGAAGCCGCATGGGCGGCGTCGACAAGGGCCTCGCCCCTTTCCGCGGCCGCCCCCTCGTCGCCCACGTGATCGAGCGCCTGGCCCCCCAGGTGGACGAGATCCTCGTGAACGCGAACCGCAACCCCGAGGCCTACGCCGCCTTCGGCCACCGCGTCATCGCGGACGAGATCCCGGGCTTCGCGGGCCCCCTCGCCGGATTCGAGCGCGGCCTCGCCCATGCGCGCGGCGAGCTCGTGGCCACCGTGCCCTGCGACTCGCCGTTCCTGCCGGGCGACCTCGTGTCGCGCCTTCGCGCGGCGCTCGAGGCGCGCGGCGCGGATCTCGCCGTGGCGCGCACCGGCGACCAGCCGCACCCCGTCTTCTGCCTCATGCGCCGCGGCGTGCACGGCTCGCTCGCGGCGTTCCTCGCCTCCGGCCAGCGCAAGATCGACCGCTGGTACGCGGCGCTTTCCGTCGTGGAGGTCGCCTTCGACGACGAGCCCGACGCCTTTGCCAACATCAACACCCGCGACGAACTGGCGGGACTCGAGAAGCCCACATGAGCAAGCTCACCATCACGCAGGCCTCCTGCGCCGACGACTACGACCCGAACTCGATGCCCGTGGACAAGGCGCGCGAGTTCATCCACCGCTTCCTCGAGCCGGTGAGCGCGAGGCTGCGCGTTCCGGTGCGCGACGCCCTGGGGCGCGTGCTCGCCGAGGACGTCGTGTCTCCCGTGGACGTGCCCTCGCACCGCAACTCGGCGATGGACGGCTGGGCGATGCGTGGCGCCGACCTGGCCGCGGACGGGGAGCGCACGCTGCAGGAGATCGGCGCCTCGTTCGCGGGGCGCCCGTTCGCCCGGCGCGTGGGCCCCGGGCAGTGCGTGCGGATCATGACCGGCGGCGTGGTGCCCGAGGGCGCAGACACCGTGGTGATGCAGGAGAAGGCCCGGGCCGAGGGCAAGCGGGTCGCCTTCGCGGCGGGACAGAAGACGGGGCAGAACGTGCGCGAGGCCGGCGAGGACCTGCGGCGCGGCGCCGTGGCGCTCGCCAAGGGGCGCATCGTGCGCCCCGCGGAGCTGGGGCTCATCGCCTCCCTCGGGATCGGCGAGGTTGGCGTGTTCCGCCCGCTTCGCGTCGCCTTCTTCTCCACGGGCGACGAGCTGAAGAGCGTGGGCACGACGCTCGGGGAGGGCGAGATCTACGACTCCAACCGCTATACCATCCACGGGATGCTCACGCGCCTGGGCTGCGAGGTCCTCGACCTGGGCGTCGTCCGCGACGACCCGGCCTCCCTCGAGAGGGCCTTCGTCGAGGCGGCGGCAAGCGCGGACGTGGTGATCACCAGCGGCGGCGTCTCGGTGGGCGAGGCCGACTTCGTGAAGGGACTGATGGAGAAGCTCGGCGAGGTCGTCTTCTGGAAGATCGCCATGAAGCCCGGCCGCCCGCTCGCCTATGGGCGCATCCGCGGCGCGCACTTCTTCGGCTTGCCGGGCAACCCCGTCTCCGTGATGGTCACCTTCTACCAATTCGTGCGCGATGCGCTGCTGCGGCTCCAGGGCGCGGACCCGGTGTCGCCCATCCCGACCTTTCCCGCCACCTGCGCCGCGCGGCTCAGGAAGGCGCCAGGCCGCACGGAGTTCCAGCGCGGCATCCTCGCGCGCGGGGCGGACGGCGCATGGACGGTGAGGCCCACGGGCGAGCAGGGATCGGGAATCCTCAAGTCGATGAGCGAGGCCAACTGCTTCATCGTCCTCGGGGAGTCGGTGGGCATCGTCGAGCCCGGGACCACGGTGGAAGTCCAGCTCCTCGAGGGCCTCGTCTGACCGGCGAGGCGCCCTCCCCGCGCCAAGCGGAAAACTTGTCGCATACCCCCCTTTTCGGGTAGAAACCCCTTTCGGATTCGGCAACGCACACGGCGGCGGGGAAGAAGGGCCGTGTTCCAGCGCCGGATCGGGGATACCCGGTCCCGGCGCGAAGAAGAGCAACGAGGACAAGCCCCCGGGAGGGCGCAATGGACACGACCGGCCTTTCGCTGGCGTTCGGATGGCTTTGGCCCGGCTTTCGCCTGCGCCGGCACGGCCGCGCCGTGGCCCTTCTCGCCGCGGCCCTGGCGGCCCTGGGCGCGACGACGGCGCCACGCGAAGCCCGTGCGGCGACGCCCAACTTCGACACTTACTGCACGAGTTGCCACGCGACCCCACCGGAAGGCCCGCGGCTAAACGCCGGGAACGCCTCGGCGGTCATCACCACCGCGAACACCAACCACAGCATGTCCCTCGGCGCCGCCGCGCTCGCCGCGGTCGGCACCATTGCGACGGAAATCGGCACGCTGCTCTCCGGGCCCCAGGCGATCTCGGTCGGCTACCACACGGCCGGCAACGCGGTCACGATCCAGGACCTCTTCAACGACGCGCCTAACGCGGTCATCACGACGACCACGACCATCGCGTCGCCCTCGGCGGGGACGCTCGGGGGCGTGGGAACGGCCGGGTCCTTCGGCGTCACCTACAGCCACACGGGCGCCACGTGCGGCACGAACGTGGACAGCTTCCGGGTGGCGGGGACCGGGGCGGCCACCACCGCCGGCCGGCTGGTCAACGTGACGGTCACCGCGCCGACCGTCACCGCCAGCAACATCACCGTCGGCGCGATCGCCTACAGCACGTCGGCGACGCCGATCAACATCTCCAGCGCGATATCCGTCTCCGGCGTGAGCTCCTCGGCGACGGGAACGCTGCAGCTCTCGGGCCAGACGGGCGTCGGGACGACGGCGGGCACCGGCCCCACCACGCTCAGCTACACGGCGACGGGGACGACCTACTCCCCCACGGTCACGGTGAACTACCAGGCGCAGGGCCCCTGCTCCACGACGAGCGCGACGCGGACGGTCACCATTCCCGTGACGGCGCCGCCGGCGCCGACCAGCTCGAACCTGGGGCCGGTCACGGTGCCCGCGGGAGCGGGCGTCACGACGGCGATTCCCGTCGTCCTCAGCGGCTACGTCTCGGCCAATCCCCTCACGGTGGTGGCCCAGCCGCCCGCCGGCCAGGGCACGGTGGCGGTCACGGGTCCCTCGCAGTTCACCTACACCGCCAGCGGCTACACGGGCACGACGACCTTCACCTTCAACGCGACCGGCCCCTCCGGCGCCGTCTCCGCGACCTACACCGTCACGCTCTCGCCGACGGCCGCCCCGGTCGTCTCGGCCACCTCGCGCACGACCGCCTACAACACCGCCATCGCGATCGACCTCTCGGCTTCCATCGCGGGCACCGTCACGTCCGTCACGCCCAGCAGCCCGGTGGGCGGAACCGCGCTGGCCACGGGCCCGACGACCATCACCTTCACCCCGACGGCGGGATTCATCGGCACCGGCTCGTTCCAGTTCACGGCAACGGGCCCCGGCGGAACCTCGCCGTCGGCAGCCACGGTGACCGTGACGGTGAACCCGCCACCGCCGACCGTGGCCCCCGCTTCCGTGACCGTGGCCTTCAACAGCGGCAACCCGGTCACGTCGGCCACGATCGACCTGGCGCCGTACATCACGGGGGTCGTGGCGAGCGTATCGGCCACGGGCGCCGTGAACGGCGGCACATCGGTCCTCGGGACCGTCGTGACCTTCACGCCGACGCTCGGCTACGTCGGCCCCGCGAGCTTCAGCTACACCGCGACCAACCCCGGCGGCACGTCCGCACCCGCCACCGTCAGCATCACGGTCTCGCCGCCGCCGCCGCCCGTGGCCGCTTCGCTGACGGTACTGGTGTCCGCGACGCAGCCGACGCAGATCGACCTCGCGGCCTCGATCACCGGCTCCTATTCCAGCGTCTCGATCTTCTCGCCGCCCACGGCCGGCACGGTTTCGCTGGCCGGCACGATGGCCACCTACACGCCGCTGGCGGGGTTCACCGAGACGGCGACGTTCATGTACCGCGCCACCGGGCTCGGCGGCCCGTCGGCGCCGGCCACCGTCACCCTCGTCTACACGGCAGCGCCCGTCACGTCCTCGCGGTCGATGGTCGTGCCGTACAACACCGCCGGGTCGATCGACCTCACGAGCGCCTTCTCGGGAATCGTCACCAGCTACTCGATCTCGAAGGCGCCCGCGCACGGCACCGTGTCGGTCAACGGCCCGTACGTCACCTACACGCCCAACAAGGACTACTTCGGTCCCGACAGTTTCCAGTTCACCGCCACCGGGCCGGGCGGTCCCTCGGTCCCGGGCACGGTGAGCGTGACGGTGAGCCCGCCCGCGCCGGTGGCCTCCCACCTCGACGTCAAGGTGCCCTTCGACACGCCCACGGCGATCGACCTCGGCGCCGCGGCTGGCGGCGCCGCCACCAGTTTCAGGATCATCCAGGCCCCGGCCCACGGCACGGTGGTCGTGTCGGGATCGATCGCGACGTACACGCCGGCCCGAGGCTACGGCGGCGAGGACATCTTCACCTACGTGGCCATCAACGCGACCGGCACCTCCGCGCCGGCCGAGGTGCACATCCTCGTCGCTTCCGTGGCGCCGACCGCGGCCACCGCGAGCCTCTCGGTTCCCACCAACGGCTCGGGCACGATCGACCTCGCCCCCTACATCACCGGCTCCAACATCACCGGCGTGTCCATTTCCGTCCTGCCTGCGCACGGCCTCGCGGACGTGAACGGCACGAAGGTGACCTACACGCCGAAGACGAACTACTTCGGGAGCGACACCTTCACCTACGTCGCCTACGGCAATGCCGGCACCTCGAGGGCGGTGGTCGTGTCGGTGGCGGTGGTCGGCAGGCCCGACCCGTCGCAGGACGCGGCGGTGACCGGACTCGTGCGGGGCCAGGCCGATGCAGCGCGGCGGTTCTCGCGCGCGCAGATCGGCAACTTCCAGCGCCGCCTCGAGTCGCTGCACGTCGGCCCGCCCAACGAGGCGCCCGCGACGTCGCAGGCGCCGTCGAAGCCCGGGGCCCCCGTGGCGGCGGCCTCCCGGGGCAACCCGGCGCGCGCCGACGATCCGTTCGGGCCGCTGCCCGGCGCCAACGGCGTCGCGCCCGCCTCCATCACCGCCCCCGGCGCGGCTCCGAAGGTGGCCTCCGCGGGATCCCTGCAGGGCATGCTCGCGCAGACTCTGGTGGCCGCGGCCGCCTCGAAGTCCGTGGACGCGGGCGCCGTGGCCGGCGGCCCCGCGCCCGCGCCCGGGATGCAGCCCGGCAGCAACGTCTGGATGGGCGGCATCGCGCAGTTCGGCAAGCGCGGCGCAGGCGAAAGCGGCAGCGACCTCTCCTTCAGCACCGACGGCCTGAGCGTCGGCTTCGATCGCCGCTTCAATGCCAACCTGGCGCTGGGCATGGGCATGGGCTACGCCCGTGACAAGACCGACGTCGGCACCGACGGCTCGCGCACGAAGGCGAGCGGAACTTCGTTCGCCGGCTACGGCAGCTACCAGCCGACGCGCAACACCTTCGTCGACGCGCTCGTGGGCTACGGCAGGCTCGACTACGAGAACGCGCGCTACGTGCCCTCCGTCGAGGAGTTCGCCACGGGCAAGCGCAAGGGCGACCAGTTCTTCGCGTCGATCGCGGCGGGCTACGAGCTGCGCCGCGAGGGAGTCCTCTTGTCGCCGTACGGCCGCCTCGACTTCACCGCCGACAAGCTGAAGCAGTGGACCGAGTCCGGCGCGGGCGCCAACGCGCTCACCTACTACGACCAGACGATCCGCAACACGCAGGGAGCGGCCGGCCTGCGGGTCGAGACGAGGCACGAGACCGACTTCGGATGGACGGTCCCGCGCATGCGCCTGGAGTACCGCTACGACTTCAACGACGCGCCCTCCGCCTCGATCAGCTACGCGGACCTCTTCGGCGGCACGGTGTACTCGGTCACGCCCGCGGGCACGAGCCGCAGCGCCCTGCTATTCGGCGTCGGCGCCGACTTCCTGTGGCGCAAGGGCACGCGCCTCGCGATCGACTACCAGGGCGAGCGGACCTCCGGCCCGGGTACGGCGCAATCCATCCGCTTCCTCCTGTCGCAGGACCTCGACGCGCGCCTGCCGTTCTCGCCGGGCAGGTGGTCGTGGAAACCGATGAACGACCCGGTGGGCGTGGAGGCCGGCTTCACCTACGACGACAACGTGAGCCGCGGGCGGCTTTCTTCCGAGAAGCTCTCCGACCAGGTCTACAGCCTCGGCCTCAACGCGAGCCGCACCTTCCCGCTCACGAACAACAGCCGCGCCGTGGCGACCGCTCTCCTAAGCGTGGACAAGTTCCACGACAACACGGGGCTCGGCCGGACCTCCGGCGGCCTCCAGGGCGAGCTGCAGTACCGCGCCTCGGGAGACTTCGACTCGATCACCTACGCGCTCTTCGCGCGCGCCTGGATCGACGGGTACGAATCGAAACTGAGGAGCGGCACGCGGATGTCGGCCGGGGCCAACGCGCGGCGCTCGCTCACGGACCGCATCGACGTCTTCGGCGAGATCGGCGCCAACTGGCGCCGCGCGGAGAGCGACGTCTTCGGCGGGCGCGACTACGCCGCCAAGCTGAACCTCGACTACTCGCTGGGGCCGGCGGGCACGGCCTACCTCGCCGGCGAGTACCGCCGCGGCGACACGTTCGCCTCGGGGCTGCCGTCCCTGGAGAACCTGAACCTCGCCGACGTCTTCGTGCGCGACGACGCGTTCGAGAACCGCAACTTCTTCGCCTACCGGTTCGAGGCGCAGACCCTCCTCGGAACGGTGGGCTACAACCGGCCGCTGGGGCCGCGCGACTCGATCGACTTCTCGTACCGCTACGTGCGCACGACGCCGCTCACGCGCCCCGACACCGGGCCGTCGAGCTACAACGTGAACCAGTACTCGATCCTCTACCTGCTGCGCTTCTAGGGAACTCGCGCATGACTCCGAGATTCGCCGCCACGCTGGCCCTGGCTTCCGCCCTGGCGCTCGTCCTCCCGTCGTGCGGCGGCGGAGGAAGCTCCGGCGACGTGCGGCCCAAGGACCCCCCGCCCCCCACGGCAGCGGTGTCGGGACCCGACAGCTTCCTGCTCTTCCCCAACCCGCAGAAGCAGGCCGACGGGAGCCTGCAGACCGACACCCTCGCCTACGCGCAGGCCTACTACGCGGCCATCGACCCCACGAACGCGAGGGACACGCTCGCCAAGTGGAAGGCGGTGAACGGCTTCGACACCGGCACCGGCACGCAGGTGAGCGTCGTGTTCGGCGACAAGCGCGACCTCGGGTACGGCCGCCGCATGACGGCGCGGCAGAACCCCGACGGCACCGTCGCGTTCATGGTGGAGAACTACCTCGTGCAGGCCGCCGCGGGCTACACCTACACCACGCTCAACCTCGACGCCGCCGTCGCTCGCGACACGCGCCACCTAATCGGCGTGAACGGCATCGAGTTCAGCCCCGGCCCCGCCGGCGGAGCGGCCTTCGCCAAGTTCTTCAACTTCAACGGCGCGACCGGGGCGCGGGAACTCGCCGTGGACCTCGACGGGCGCGGCGACAAGGCGATGCCCGGCCCCTGCATCAGCTGCCACGGCGGGCGCGGCGACGCGCTCACGCCGCCCGACGCCACGGGCAAGCCGCGCTTCAACCTCGTGCAGAACGCCGTCTCGGGCGCGCGCGGCGACTTCCAGGCGAGGCTACATCCATTCGAGGTGGACGCCTTCGACTTCTCGACCGCGTCGGGCTTCACGCGCGCGGAGCAGGAGGCGGCGCTCAAGGCGATCAACCGCATGGTGCTGTGCACCTATCCCCTGCCCTCCGCCTCCGCCTTCCCCGAGGACGCCTGCCGCCGGGCCGCCTCGCCGAACGAATGGCAGGGCACGGCCGCCGCCCTCATCAAGTCGTTCTACGGCGGCGACGGGTTGCCGAGCCCGACCTTCTCCGACAAGTTCGTTCCCGCCTCGTGGCAGGCCGCGGGCCAGACGACGCTCTACCAGCAGGTCATCGCGCCCGCCTGCCGCACCTGCCACGCGATGCGCGGCACGGGCGCGCAGTCGGACATCGACTTCATGACCTACGAGAAGTTCGAGGGCTACGCGGACCGCACCAAGGCCCACGTCATGGACCGCGGCAACATGCCGCTCGCGAAGATCGTCTACGACGCCTTCTGGAGCGGCGGCGGCCCGTCGGCGCTCGCGACCTTCCTGCAGGGCAAGGGCTATTCCGTGCGCGACGCGAGCGGCGCCGTGCCCATGCCCGGCCGCCCGGTGGCCGACCCCGGCCCGGGCCGCGTGGTCCCCACGGGCCCGACGCGCCTTTCGGCCGCCGGCAGCCTCTACGCCACGGGCTACGCCTGGTCAGTCGTGTCGGGGCCGGCGGGTGCGACGCTCGCGGACGCGAACACGGTGCAGGCCACCTTCAACGCCCCCTCGGAAGGCTCCTGGGTCGTCCGGCTGGTGGCGACCAACGGCGCGGCGCAGAGCGCGCCCGCGGACATCACGATCGTCGCCAGGGCCTCGCTCTCGCCCGCACCGTCGGCCATCCGCTTCGCCGACATCAAGGCCGCGATGCAGGACGGCAACACCTGCACGACGTGCCACAGCCCCACGGGCAGCGGCGCCCGGCCGCCGGTGTACTACACGAACGAGGACCGCGACGGCGACGGCCTCGCGGGCAGCGCCACCGACGACGCGTGGTTCCACGCCGAAGTGCGCAGCCGCATCAACTTCACCGACCTCGCGGCGAGCCCGCTGCTGCGCAAGCCCTCCGGCCACCACCACAACGGCGGCCAGGTTGCGGGCTTCGACGACGCGGCCGCGCCTGGAGACCCCGCGAGGGCCAAGTACGATCTCTTCCTGAACTGGATCCTCGCCGGCGCCCCGCCTTGAGCGCGGCGCCCCCCGGCCGCGCGCTCAGTAGCTGCGGCGCGGCCCCGTGTAGTCGCTCTTCGGGAACACGAAGGGCGGCGTGCGCCCGACCAGCGCCTCGATGAGCATGAGCTCCTGGTCGGTGTGGTTGATGAACGGCGCCTCGCGGATGTTCCGGCCCGGCGACTCGCCCTTCACGATGTAGAGCGGGCGGTCGTGGTGCTGGGCCGCCACCGTCTCCTTGCTCTCGGGATCGGCGTTGGCGGCCACGTCCGCCACCCCGTAGCAGGTGCAGAAGTAGGTCTGCTCGGGATCGGCCTCGACGTAGACGCCGGTACCGCGAATGCCGATGGTGGCGGTGGTCGCCTTCAGCTGGTACGGGCGCCGCGACGCGAACACCGAGAGGATTCGCCCCGAGAGCACGCGAAGGCCCGTGAGGATGGACGAGTCGGGCTGGGCCGTCTCGAGGATGACGCGGCTTTCCTGGCGCAGGACGAACGCGCTGTCGCCCACGGCGTAGACGACCTCGCTGTTGCGGCCGGTCTCGAGGGTCGCGCGGCCCCCGACCTTCGTCTCGAGGGTAGCCGGCTTGCCGTCCACCATGACCTCGCCCGAGAGCCGGTAGATCGACCGGCCGGGGGGCAGCTTCGACGGGGCGCTGCCGAGCAGCTGCGCAAGCGCCTCGCGGCCCGTCATCTCGGCGCCGAAGAAGCCCGCCGCCAACGCCTGGATCAGCAGCCTTCGCCGCGGATCGTCCGCTTCCCCCGATCGACTCATCGTCCGTGCTCCCAGGTTGGACTGCGTGCCCCCGGCTGCGTGGCCGTCGGCTAGTGGCTGCCTTCGCGGGCGATCCCGCGCAACGGGCGGATATTACCGCCAATCCTCGCGGGGCACGAAGTGCAAAGCGGGCACCCCCGCCACGGACCCGTCCCATTGACTCCTGACCGGCGGTCATTTATCGTGGCCGCCTGCTGACCGGGAGTCATTTATGGCACTGAAACAGCGCGCCATCGCGTCCGAGGACAAGGAGGAGCGCCGCAACGCCCTGCTCGACGCCGCCGAGGCCCTGTTCCTCGGCCACGCGGACCGCGTCGCGAGCGTGGCCGAGGTGGCGGACGCGGCCGGCCTCGCCAAGGGGACCGTGTACCTCTACTTCCCGAGCAAGGAGGAGATGCTGCTCAGCCTGCACCAGCGGCACGTGGAGCGCTTCTTCGGCGAGCTGATGCGCGTCCTCGGCGGGCGGGCGCCCGTGGGCTTCGACGAGGTGTGGCATGTCGCGCGCGACCACATCATCCGCGTCCCCGGCTACCTCGCCCTCACCAGCCGCTGCTTCGGCCTCATGGACCGCGACATCCCGACCGAGGCCGCGATCGCCTTCAAGATCCGCGTGGCCGAGGCGCTCGGCTCCGCGGGGGCCGCGCTCGAGCGGCATTTTCCCGCCCTCCGGCGCGGCGAGGGCGTGACCCTCATGCAGCACAGCTACGGCCTCATCGTGGGCCTGTGGCAGCTCCTGCACCCCATCGAGCGCTTCGGCAACGCCATGGAGCGCACCGAACTCGCCATGTTCCGGCGCGACTACGAGCGCGAAGTCGAGCAGGCCCTGCGCGCCCTCTGGTCCGGCGCCATGGGCGCCGTGCCGGCCCGCCCCGCGACGAGGAGGTCCCGATGAAAGGCTTGCTTCCACTCGCCGCGATCGCGGCGCTCTTCCTCGCCGGCTGCGGCGACGTCCAGAAGGCCGGGGATCCCGTGCGGCCGGTGATCACCGTCACGGCATCCCCCGGTGGCGCCGCGACGAGGGACACCTTCGCGGGCGAGGTTCGCGCCCGCGTCGAGGCCGACCTCGCCTTCCGCGTCGGGGGCAAGCTCGCCGCCCGCCTCGCGGACGCCGGCGCCCGCGTGAAGAAGGGCCAGGCCCTCGCGCGCCTCGACCCGGATGACGCGAAGCTCGCGGCCTCCGCGGCCCGCGCGCAGCTCGCCAGCGCGGAGTCGGACCTTGCCCTGGCGAAGGCCGAGCTCGATCGCGCCACCGACCTCCTCGCGAAGAAGTTCATCAGCCAGTCGGCCTGGGACGCCCGCCAGGCCGCCTTCAGCGCGGCGACGGCGCGCGCGGACCAGGCGCGCTCGCAGGCCGCCCTCTCCGGCAACCAGGAGTCCTACACCACGCTCGTCGCCGATGCCGACGGCGTCGTGGTGAGCGTCTCCGCCGAGCCCGGCCAGGTGGTCGCCGCGGGGCAGCCGGTGCTCCGGCTCGCGCGCGACGGCGAGCTCGAGGTCGTCGTGAGCGCCCCGGAGGGCCAGGTGCAGCGGCTGCGCCCCGGCCAGGAGGTCGTGGTGTTCCTGTGGGCCGATCCCGCCAAGCCCTTCCCGGGCAGGGTGCGCGAGATCGCGGGAGGCGCCGATGCCGTGACGCGCACCTTCGCGGTCCGCGTGTCGCTCGCGAACGTGCCCGCGTCCGCCCGCGTCGGCATGAGCGCCACCGTCGCCTTCCGACCGGCCGCCGACGACAAGCTGGTCGTCCTGCCGCTCACCTCGCTCGTGCGCGATGGCGACGCGGCATCGGTCTGGGTCGTGGACCCGAAGACCTCGCGCGTGAAGCGCCGCGCCGTGCAGCTGGGCCAGTTCCGCGAGGATGGCGCAACCATCCTCGCCGGGCTCGCCGCGGGCGAGATCGTGGTCGCCGCCGGCGTCCACAAGCTGCGCGAAGACCAGCCGGTGCGCCTGGGCGGCGCCCCGGCGGCGCGCTGAGGGCGAGGGGACGTGGTCCACCGCTTCAACCTGTCGGAATGGGCGCTCGAGCACCCGTCGCTCGTCCTCTACTTCATGATCGTGCTCGCCGCGATCGGCGTCGGCTCCTACCTCCGGCTCGGCCAGGCCGAGGACCCGGAGTTCACCTTCAAGGTGATGGTGGTCCGGACCGCCTGGCCCGGCGCCACCGCCGACGAGGTCGAGCGCCAGGTCACCGACCGCATCGAGAAGAAGCTCCAGGAGACGCCCCGCCTCGACAACCTGCGCAGCTACTCGAAGCCCGGCGAGTCGGTGGTGTTCGTGTTCGTGAAGGACTCGTCGCGCCCCGACGAGATCAAGGACACCTGGTACCAGGTGCGCAAGAAGGTGGGCGACATCCGCGGCCTGCTGCCCGCCGGCATCCAGGGTCCCTTCTTCAACGACGAGTTCGGCGACACCTTCGGCAACATCTACGCCCTCACCGGCGACGGGTTCACCTACGCGCAGCTGAAGGAGGCGGCGGACCGCATCCGCGCGGACCTGCTGCGCGTGAAGGACGTGGCGAAGGTGGACCTGGTCGGCGAGCAGGACGAGAAGATCTTCGTGGAGGTCGCCAACGCGAAGCTCGCCACGCTGGGCGTGGACTCCTCGGTGGTCTTCGCGGCGCTCGCGCAGCAGAATGCAGTCGCCTCCGCCGGCAGCTTCGAGACGCCCACCGACCGCATCTACATCCGCGCGAGCGGCGCGCTCGACTCGGTCGAGAGCGTGCGCGGGCTTCCCGTCCGCGCCAACGGCCGCACGTTCCGCCTTGGGGACCTCGCCCGAGTCTCGCGGGGCTACTCCGATCCCCCGCAGCCGAAGATGCGCTTCATGGGCCGCGACGCGCTGGGGGTGGCGGTCTCGATGGTGTCGCGCGGCGACATCATCGCCCTCGGCAAGGCGCTCGACGCCGAGGTCGACCGGATCGAGGGGGAGCTCCCCGTCGGCATGGAGCTGCACCGCGTGAACGACCAGCCGGCCGCCGTGAAGCGCTCGATCGGCGAGTTCACGCGCACGCTCGCCGAGGCCGTCGCGATCGTGCTGCTGGTGAGCTTCCTCTCGCTGGGCCTGCGCACGGGGCTCATCGTGGCGCTGTCGATCCCGCTCACGCTCGCGGTCACCTTCCTCTTCATGTACCAGGCGGGAATCGACCTGCACAAGGTGTCGCTGGGCGCGCTCATCATCGCCCTGGGCCTGCTCGTCGACGACGCGATCATCTCCGTGGAAATGATGGTGGTGAAGATGGAGCAGGGCTGGGAGCGGGTGCGCTCGGCGAGCTTCGCCTACACGTCGACGGCGATGCCGATGCTCACCGGCACGGTTGTCACCGCGGCCGGCTTCCTCCCCATCGGCCTCGCGCGCTCCTCGACCGGCGAGTACACGTTCGCGATGTTCGCCGTGACCGTCATCGCGCTGCTCGTCTCCTGGGTGGTCTCGGTGGTGTTCGTCCCCTACCTGGGCTACAAGCTCCTGCCGGACTTCCACCGGCCTGGCGAGCACGTGGACGAGGGCGCCGTCTACCGGAAGCCCTTCTACCTGAGGTTCCGCAGCCTCGTGCACTGGAGCGTCGCCAACCGCAAGACGGTGATCGGCGTCACGCTCGCCACCTTCGCCCTCTCCGTGTTCGGCTTCCGCTTCGTCCAGCAGCAGTTCTTCCCGCCGGCCGACCGGCCGGAGCTCATCGTGGACCTGCGGCTCGCCGAGGGCTCGTCGATCACGGCCACCCAGGCGCAGGTGTCGAAGCTGGAGCGGATCCTCATGACGGAGCCCGCGCTCAAGGACAACATCGAGAGCTTCGTGAGCTACGTGGGCAGCGGCACGCCCCGCTTCTTCCTGCCCCTGGACCAGCAGCTCACCCACGCCAACTTCGCCCAGTTCGTGGTCAACACGAAGGGCAACGAGGCGCGAGAGGTCGTGCGCGCGCGGCTGCTCGCGCTCTTCGACGAGGACTTCGCGCAGCTGCGCGGGCGCGTCACCCGGCTCGAGAACGGCCCGCCCGTCGGCTTCCCGGTGCAGTTTCGCGTGATCGGCGAGGACAAGGAGAGGATCCGCGCGATCGCGGGCGAGGTGGTGGCCGTGATGCGCGCCAACCCGTGGACGCGCGACGTGAACGTCGACTGGGAGGAGGCGAGCCGCGTGATCCGCCTCGCGATCGACCAGGACCGGGCGCGCGCCATCGGCATCTCCACGCAGGAGCTCGCGCAGTACGTGGGGACGGTGATCTCGGGGCAGGCGGTCACCGCGTGGCGCGAGAAGGACAAGCAGATCGACGTGGTGGTCCGCGGCGACTCGGCGGAGCGCCGCATGGTGAGCCTGCTGAAGGACCTCGCCGTGCCGGTGGGCCGCGGGCGCACGGTGCCCCTCGCCCAGGTCGCGCGCATCGAGTCCGGCTTCGAGCAGGGCATCTTCTGGCGCCGCGACCGCCTGCCGGTGATCACGGTGCGCTGCGACATCCGCGACGGGATCCAGGCCCCCGCGGTGAGCGCCCAGGTGAACGAGCGCCTCGACGAGCTGCGCGCGAAGCTGCCGTTCGGCTACCGGATCGACACGGGAGGCGCCGTGGAGGACGCCGGCAAGGGCCAGCGATCGATCGCCGTGGTCGCGCCCGTCATGGTGCTCGTCATGCTCACCGCGCTCATGATGCAGCTGCAGAGCTTCCCCCGGCTCGCGATGGTGGTGCTCACGGCCCCCCTCGGGCTCATCGGGGTCACGGCCGCCCTCCTCGTCTCGGGCATGCCCTTCGGGTTCGTGGCCATGCTCGGGACCATCGCGCTCGCGGGCATGATCATGCGCAACTCCGTGATCCTCGTGGACCAGATCGACCACGACATCCGCGCGGGCAGCGAGCCGTGGGAGGCCATCGTGGACGCCACCGTGCGGCGCTTCCGGCCCATCATGCTCACGGCAGCCGCCGCGGTGCTCGCCATGATCCCGCTCGCGCGCAGCGCCTTCTACGGGCCGATGGCCGTGGCGATCATGGGCGGCCTCCTCGTGGCGACCGTCCTCACCCTCGTATTCCTGCCGGCGCTCTACGCGGCGTGGTTCGGCGTGAAGCGCACGAACGCAACCGCGTGAGTTGACCCGGTCAACCGACCGGGTCAGGGCGCTCCGGCGCCATGCTATCTTCGCGCGCATGGAAAGACGCGACTTCGTGAAGCTCTGTGCCGCCTCGGCGGCGTCGGGTGCATTGCCAACCGCGGCCGAAGCCTCGACCCTGAAGGCCCGCCTCTACCGCCGCGCGCTCCTCGTGGACGAGCGCGGGCAGCCGATCCGCGCCGCGCAGCTGCGCGCCGGCGTCAATTACGTTTTCGAATACCCGTACGCCGCGACCCCGTGCTTTCTGCTGCGGCTCGCGAAGCCCGCGGCCGGCGGCATCGACCTGCGCACGGAGGGCGGCGGCGCCTATCGCTGGGAAGGCGGCGCGGGCCCGGACCGCGCGATCGTCGCGTACTCGGCCATCTGCGCGCACAAGCTCACCTACCCCACGCGCCAGGTGAGCTTCATCGGCTACCGGGACGGGCCGAGCCCCGTCGCGGGCCCGGGCAGGGTGATCACCTGCTGCTCGGACCGTAGCGTCTACGACCCCGCGGCGGGCGCGCGAGTGGTGGCGGGCCCGGCCCCCCAGCCGCTCGCCACCATCCTCCTCGAGCACGACGCGAAGAGGGACGAGCTCTTCGCCGCGGGCACCTTCGGCGGCGAGATGTTCGACCAGTTCTTCCAGAAGTTCGGTTTCCGCCTCGAGCTCGAGATGGGCGATCGCGCCAGGTCGGCGGTCGACGGGCGCGCGACCGTGCGCGAACTCGCGAACTACAGCGCCCAGTGGGCGCAGTGCTAGCCATCGCGGCCTTTGACGGAGGACAACGCCTCTTGCTGCGGTGCGGCATAAGCTGCAGGCATGAAATCGCTCTGGTCGTCGCCTTGCAGCCGCATGGGACTAACGTCCCGGGACGATGCGTTTCCCTGCCTGCACGACGGGAAGGGCGAACGGCATTGCCCGATGAACTCGGTGCAGTGCGAGCGGATGCGCCATCGCGAGGCGAGGATGTACCGGCTGGGCTACGCCTACGGAACGTGGGTCGTGCGCATGGATCCCCTCGGGCTCTCGCCACTGTGCTCGCTCACGTATTTCCGCGATCCGCCCACCGAGGCGGACCTGGAGGCGATGTACGGAAAGCGCGTCCTGCACGTCGAGAAGGCCGAACCCGCGCCCCCGGCCAACGACGCCGGCCCTCCCCTAGATCACGAAGTCCTCGCTGACGCCGCGGACTAGCCGCCCGATCGCCTCGCGCGTGAGGTGCGGCACGAACAGCCGGATGAACTCCACCGCGTAGCCGCGCAGCCAGGCCTTGCGCCGGAAAGCGATGCGCGTGGTCTGCGTCGGGAAGAGGTGCGAGGCGTCGAGCACGACGAGCCCCTCCCGCTTGGCGTTGCCGACCGCCACCGACGAGATGATCCCTGCGCCCAGCCCGAGGCTCGCGTACGACTTGATCACGTCCGAGTCGAGCGCCGTGAGGGCGATCTCGGGCCGGAGCCCGCGCTGCGCGAAGGCGCGGTCGATGGCGGTGCGCCCCGTGAAGCTCGTGTCGTAGGTGACGATCGGGTGCCGCGCGATGGCCTCCAGGGTGAGCGCCTTCGCCTTGGCGAGCGCGTGCCCCGCCGGCACGACCACGCAGTGGTGCCACTGGTAGCAGGGGATCGACAC